>JBMDXU010000072.1:0-21682 GCA_048594485.1 Pseudactinotalea sp. | reverse complement strand
CGTCCGCGTGACCGGCTGGCTCGCGCTCGCCGAGAACATGCCCTCCGGGGCCGCGCAGCGCCCCACCGACGTCATCACCATCCGGGGCGGCACCACGGTCGAGGTCCTCAACACCGACGCCGAGGGGCGCCTCGTGCTCGCTGACGCCCTCGTCGCAGCCGGCGAGGAGAACCCCGACGCGCTCGTCGACATCGCGACCCTCACGGGTGCGCAGATGGTGGCGCTCGGCAACCGGGTCAGCGCCGTGATGGCCAACGACGACGACCTGCGCCGCCAGGTCGTCCAGGCGGCCGACGACAGCGGCGAGCAGTTCTGGCCGATGCCGCTGCCCGAGGAGCTGCGGGCGTCGATGAAGACCCAGGTGGCCGACATCGCCAACATCGGCGACCGGTTCGGCGGGATGCTCGTCGCGGGACTGTTCCTGCGTGAGTTCACCGGCGGCAAGCCTTGGGCTCACCTCGACATCGCCGGACCCGCGTTCAACGAGGGGTCGCCGCGCGCGTACGTGCCCAAGGGCGGCACCGGGGTCGGGGTCCGCACCCTCCTCGCGCTGCTGGAGAACGTGGCGGGTGACCGCTGACGTGAGCCGCACCACATCGCCGCTCCCACGGATCGTTTCCGGCGGATGGTGGGCGCGCGCGATGCCAAGATGGACGCGAACCGATCCGGAGGAGAGCAGGTGAGCGAGCAGGACTACGACGTCGTCGTCCTGGGCGCCGGCAGCGGCGGCTACGCGGCGGCGTTGCGCGCCGCCGAGCTCGGCATGTCGGTCGCGCTCGTCGAGGCCGACAAGGTCGGCGGCACCTGCCTGCACCGCGGGTGCATCCCCACGAAGGCGCTGCTCCACGCGGCCGAGGTCGCCGACGCGGTCCGTGAGAGCGAGACCTTCGGGATCCGGGCGTCGCTCGACGGCGTCGACGTCCCGGCCGTGAACGCCTACAAGGACGGTGTGGTCGCCCGGCTGTACAAGGGCCTGCAGGGCCTGGTCTCGTCGCGCTCGATCGAGGTCGTCGAGGGATGGGGTCGCCTCGTCGCCCCCGACACCGTCGAGGTGAACGACCGCCGGATCACCGGTGCGCACGTCGTCCTCGCCACCGGCTCGTACGCCCGTAGCCTGCCCGGGCTGGAGATCGGCGGCCGGGTCATCACCTCCGACCAGGCGATCGCCATGGACTGGGTGCCCTCGAGCGCGGTGGTGCTGGGCGGCGGTGTCATCGGCGTCGAGTTCGCGAGCGTCTGGCGCAGCTTCGGTGCCGACGTCACGATCGTCGAGGCCCTCGACCACCTGGTGCCGAACGAGGACGTCGCGCTCAGCAAGGGGCTCGAGCGTGCGTTCCGCAAGCGTGGCATCGGGTACCGGCTCGGGACGCGGTTCGCCGGCGTCACGCAGGACGAGACCGGTGTCGTGGTCTCCCTCGAGGACGGCGCCACGATCGAGGCCGAGGTGCTGCTCGTCGCCGTCGGGCGGGGGCCGGCCACGGACGACCTCGGCTACGCCGAGCAGGGGCTCACCCTCGACCGCGGGTTCGTCGTCGTCGACGAGCGGCTGCGGACCGGTGTCGGCGAGATCTACGCCGTCGGTGACATCACGCCGGGTCTGCAGCTCGCGCACCGCGGCTTCGCCCACGGCATCTTCGTCGCCGAGGAGATCGCGGGCCTGAAGCCCACCCCCGTCGTCGACTCCACGATCCCGCGGGTCACCTACTGCGAGCCCGAGGTCGCCTCGGTCGGGCTGACCGAGGACCAGGCGCGCGAGGTCCACGGCGACGTGGAGACCCTCGAGTACAACCTCGGGGGGAACGGCAAGAGCCAGATCCTCGGGACCACGGGTTTCGTCAAGCTCGTCCGCGCCACGGACGGTCCGATCGTCGGAGTCCATATGCTCGGTGCCCGTATGGGTGAGCAGATCGGCGAGGGGCAGCTCATCGTCAGCTGGGAGGCCTTCCCGGACGACGTGGCCTCCCTGATCCACGCGCACCCGACCCAGAACGAGTCGCTCGGCGAGGCCGCACTGGCCTTGGCCGGAAAGCCTTTGCACTCTCACGCCTGACGGCGCCAACGAAGGAGACACCTGATATGTCACAGTCCGTGCAGATGCCCGCTCTCGGTGAGAGCGTCACCGAGGGCACCGTGACGCGGTGGCTCAAGGCCGTGGGTGACGAGGTCGCCGTCGACGAGCCGTTGCTGGAGGTCTCGACCGACAAGGTCGACACCGAGATCCCCTCCCCCGTGGCGGGTGTGCTCGAGAAGATCCTCGTCGAGGAGGACGAGACCGTCGAGGTCGGTGCCGAGCTCGCCGTGATCGGCGACGGCAGCGGTGGCGGGGGCGACGACTCCGCGGCGCCCGCGCAGGAGGCGCCCGCTGAGGATGCCTCGGCCGAGCAGCAGGAGGCGCCGGAGGCCGAGACCGGCGTGGCCGACACCCCGACCGAGCAGGCCGAGGAGGTGGCGCAGCAGGAGGCACCGACCGAGGAGTCGGCGCCGGCCGAGCAGGCGCCGGCCGAGCAGTCGGCGCCGCAGGGCGGCGAGGGCGAGCGGACCGCCGTCAAGCTCCCCGCGCTCGGCGAGTCCGTCACCGAGGGCACGGTCACCCGCTGGCTCAAGGAGGTCGGCGACGACGTCGCCGTCGACGAGCCGCTGCTGGAGGTCTCGACCGACAAGGTCGACACCGAGATCCCCTCCCCCGTGGCCGGCACCCTGCTGGAGATCCTCGTGGGTGAGGACGAGACCGTCGACGTCGGCACGGATCTCGCGTACGTCGGCTCCGGTTCGTCGTCCTCGGCTCCCGCCGAGGCCCCGGCGGAGCCGAAGCCCGAGGCCGAGCCCGAGCCCGAGCCCACCCCGGAGCCCGAGCCCGAGCCCGAGCCGGCGCCGGAGCCCACCCCGGAGCCGAAGCCCGAGCCGGAGTCGAAGCCCACCCCGGACCCCGAGCCGACCCCGACGCCGGAGCCCACCGAGGCCCCCGCGAGCGAGGACGGCGGCAGCTCCTACGTCACGCCGTTGGTCCGCAAGCTCGCGGCGGACAAGGGTGTCGACCTGTCCTCGCTCACCGGGTCGGGGGTCGGTGGCCGCATCCGCAAGCAGGATGTGCTCGACGCCGCCGAGGCCGCTGCGAAGGCCAAGGCGGAGGCCGAGGCCGCGGCCGCGCCCGCAGCGGCACCCGCAGCACCTGCGGCCCCGGCGAGCAAGCCCGCGGCGGCGCCGTCGAACCTGCCGGTCTCGCCGCTGCGCGGCACACGCGAGAAGATGACGCGACTGCGCAAGATCGTCGCCTCGCGGATGGTCGAGTCCCTGCAGACGTCCGCCCAGCTGACCACGGTGCTCGAGGTCGACATGACCAAGGTCGCCCGACTGCGCACGCGTGCCAAGGACTCCTTCGCCGAGCGTGAGGGAGCCAAGCTGACGTTCCTGCCGTTCATCACGCTCGCGGCGGCCGAGGCGCTCAAGGCGTACCCGAAGGTCAACGCCAGCATCGACGGCGACGAGATCGCCTACCACGGGTCGGAGAACATCGGGATCGCCGTCGACACCGAGCGTGGTCTCGTCGTCCCGGTGATCAAGGACGCCGGTGACCTCAACCTCGGTGGCATCGCCCGCAAGATCGCCGATCTCGCCGCGCGCACGCGCGACAACAAGGCGACGCCGGACGAGCTGACCGGCGGCACCTTCACCATCACCAACACCGGGAGCGGCGGTGCCCTCTTCGACACCCCGATCCTGCTCCAGCCGCAGGTCGCGATCATGGGCACCGGCACGATCGTCAAGCGGCCCGTCGTCGTCACCGACGCCGAGGGCGCCGAGGTCATCGCGGTGCGGTCGATGATGTACCTCGCGCTGTCGTACGACCACCGTCTGGTCGACGGCGCCGACGCGGCTCGGTTCCTCACGGCCGTGAAGAACCGTCTGGAGTCGGGTGACTTCGAGGCCTCGCTGGGCCTCTGAGCGAACCCGCCGAGCGAACCGCCGGACTAGCCGGAGCAGCGAGCTGCGGTCTCGACGAGCCATTGACCCTCGTCGAGCCGCAGCTCGAGCCGGACGCACCGGGGCGCGGCGGCCTCGACGTGCACCGTCGTGCTGCCGCGGGTGCGCTCGTAGCCGGACTGCGTCAGGGTCGCCTGGACCGTCGCGGTGCGGGTCCCGTCCTCGAGGGCAGCAGGCTCGACGACGACCGGCTCGGTGACGGCGGTCGAGAGACCGGAGACCGTGGCGCCGTCGGACTCCAGGTCGTCGAGCAGGGCGAGATCATCCTGCTGCGCGGGTGATCCCGGCACCGTCAGCGCGCCGAGGGCCTCGGCATCGCCGGCCACGATGGCCTCGTCACGTCGGTCGACGAGATCGATCACGCGGTCGATGAGCTCGTCGTCCGTCGTCCGTGACGGCACGGGGCCGGCCGCCGCACCACCCTGGGCATCGAGCCAGCGCCACCCGCCGAGGATGCCGCCACCGAGCGCGAGCAGTGCCAGGCACGCCACGGCGGCCGCACGTCCCGCGCTGCGCCTGCGGTGCCGCGGTCGCCGACGCCGCACCGGCCGCACCACCGTGGCCTGCCGCTGAGCCTGCTCGCGCAGGGTCGCACCGGCGAGCACGGAGGGCGGCGGCACGCGGACCGGGGTGTCGGGCCGCGCGCCGCGCGAGGCGGCGAGCTCGGCCGCGGTGGGACGGCGCGCCGGGTCGTCCGAGAGGGCCGGCCGCATCATCGCGGTGAGTGCGTCACGGTCGACGACCTGCGCCGCCCAGACACCGAGGGTCGCGATCGCCCAGACGTCGGCGGCCGTGCCCGCCGCTCGACCTGCTCGGACCTCCGGCGCGATGAACCCCGGTGTCCCGGCCTCCGCGCCGAGATCACCGGCGACGTCGATCAGGACCGGACGAGCGACGTCGTCGGGCTGGGCGCGCATCAGCACGTTCGACGGCGAGATGTCGCCGTGCACGCCGCCGGCGTCGTGCATCGCCGCGACGGCGTCGGCGAGGTCGCGGACCAGCGTGACCGCCTCCGGTCCGGTGACACCGAGCCTGCCGGTGCGGACCGTGGCGAGGGTCGGGCCGACGATCATCTCGGTGACCAGCAGTCGCTCGTCGCTCTCGTCCGGCATCTGCAGGACACGGGCGAGCCCCGGGTGCGTGACTGCGCGGAGCGCATCGAGACGACGCTGTCGTGCCCTGGCGCGCGCCGGCTCGACATCGGGCAGCACGCGCACGGCCACCTGCTCACCCTCCGACGTGGTGGCGGCCCAGGCGACTCCCCCGGACCCCGATCCCAGCGGCGCGCCCAGACGCAGTCCCCCGAGCGGGACGCCCTGCAGCGTGAGCGGGATGGTCATGCCACCAGCCAACACCGACAGCGACATCCCCTGCAGAGGTTGTCCACAGGCAGCGGACGACCTACGGAGCTACGGCACGCGACCGGCGGCGGAGCAGGAGCAGCCCGAGCGCGACCAGCAGGGCAGGTGGCAGCGCCAGCAGCGGCCACAGGACCCGCGGTCCGGACGGAGCCAGGGCGTCGACCGCCTCCGGGGTCGAGCGCGCGAACGCGAGGAACGCGTCGCCGACGGGGACGAGACCGGCCGCGTAGCGACGCTCCCCAGCGACCTCGAGCGGCATCCCCAGCAGCTCGGCCTGCCGGTCGAGATCGGCGGCAAGGGCGGCGTCGCCGACGGCGCGGGCGGCCGCGAGGGTGACCGCGCTCGCGCTGAGGCTGATCCCGGCGACGAGCGGGCCGGAGTCGACGTCGCCGTCGCCGTCGGTGCCGAGCGGGTGCTCGCGGACACCGACCAGTCCGGCGACCGACGTCACGAACGCCTCGCGGAACGTCTGCCAGGTCGCCAGGTCGGGGGCGCCGTCGAGCGCGGTGGTGAGGGTCGGCCAGAAGGTCTGGATGATCGCCTGCGACGAGCCGCGCGGCGGGTCGAGCACGCTGCCGTCGGCCGCGACCCGATGAGGCAGCAGCGACAGGTCCGGGTCGAGCATGCTCGTGACGGTGCCGCGCCAGGTTCGCAGGTCGGCGATCCACTCGGGTCGGCCGAGCTGGTCGGCGGCCAGGGCGACGGCGGCCGCCGCCACGACCGCGTCGCACGGCCAGTAGCCGCCCGGGTAGGAGTCGGGCACCCCTGTCGGGCTCGCGAGGAGGGCGTCGAGGACCGCCGGCGCACGCTCGGCGACCACGGCAAGGTCGTCGTCGTCACCCGACTGCGCGATCCTCGTGGCCAGCAGCAGCGAGAACCCGGCGTGGAAGATGCCGTGCTCGGTGCTCATGCCGGTGCCGAACCCACCGGCGATCTCGGGCGAGTCGACGGCGGCAAGCTGGGCTCTGGCCAGGGCCGGGTCCTGCGACGCCGCGGCGAGACCGGTGAGGGCGTGCATGAAGAAGGCGCCCTCGGGGAACAGCGCCTGCATGTCCTGCGGGGCGCCGTCGTCCAGGGTGGTGGTCAGGAAGGCGACCTGAGCGGCGACCGCCCGCTCACCCGGCGGCGGACTCCAGGCGACCCAGCCGACGCGGACCAGCCCGAGCACGCCGAGGACCACGAGGACGGCCCCCATCACCCGTCGGGCGCGACGTCTGGCGCTCACGGGAGGATGCTAAGCACAGAGCGAACACGTGACGGCGAGGCCGGGACGGCGGTGCGCCGCCGGTAGGCTGGGCGATCATGGCACGCACGAGCTCCAAGACCGCCGCGGACAGCGCAGCCGGCGGCGCACCGGCGAAGACGCCCAAGGTGAAGAAGCGCCGCTGGTACCACCAGGTGTGGGAGGTCTTCAGCAGCGTCCGCGAGCAGCAGCCCTCGATCACCTGGATGATCCTCGGCATCATCCTCGGCGCCGCCGCCCTCGGCTTCGGTGTGGCATGGCTGGTGCAGTTCCCGGTCGCGCTCGGCGCGATCCTCGGGTTCACCATCGGTCTGATGCTCGCCATGATCCTGCTCGGTCGACGCGCCGAGCACTACGCGTACAAGCGGATCGAGGGTCAGGCCGGCGCGGTCGGGGCGGCACTCGGGACGATCCGACGTGGCTGGAACATCGAGGACGAGCCGGTCGCCGTCGACCCCCGCACGCAGGACATGATCTACCGCGCCGTGGGGCGCCCCGGGGTGGTGCTGGTCTCCGAAGGTCCGCCGCACCGCGTGGCGAAGATGCTCGAGGCGGAGAAGCGCAAGGTCGCCCGTGTGGTGCCGAACGTGCCAGTGATCTTGTTGCAGGAGGGCCGCGGTGAGGGTCAGATCCCGCTCCCGCAGCTCGCCAAGGCCGTGCAGAAGCAGAAGAAGGCGATCTCCGCCGGCGTGGTGCCCGAGATCGCCAAGCGTCTGCGTGCGCTGCAGCGCATGAACCGGTTGCCGGTGCCCAAGGGCATCGACCCGATGAAGGCTCGCCCCGACCGCAAGGCGGCGCGCGGCCGCTGACGGCTACGCCGTCGAACCGAGCCGGATGGTCCTGGTGCCGGCCCACACGTCGTGGAGCCCTCGGCCGTCCTCCCGGCTCGTGATCCCCGTGGGGATCACCAGACACACCGCGAGCGTGCGCACCAGGGCCTGCGGCAAGGACGGCGTCCTCCCGTCGAGGCGGCGCACCCCCAGGCCGACGAGGCGCTGGCCGATCGACGACCCGAGGGTCGCCGTCAGGATCACGCGGATGACGACGAAGGCGGCGAGCGTCGCCATCGCGTCGAAGTCGAAGAAGCCGGCACTGATGCCGCTGGCGACCGCCCAGTCGAGGCAGAGCGCGATGATGCGCCGCGGCCATAGGCTGGGTGGGTGCCCATCTGCTGGGACGGACGTCTCACCGGTCACGCTCTCCACCCTACGGTGAGAGACCGCACGGCTGTGTAACACGGATGACACATGACAGAGACTCCGGGGTAACGGCATCGCCCTAGCGTGAGTGCGTACGGAGTCGGGATTCCCACGAGTAACAGGAGACTGGATGTTCAGCAATGCCGAGGAGGCCATCGCCTTCACGAAGAACGAGGGCGTCGAGTTCGTCGACGTGCGCTTCATCGACCTGCCCGGTGTCCAGCAGCACTTCAACATCCCGGTCGGCGCGTTCAACGACGACATGTTCACCGAGGGCCTGATGTTCGACGGGTCCTCGATCCGCGGCTTCCAGGCGATCCACGAGTCGGACATGAAGCTGATCCCGGATGTCACGAGCGCGTTCGTGGACCCCTTCCGCACCGCGAAGACGCTGGTCGTCTACTTCTCGATCGTGGACCCGTTCACCGACGAGCCCTACTCGCGTGACCCGCGCACGATCGCCGCGAAGGCCGAGTCCTACCTCGCCTCGACCGGCATCGCCGACACCGTCTACTTCGGCGCCGAGGCCGAGTTCTACCTGTTCGACTCGGTCCGCTTCGAGACCAACCAGCACTCCGGGTACTACTACATCGACTCCAACGAGGCCGCGTGGAACACCGGTCGCGAGGAGGACGGCAAGAACCAGGGCTACAAGACCCGGTACAAGGGCGGCTACTTCCCCGTCTCCCCCGGTGACCAGATGGCCGACCTGCGCGACTCGATGGTCACCACGCTGGGCCAGGTGGGCCTCGAGGTCGAGCGTGCGCACCACGAGGTGGGCACCGCCGGTCAGCAGGAGATCAACTACCGCTTCGGCACCCTGCGCACCGCCGCCGACGACGTCATGAAGTTCAAGTACGTCATCAAGAACGTCGCCTGGAACGCCGGCAAGACGGCGACCTTCATGCCGAAGCCGCTGTTCGGTGACAACGGCTCGGGCATGCACAGCCACCAGTCGCTCTGGAAGGACGGCGAGCCGCTGTTCTACGACGAGAAGGGCTACGGCGGCCTGTCCGACCTGGCGCGCTGGTACATCGGCGGTCTGCTCAAGCACGCCCCGTCGCTGCTCGCGTTCACCAACCCCTCGGTGAACTCCTACCACCGTCTGGTGCCGGGCTACGAGGCCCCGGTCAACCTGGTCTACTCGGCGCGCAACCGCTCGGCCTGCATCCGCATCCCGATCACCGGCAACTCCCCGAAGGCCAAGCGCATCGAGTTCCGCGTCCCCGACCCGAGCGCGAACCCGTACCTGGCGTTCTCGGCGATGCTGATGGCCGGCATCGACGGCATCAAGAACCGCATCGAGCCGCCGGAGCCGGTCGACAAGGACCTGTACGAGCTGCCCCCCGAGGAGCACGCGAAGATCGCGCAGGTGCCGGACTCGCTGCCCAAGGTTCTCGACTCCCTCGAGGCCGACCACGACTTCCTCACCGAGGGCGACGTGTTCACGCCCGACCTCATCGAGACGTGGATCGACTACAAGCGCACCAACGAGATCGACCCCCTGCGCTTCCGTCCTCACCCGCACGAGTTCGAGCTGTACTACGACATCTGAGATCTGAGGCCCACTGGTCTCGGCCTCGAAGGGCTCCTGATCCTGCACACCTGCAGGATCAGGAGCCCTTCCTCGTTGGCCGACCATCGGCGTGCCGCTCCGCTGGCCGACTACCGCGCGGCGAAGGCCGTCGCAGGGGCTAGCTGCGGTTCTCGCGGGTGGTGCGGATGTGCGCGCGCTCGCCTTGGCGTCCGACGAGGCTCAGGTACTCGACAGGTCCACGGCTGATGGCGCCGAACCAGTGCGGGGTCCGGGTGTCGAACTCGACGGCCTCGCCGGCGTTGAGGAGCAGGTCCTGGTCGCCGAGGACCAGGCGGAGGGTGCCGTTGAGCACGTAGGCCCAGTCGAAGCCTTCATGGGAGTGCAGGTCCGGCACGGTGTCGTCGCTGCCGGTGGGCAGGACGAACTTGTAGGCCTGGATCCCGCCAGGTCTGCGCGTCAGCGGGATGATGACCGAGCCGTCGCTGCACGCCATCGGACGCAGGTCGACGCGCGGGTTCGCGGTCCTGGGTGCGTCGACCAGGGAGTCGATCGTGACCCCGTAGTACCGGGCCAGGGGCAGCAGCTGCTCCAGAGTCGGGCGCCGGAGCCCGGCTTCGAGTCGGGACAGCGTGCTGGTCGAGATGCCGGTCTCGTCGGCGAGCTGCGTCAAGGTGACATCCCGCCGGAGCCGAAGGTGCTTGAGACGAGGCCCGACGGCCTCCAGGGTGCTGTCCGCAGAGTTGGCCATGCCTGCAGTTTGCCATTCGGCAACAAACATTGCTCATCACCTGCGGACGAGTGGATGCTCGCTCGACCGTTCGCGCGCCGGCCTGCCCTATGCGGCGGATCGGCGCTGCGACTCACCTCGTGAAAGGACCTCCCCCTGATGTCGTCATCTGTGCCTCCAGCGGCTGCGACCGTGATCACCGATCCGCGGCGACGTCGCGCGATCCTGTGGGCGGTCGGTACCGGGCTGATGGCGGTCGTCGCCTCGGTGTCCGGGCTCAACGTGGCCCAGCCCCAGCTGGCGACGACGTTCGAGGCCTCCCAGGGCGAGGTGCTGTGGATCATCAACACGTACACCCTCACCCTCGCCGCGTTGCTTCTCCCGCTCGGCGCCGCCGGCGACCGGTGGGGCCGCAAGCCCGTCCTGCTCGCCGGCCTGGCGGTCTTCGGTCTCGCCAACGTCGCTGGCGCCGTCGCTCCGACTGCCGAGATCATGCTGGGCGCCCGGCTTCTCAGTGGCGTCGGCGCGGCCATGATCATGCCCGTCACCCTGTCGGTCATCACCGCCTCGTTCCCCGACGGCGAACGATCCAAGGCGATCGGGACCTGGACCGCGGTGGCCGGCGGCGGTGGCCTGCTCGGCATGTACCTGTCCGCGCTGCTGGTCGACATCGCTTCCTGGCGATGGCTGTTCGCGCTCCCGATCGTCCTGACCGCCGTGTCGGCCGCTGTCGGCCTGCGCGCGATCCCCCACTCGCGCGAGCGCGCCCTGGGTCGCTTCGACCTGCTCGGTACCGTCGCCTCGATCGTTGCGGCCGTCGGCGTCACCTACGCCCTGCACGAGGCTCCCGCCCGCGGCTGGAGCGACCCGGTCATCGTCGCCTCCCTCGCGGCGGCTGCGCTCTCGACGATCGGATTCGTGCTCTGGGAGCTGCGCCAGGAACACCCGTTGCTGGACGTGCGGCACTTCCGCTCCCGCGGACTGTCCTCCGGTTCGACGCTGCTGCTCGTGCTGTTCGGCGTCCAGGGCGGCGTCGCGCTGGTGCTCTATCCGTTCTTCCAGGTCGTGCTCGGCTGGAGCGGCCTGCAGTCCACCCTCGGTCTGATGCCCATGGCGCTGCTGATGATGGTCGCGTCCGGTCTCGCTCCCAGGCTCGCCAGCCGTGTCGGTGTGCGCGCCGCCATGGTCACCGGCCTGAGCATCGCCACCGCCGGCGTGGCGCTCATGGCAGCCCGGGTCTCCGCCGAAGGCGGCTACCTCAGCGTTCTGCCCGGCCTGGCCGCCATGGGACTCGGTGCCGGCCTGGCCATGACGCCGTCGACCGAGGCGATCACCTCGTCCCTGCCCCGCGAGCACCAGGGTGTCGCCTCCGCGCTCAACGACCTCACCCGCGAGCTCGGGGCGGCCCTCGGCATCGCCATGCTCGGCGGACTGCTCACCGCCGGCTACCAGAGCGCGATCAGCAGTCGCCTCGACGGCGTCCCCGACGCCCTCGCCCAGATCGCCGGCGAGGGCGTCGCCAACGCCGAGGCCATCAGTCACGACGCAGGCACCTACGGCGACCAGATCACCGCCGCCGCCCACGACGCCTTCATCATCGGCTGGCAGCACGCCATGTGGGTCGGGGTCGCCGTCATGGCCGCCCTCGTGCTGGTCGTCGCCCTCCGAGGACCCCGTGCCGGCCAGCCGGACACCGGCAGCACGGAGGCCGAACCCGATGCCACGCTCACGCCGGCCGCAGACGCCACGAGTTGAGCCCCCGAGCAGCGCCGTCGATCGAGCACCTCTCGGGGGCTCACATCCGACCGTCCTCACGCGTCTTCGTGGTGAACGAGGAGAGGATGCAGAGATGAGCAGGCGACACACGAGCTTCTCGACGGCGCTCGGCGAGATGACCGCGGTGGCCGACGGCGATCGGTTGGCGGGGTTGTACTTCCCCGGTCACCGGTACCTGCCGGGCGAGGAATCGTTCGGGGAGCGTGTCGAGGTGGACGGCGACGCGCTGTTCGAGCGGACCCGCAGTGAGCTGGAGCAGTACCTGTCGGGCGAGCGGACGGTGTTCGACGTCGCCGTCATCACCGATGGCGACACGTTCTCCGAGCAGGTCTGGGCCATGCTCACGCAGATCCCGTTCGGCACGACCACGACCTACGGCGCCCTCGCGCAGCGGCTCGGTGACGTGCGGCTGGCACAGCGTGTCGGCCGGGCCGTCGGGCGCAACCCGATCAGCATCGTGATCCCGTGCCACCGCGTCGTCGGCGCGGACGGGTCACTCACGGGCTACGCGGGCGGCCTCGACCGCAAGCGCAGGCTGCTCGAGCTCGAGGAGCCGGCCGAGGTCGCCACGTCGCGCCTGTTCTAGCGTGCCGCGCCGCCCCGCAGGCGAGACCAAGACAACCGCGGACCTCACGTTCGCCGGTGCTCACGCGTCTACCGTGTGATGACCATGTGCATCCCCTTCGAGCAGGCGGTCGCGGAGCACGGAGCCACGGTGCTGCGCGTCTGCCGGGCCGTGCTCGGCCTCGGCCCCGACGCCGATGACGCGTGGTCGGAGACCTTCCTCGCCGCGCTGCGTGCGTGGCCGGATCTCGACGACGACACCAACGTCCAGGCCTGGCTGGTGCTCGTCGCCCGCCGCAAGTCGATCGACATCACCCGCGCCCGCCAACGGCACGCGATCCCCACCGACGACCTCCCGGACACGGCCTCGACGCGGGGCATCCCCGACGCGGGCGAACGCGACCTCTGGGCCGCCGTCGGAGCGCTGCCCGAGCGCCAGCGGCTCGCCGTCGCCTACCACTACCTCGGGGGGCTCCCCCACACCGAGACCGCACAGCTGATCGGCGGGACCGCGGCCGCCGTCCGGCGCGCCGCCGCCGACGGCCTCACCACCCTGCGAGCGACCTACCCCAACCGGGAGGGCCGTCGCACAGCACGAGGCGCGCACAGACAAGGAGCACCCTCATGATCACCGATACCGAACCCTCCCGGAACGACCTGTTCCCCGTCGACGACGCCGCGATCTCGAGCTTGCGCGCGCGCCTCGCCGGCCATGCCGACGCCCAGGGCCTGCTCGACGTCGCCTACCGCACCCTCGACACGCCCATCGGCACGCTGCTGCTCGCCGCCACCCCGCGTGGGCTCGTGCGTGTCGCCTTCGGCACCGAGGGCGTCGACGACGTGCTCCAGTCGCTCGCCGACAAGGTGAGCCCACGCATCCTGTCCGCGCCGCGACGGCTCGACCTCGTCGCGACCGAGCTGGAGGAGTACTTCGCCGGTCGACGGCGCACGTTCGACGTGCCGCTGGACCACCGGCTCTCCTCGGGCTTCCGGGCCACCGTCCACCGGTTCCTGCCGCAGATCGGGTACGGCAGCACGCGCTCGTACCGCGAGGTGGCCGAGCTCGTGGGCAACCCTCGGGCGGTGCGCGCCGTCGGCACCGCCTGCGCGACCAACCCGCTCCCGGTCGTCGTGCCTTGCCACCGCGTGCTCCGCACCGACGGCAGCCTCGGCGGCTACCTCGGGGGCGCCGCCGCCAAGGCCGCCCTGCTCGCGCTGGAGACGGCCGCGTGACCACCGACACCCCCGCCACCCCACCGGAGGACGGCGGGGCCGCCGTCGACACGGGGATCGTCGTCGGCGACGACGGGCTCGCACGCCCCACGTGGGCGAGTGTCGACCCGATGCTGCGCGAGTACTACGACACCGAGTGGGGCATGCCGGTGCGCGACGAGCGGGGCATGTACGAGCGGATCAGCCTCGAGGGTTTCCAGGCGGGGCTGTCGTGGGCCACGATCCTGCGCAAGCGCCCCGCGTTCCGCGCGGCGTTCGCCGGTTTCGACCCGGACGCGGTCGCGCGGTTCACCGAGGACGACGTCGAACGCCTCATGGCCGACGCCGGAATCGTCCGCAACCGCGCCAAGATCCGCGCCACGATCACCAACGCCCGCGCGACGATCCGACTGCGCGAACGCGGTGGGCTCGTCGACCTCGTGTGGTCCTTCCAGCCCGCGCAGACGCCCCGACCGACGACGATCGGCGAGATCCCGACGTCGTCGCCCGAGTCGGTCGCGCTGTCGAAGGCGCTGCGTCGTGAGGGTTTCGCGTTCGTCGGCCCGACGACGATGTACGCGCTCATGGAGGCCATCGGGATCATCGACACCCACCTCCTCGCCTCGCACCGGCGGGGGTCGTCCGGGGTGTGGCCCGACTGACCTCACCTTGCCGGATCGGCAACAGCGTTTGCGCTCCCGGCGGCAGACCGGCACGCTGCTCCCATGGGCACGCACGCGCACGGCGACGGCGACAAGCACGAGATGTTCGAACCGGCGAGCTGGGACGAGCGGTACACCGGGGACGATCCCGTGTGGAGCGGGAACGCGAACCCGCAGCTGGTCGCCCTCGCCTCGTCGCTGACCCCCGGGACCGCGCTCGACGTGGGGTGCGGCGAGGGCGGGGACGTCATCTGGCTCGCCCGGCAGGGCTGGCGGGTGACCGGTGCGGACTTCTCCGCCGAGGGCCTGCGTCGCGCCGAGCGGCACGCCGACGCCGCGAACGTGGGCGATCAGCTCGACTGGTGGCAGGTGGACGCCCGCACCTTCGACGCGGGCGGCCGGCAGTGGGATCTCGTCACCACGCACTACCTGCACCCGCCCGACGGCGGCATGGTCGCCGTGACCGCGCGTCTCGCCACGGCGGTCGCGCCGGGTGGCCACCTGCTCGTCGTCGGCCACGCGCCGTCACCGGTGTTCACGCAGCTCACCGAGTCCCACCGGCGAGCGATGTTCTCCGCGTCGGACCTCGTGTCCGCGGTGCCGGAGGGCTTCGACGTCGTCGCGGCCGAGGACCGTCCGCGGAGCGTCGTCAGGGACGGCGTCCGGGTCGACGTCGCCGACGCCACACTGATCGCTCGTCGTCGCCCGTCAGCCTGACACATACCCTCCTGGGGTATATCGGCTAGGGTGACGGCATGCGCAGACTCCCCCGAACCCTGACACTCGCCACCGCCGCGGCCGTCCTGGGCCTCGCCGCCTGCACGGCCCCTGCCGACGACGCGGGCGGGCACGAGGGCCACGGCGACTCGGAGCAGACCTCCGTCGCGGAGGCCGACGGCGCGAACGATGCCGACATCATGTTCGCGCAGATGATGATCCCGCACCACGAGCAGGCGATCGAGATGAGCGACCTCGTGCTCGTCAATCCCGACACGAGCGCCGAGGTGAGCGCGCTCGCCCAGCAGATCAAGGACGCCCAGGACCCGGAGATCGCCACGATGACCCAGTGGCTCGAGGACTGGGGAGCCGAGCCGATGACCGATCACGACGGGCACGAGATGGGCGGCATGCTCACCGAGGACGAGATCGCCGACCTCGCTGCGGCCACCGGTCCGGACGTCGACCGACTGTTCCTCACCGGCATGATCGCGCACCACGAGGGTGCGATCACGATGGCCGAGACCGAGGTGGCCGACGGCGCCGACGCCGACGCGATCACGCTCGCCGAGGAGATCATCGCCACCCAGCAGGCGGAGATCGACGAGATGCAGGAGCTGCTCGACGCGGCCTGAGACGCCGGGGCCTCAGGCGAAGAAGACCCGCTCGACGACGCCGCGGGCGCGACGGGCCGTGCGCAGCCAGTCCTGCTCCAGGTCGCCGGTGTGCCCGGGCCGATACCCGAGCAGACGTGCGACGCCCGCGAGCTCGGCACGCTCCGCGGGCAGCACGTCGACCTTGTTGCCGGTGGTGCGACCCGACCACAGCACGATCGCGTTGCGCAGACGTGTCGCGAGCGACCAGGCCTCGCCGAGCTGCACGGCGTCGCTCACACCCAGGACACCGGCCGCACGCGCGGCAGCGAGCGCATCCAGGGTCGAGGTGGTGCGCAGCTCCGGCACCTCCCCTGCGTGCTGCAGCTGCAGCAGCTGCGCCGTCCACTCGACGTCGGCGAGACCGCCACGGCCGAGCTTGAGGTGGTGCGTCGCGGGCACGCCCCGCGGCAGTCGCTCCGCCTCCACACGAGCCTTGATCCGCCGCAGCTCGCGGACCTCGGTGACGGCGAGCCCGCCCTCGGGGTAGCGCAGGGGGTCGATGAGCTCGACGAACCGCTCGCCCAGCGCCGTGTCGCCGGCGACCGGCCGCGCCCGGAGCAGCGCCTGCCGCTCCCAGCCCAGCGCCCAGCGCTCGTAGTACTCGGCGTACGAAGCGAGGGTGCGGACCATCGGCCCGTTGCGACCCTCCGGACGCAGCGCGGCGTCCACGGGCAGCGACGGTTCGACGCCGCCGTCGCCGAGCAGCGACCGCAGCCGGCCGGCCACCGTGGTGGCCCACTTCTCCGCGACGGTTCCCTCGGCGCCGCTGAGCGGGTCGTGCACGAACAGGACATCGGCGTCGGAGGCGTACCCGAGCTCGGAACCGCCGAGGCGGCCCATGGCGATGACGGCGAACCTCGACGGCGCCTCGTCCAGCCCGAGCGCGCGGCTCGCCTCGACGACCGCGATCCGCAACGCTCCCGTGATCGCGACGTCCGCGGCCGGGCTGATCACCTCCGACGCCGTGCTCACCGGCACCTGCTCGAGCACGTCGCGCACCGCGCCGCGGGTGAGCTCGCGACGGCGGACGTAGCGGACCAGCTGCGCCGCCGGGTTCGGCTCGTCCTTGCGCCCGATCAGCGCCCGCATCTGCTCCATCACGGTCTCGACCGGACGGGGCCGCAGCTCGGCGTCGTCGCCAAGCCAGGCCACCGACTCCGGCGACCGGGTCACGTTGTCGGCCACGTACCGGCTGGAGGACAGCAGCAGCGCCAGCCGCTCCCCCGCGTCCGAGGAGTCGCGCAACAGCTTGAGGTACCAGTGCGTCGCCCCGAGCTCGTCGGAGAGCTTGCGGAAGGCGAGCAGCCCGCCGTCGGGGTCGGCGCCCTCGGCGAACCAGCCGAGCATCACCGGGAGCAGCTGCCGCTGGATCGCTGCCCGTCGGGACAGACCCTCCGTCAGCGCCGTGATGTGACGCAACGCCCCGGCCGGGTCGCGATAGCCGATCGCCCCGAGCCGCGCCGTCGCCGCCTCGGGCGCGAGGGAGACGTCGTCGGCCGACAGCCGTGCCGTCGCCGGCAGCAGCGGCCGGTAGAACAGCTCTTCGTGCAGCCGGCGCACCTCACGGCGTGTCGCCCGCCACCGCGCCATCAGCTGCTCGACACCGTCGATGTCCGGACCCACCGACCGTGCCAGCCGGCGCAGCTCGTGGTCCGCCGTCGGCATCAGGTGGGTCCGGCGCATCCGGAACAGCTGGATCCGATGCTCGAGCACACGCAGGAACCGGTAGCAGCGCGCGAGCGCCGCGGCATGGTCCCGACCGACGTACCCGGCCGCCGACAACGCCGCGAGCGCGCTCAACGTCGTCGCGGAGCGGATCGAGGGGTCCAGGCGACCGTGCACGAGCTGGAGCAGCTGCACCGTGAACTCGACGTCGCGCAGCCCGCCCCGGCCGAGCTTGATCTGCCGGTCCGCCTCCGCGGCCGGTACGTGGTCCTCCACACGGCGCCGCATCGCCTGCGCGTCCTCGACGAAGTTCTCGCGGCCGACGGCGTCCCACACCATCGGGCGCGTCGCCGCCAGGTACTCGCGTGACAGGTCCCGGTCGCCGGCGACGTGCCGCGCCTTGAGCAGCGCCTGGAACTCCCAGGTCTTCGCCCAGCGCTCGTAGTACGCGACGTGCGAACTGAGCGTTCGGACGAGCGGTCCGTTGCGTCCCTCGGGGCGCAGGTTGGGGTCGACCTCCCACAGCGCGGGCTCGCGCGAGGTCGCCGAGCACATCCGGGCCAGACCGGTCGCCAGCTTCGTCCCGACCTTGAGCGCGAGATCCTCCGCGACGCCGTCGGCCGGCTCGACGACGTAGACGACGTCGACGTCGGAGATGTAGTTCAGCTCGCAGCCACCGGTCTTGCCCATGCCGAGGACGGCGATCCGAGCCTGCTCGCCGCCGTCGGGGAGCTCGGCTCGGGCGAGGGCGAGCGACGCCTCCAGCGCCGCGGCGGCGAGGCTCGCGAGCGCACCGGCGACCTCGGGCTGGAACCCCTGCGGGTCGGCGCTGGTCAGGTCCTCCGTCGCGATCGTCACGAGGATCCGGCGGTAGGCCCGTCGCATCTCGTCCAGCAGACCGGTCGACGCCCGCCCGGCCGCCACCGGCATCGGCGCACCCGGGTCGGCGCCGACCGACTCCAGCAGCAACGTCCGCATCGTCTTGGGGTCGGCGGCGACGCCGTTGCGCGGCCGGATCACCATCCCGACCTCGTCGGGGTGGGCGATCAGCCAGTCCGCCAGCGCCGCCGACCCGCCGAGCAGTGCAAGAAGGTTGCGCCGCCCGGCGCCACCGCCCGCGACGACCTTGACCACGAGCGCTCGCACCTCGGGCGGTGCCGCGTCGCCGAGCCGAGCGAGACCGAGCAGCGCGAGATCGGGGTCGGCGACGCCGTCGAGCACCTCGATCAGCGCCCGCGGACCGGTCTCGTCACCGACGGCGGCGACGATCTCGGCGAGCACGCCGTCGCTCAGCAGCGACGCCGCCCGACCGACGTCCGAGACGCCCGCGCGCGCCAGCGCCCCGGTGAGCGAGTCGGACCGCCTCGTGCCGATGCTCATGACGTCGGTGCCGAAGACCTAGATCAGGCCGACGCGCGCGAGCTCGTACGGCGTGACCTGCGCGCGGTAGTCGGCCCACTCCTGGCGCTTGTTGGCGACGTAGTGGTTGAAGACGTTCTCGCCGAGGGTGTCGGCGACGAGCTCGGACGACTCCATCGCGACCACGGCCTGCTCGAGCGAGCCGGGCAACGGCTCGATGCCGAGGGCGCGACGCTCGGCGTCGGAGAGGGCCCAGACGTTGTCCTCCGCCTCCTCCGGGAGCTCGTACCCCTCCTCGATCCCCTTGAGACCGGCGCGCAGCAGCAGCGCGTACGACAGGTACGGGTTCGCCGCGGCGTCCAGGCCGCGGTACTCCACGCGGGAGCTCTGGCTCTTGCCCGGCTTGTACATCGGCACCCGCACCAGCGCGGAGCGGTTGTTGTGCCCCCAGCAGCGGTAGCTCGGCGCCTCACCGCCACCCCAGAGACGCTTGTAGGAGTTGACGAACTGGTTCGTGACGGCGGTGAACTCGGGGCTGTGCCGCAGCAGCCCGGCGATGAAGGAACGCGCCGTGTCCGAGAGCTGGTACTGACCGCCCGCCGAGTAGAAGGCGTTGCTGTCGCCCTCGAACAGCGACAGGTGGGTGTGCATGCCCGAGCCCGGCGCGCCGGCCATCGGCTTCGGCATGAAGGAGGCCGTGAAGCCCTGCTCGAGCGAGACCTCCTTGACGACCGAGCGGAAGGTCATGATGTTGTCGGCCGTGGTGAGCGCGTCGGCGTAACGCAGGTCGATCTCGTTCTGACCCGGGCCGGCCTCGTGGTGGGAGAACTCGACCGAGATGCCCATCGACTCCAGCAGGGAGATCGCGGCGCGCCGGAAGTCGTGGCCGGAGCCGCGGGCGACGTGGTCGAAGTAGCCCGCGTTGTCGATCGGGACGAGCGGCGCGTTCTCCTGCTCCTGCGGGTGGAACAGGTAGAACTCGATCTCGGGGTGCGTGTAGAAGGTGAAGCCGGCGTCGCTGGCCTTCGCGAGCGCGCGCTTGAGCACGTTGCGCGGGTCGGCCATGGCGGGCTCGCCGTCGGGCGTCAGGATGTCGCAGAACATCCGCGCGGTGCCGAGCTTGCCGCCGCGCCAGGGCAGCACCTGGAACGTGGAGGGGTCCGGACGCGCGATCATGTCGGACTCCGAGACCCGCGCGAGTCCCTCGATCGAGGAGCCGTCGAACCCGATGCCCTCGGCGAAGGCGCCCTCGAGCTCGGCCGGGGCGATCGCCACCGACTTCAGCACGCCGAGCACATCGGTGAACCACAGCCGGATGAACCGGATGTCGCGCTCCTCGATGGCTCGCAGCACGTACTCCTGCTGTCTGTCCACGCCTGTGCTCCGCTCGTCTGCGCCACCAGCTTGTCCGCGCGTGCGCACACGCCCGGACGGCCCATCATGTCAGCCCTGCAGGCCATGTCGTGGCATCACCCGGACGCCCGACGGCGTGGGCCGCCACCGCGTCCGACGTCCGCTCCCCGGGGCTAGGCTTGAACGCATGTCTGAGCCCGACGGCGCCGCCGGTCCCGACCGGACGTCAGCCCTCCCGCCCGTGGGCGCCGAGCCCGCCAAGCGTGTGCGGGTCCAGCACCTGCGGGCCGCCAAGGAGAACGGCGAGCGGCTGACGATGCTCACCGCCTACGACCTGCCGACGGCCCGGATCTTCGACGCCGCGGGCGTCGACATGCTGCTCGTCGGCGACTCCCTGGGCGACAACATGCTCGGGCACGCCTCGACGATCCCGGTGACGATGGAGGAGATGATCCCCGCCGTCCGCGCGGTCGCCCGCGGTGCGAAGCGCGCGATGGTCGTCGCCGACCTGCCCTTCGGCAGCTACGAGGCGAGCCCGCAGCTCGCGATGACCAACGCCGCCCGCATGCTCAAGGAGGGTGGGGCCCACGCGGTCAAGTTCGAGGGCGGACGGCGTGTGGCCGAGCACGTCCGCCTGCTCACCTCCTCGGGCGTCCCCGTCGTCGGGCATCTCGGGTTCACGCCGCAGTCGGAGAACATCCTCGGCGGCAAGCGCGTGCAGGGCCGCGGCGACGAGGCGGCCGAGCAGGTGCACGCCGATGCCAAGGCGCTCCAGGATGCCGGCGCGGTCGCGATCGTGCTCGAGATGGTGCCCGCGGCCGTCGCCGAGCGGGTCACCCAGGAGCTGTCGATCCCGACGATCGGCATCGGCGCCGGAGCCGCGTGCGACGGTCAGGTGCTGGTCTGGCTCGACATGGCGGGCATGGGCGGCTGGGCGCCGCGGTTCGCGAAGCAGTTCGGCGCGGTGGGCGCCGAGCTCGACCGCGCCACCCGCGCCTACGTCGACGAGGTGCGCACCGGCGCGTTCCCCGCGACCGAGCACACGTACTGGAGCTAGCGGAGCTCCCCCAGCTCCCCCTGATGCACCCGCGGGGTCAGCGGTCGCTGCGATGGTCCTCGGTCCAGGCGAGCACACCCTCGGAGATCGCCTCGGCGTAGGCCTGCCGGCCCTCCTCGCTCTCCATGACGGCGGCGTCGTCGGCGTTGCGCATCTCGCCGAGCTCGAGCATCACGGCCGGGCGGCGGGCGAAGTTGAGCGTCGCGAGGTCGTCGCGGAGAGAGAGGGCGTCCTCGACCGTCGTCGACGGCGTGAAGCCGCCCTCGGTGAGCGCCTCGATGAGCTCCTCGGCCAGATCGAGGCTGGGCTCGCCCTGCGACTGCGAGATCGCGGGATCCGAGACGATCGCGAAGAAGCCCTGCGACTCGCTCGACACCGAGCCGTTGGCGTGGATCGAGATCATGAGATCGGCGTCGACATCCTCGGCGAACCGTCCGCGCACGTCCACGCACGGGCCGACGCCGGTGTCGTCGTCGCGGGTCATCAGCACGACGGCGCCGAGGCTCTCGAGCTCCTGCGCGAGCCGGGTGCTGACATCGAAGGTGAAGGCGTGCTCGGGGTAGCCGCTCAGCGTGGCGGTGCCGGTCGTGTTGCACGACTTCAGGCCACCACG
>JBMDXU010000071.1:0-20778 GCA_048594485.1 Pseudactinotalea sp. | reverse complement strand
GTCCTCGACATCCTCGTCATCAAGCACGGCCTGACCGGACCGATGGCCGACATGGCGTGGGTGGCCGACCTCGAGGAGGCCGCCGGGGTCGAGATCCGGTGGGAGGAGGTCTCCGCGGACTGGGACCAGAAGAAGGCCACGATGCTCGCCGCGGGCGACGTGCCCGACCTCGTCATCGGGGGGAACGCGATCTCGGACTCGGACCTCGCCACGTACTCGACCCTGTTCGAGGACCTCAGCGACGACATGGACGCCCTGCCGAACGTGGCGGACATGTTCGCCGAGCAGCCGCAGCTCGAGGCGATGGCGACGCAGGAGTCCGGCGCCATCTACGCCATCCCCTCCTACAAGCGCTTCTGGCCCGAGACGATCGGGCGGCAGTACATCAACCAGGTCTGGCTCGACAACCTCGGCCTCGAGGTCCCCACGACGTGGGACGAGCTGTTCGAGGTGCTCGAGGCGTTCCGCGACGAGGACGCCAACGGCAACGGCGACCCCGACGACGAGATCCCCTGGGACTGGGGACCCGCCAGCACGACCGGGTTCGCCAACAACCACCCCACGGCGCTGCTCGCCAGCCTCGGCGTCCCGATGTCCTACGGCGGTCAGCAGGGCTACGTGCTCGACGACGGCGTCGTCACGAACTTCCTCGTCGACGAGCGCTACCGCGAGGTCATCTCCTTCACGCACGAGGCCTACGCGGCGGGCCTGGTCAGCAACCAGGTGATGACCCAGGACTACTCGGCCTACCAGTCGGTGGCCCGCGGCGAGGGCGACACCGCCGCCGTCGGCTTCGGCTTCGGCTGGACCTCCTCGGACCGCTTCGGGGCTCAGCTCGCCGATCAGTACACCTCGATGCCACCGCTGCTCGCCGAGGCCGGCCAGACCACCCCGGTCGTGTGGAGCTACGACGACGAGAACTACACGCCGAACCACATCGCGATGTCCTCGAGCGTCGGCGCGGACAAGGACGCCGCGCTGGCGGTCATCAACGCCTTCTACGACCAGGACATGTCGGTGCAGGTGCTGTGGGGCGCGCTCGGCTCCAACGTCGAGAAGACCGGCGACGACTCCTACACGGTGCTCCCGCCCGGTGACGAGACGCTCGACCCCTCGACGTGGAAGTGGACGACGACGCTCGCCGACGCCGGACCCTTCTGGATCAGGGACACGATCGAGGTCGAGCTGCCCGCCGACATCGAGGAGGCGAACGTGCAGTCGGAGCCGCTGCAGGAGGCGTTCTCCAACATCGATCCGGAGACCGACATCTATCCCTTCAAGTACGTCAAGCTCTCCGCCGAGGACCGCAACACGATCGCCGTCAACAACACGACGATCCTCAACATCGCGATGACCAAGTTCGGCGAGTGGATCACGTCCGGAGGCATCGACGAGCAGTGGGACGACTACGTCGTCCAGCTCGAGAACGCCGGCCTCCCGCAGAACATCGAGATCTACCAGCGCTACTACGACGAGTACGTCGCCGCCCAGAGCTGATCGACACCCTGCCCGGCCGGTGCCGGCCGGGCAGGGTCGTCCTCGCAGGAAGGACCACCATGGCGCTCACGCTCGACGGCGACACCTCCGCCCCGCCCGCACGCCCGGTCGCGACCAGGAACCGTCCGGGCCTGCCGACCCGGCTCGGCCGGCACACGCGCCAGCACTGGCAGCTCTGGGTGATGCTGGCACCCGCGATCGCCTTCACGGCACTGTTCTCCTACGTCCCGATGTACGGGATCCAGCTCGCGTTCCGCGAGTTCGACTTCCAGGCCGGTCTCGCCGGTGGCGACTGGGTCGGCCTGAAGTACTTCACGATGTTCTTCGAGAGCCCGATGTTCGGCACGGTGCTGCGGAACACGCTGACGATCAGCCTCGCGACGCTCGTGTTCGGCTTCCTCGCACCGATCTTCCTCGCCCTGGTGGTGAACCAGATCGCGAGCCAGGCTCGCAAGCGCTTCATGCAGACCGCGACCTATCTGCCGCACTTCATCTCGATCGTGGTGCTGGTGGGCATGCTGCAGGTCTTCCTCAACCCCGCCAACGGCGTGCTGACCCGGTTCGTCGGACTGTTCGGGTTCTCCCCCGACTTCCTCGGCAACCCGGACCTGTTCGTGCCGGTCTACGTGGCCTCGGAGATCTGGCAGCACTGCGGCTGGAACTCGATCATCTACCTCGCGGCGCTGGCCGCCGTCGACACCCAGCTCTACGAGGCTGCGCGGGTCGACGGCGCACGCCGGCTGCAGATCATCCGGCACGTCGACATCCCGGCCCTCGTGCCGACGATGATCATCCTGTTCATCCTCACGATGGGCGGCGTGCTCGCCACCGGCTTCGAGAAGATCTGGCTGATGCAGAACACGCTCAACCTCCCGGTGAGCGAGGTGATCGCGACGTACACCTACCGCATCGGCATCCTCGGCAACCAGTTCAGCCTGGGCACCGCGATCGGGCTGTTCAACACCGCCGTCAACTTCGTGTTCCTGGTCCTGGCGAACCAGCTCGCGAAGAAGTTCGCGAACACGAGCCTGTGGTGAGGAGCACCGCCATGTCCCGACCGTCCGTCCTGCGTCAGCGGGGAAAGGGCGACCGTGCCTTCACGGTCGCGCTCGTGCTGACCTGCGCCCTCATCCTTTTCGTGACCATCTACCCGCTCTACTTCGTCACGATCGCCTCGATCAGCGAGCCCCGGCTCGTGGCCACGGGTCAGATCACGTTCCTGCCCCGCAACATCAGCTTCTTCGGGTACGAGCAGATCTTCGCCGACACCCGCATCTGGACCGGCTACCGGAACACGCTCACGTACAGCCTCGTCGGCACCGCCCTCAACATGCTGGTGACCATGCCCGCGGCGTACGCGCTGTCGCGCAAGACGTTCGCACCGCGCCGGCCGCTGATGTTCTTCTTCGCCTTCACGATGTTCTTCAGCGGCGGCCTGATCCCGCAGTACCTGCTCTACCGCGATCTCGGGCTGCTCGACAACTGGCTCGTGTTCATCCTGCCGACGGCGCTCAACGTCTACAACCTCATCATCGCCCGCGCCTTCTTCGAGAACGCGCTGCCCGCCGAGCTCTTCGAGGCGGCGACGCTCGACGGCGTCGACCACTTCCGGTTCTTCACGCAGATCGCGCTGCCGCTGTCGAAGGCGATCTTGTCGGTGATCGCCCTCTACTACCTCGTGCAGCACTGGAACGACTTCTTCACCGGTCTGATCTTCGTGCGCGACTACCAGCTGCAGCCGCTCCAGATCGTGCTCCGCGACATCCTGCTCTCCAACCAGGCGTTCGCCGGCGGCGCCGGAGGGGCCGGCGGCTCCGGGGGCGCCTACGGGCAGCAGTTCGCGGACCAGATCAAGTACGGCGTCATCATCGTCTCGACGCTCCCGGTGCTCGTGCTCTACCCCTTCATGCAGAAGTACTTCCAGAAGGGTGTGCTCATCGGGTCGGTGAAGGGCTGATGCGTCGGCTGCTTTCCCTGCACAGCACCGCGGCCGAGATCGTGCTGCGGCTCTTCCTGCTGCACCTGCTGTGGATCCTGCACACGCTGCGCGGCGGCGTCGTCGTCGGGCTGTTCCCCGCGACCGCTGCGGTGCACGCCGTCCTCCGTCGTGACGTGATGAGCCGCGACTACGCCCGGGCCGGTCTGTGGCGCGAGTTCGGCGCCGGCTGGCGGTCCGAGCTGGGCCGGGCCAACGTGCTCGGCTGGACCATCACGACCCTCTGGGCCGTCCTGCTCGTGCAGCACGGGATCCTCACCGCGACGCCGCCGACCGGTCTGGCCGCCGGCGTCGCGGGCGCGCTCTGGCTCGTCATGGCCGTCCTCGGTGTCGTGACCAGCGTGGCCTGGGTGCTGCACGCGCACTTCGAGGAGTCCGTGATGGCGCTGCTGCGACGGTCCCTCACGCTGGCCGTGGGACGTCCGTTGGTCGCGCTGGGCTGCGCGGCCGGTGTCGCCGTCGTCCTCTGCGGCTACTACGTGCTGCCGGGGCTGATCCCGGTCCTCGGGACGACGCTGCCCGCGCTCGTCGCCGTCACCACACTCTGGGGCAGCGGCGTGCTGCCCCGCCCGCCCTCGACCCGCACACCCGCGAGAGAGATCGTGACCGCATGAGCAACCCCACCTCGCCTGCCGCACCGATCGACGCGGCCTCACCCTGGGACGTCGAGGGTGCTCGTCTGACATGGCGCGGCGGTGGCGAGACGCTCGTCGTCGAGCCCTGGGGCCCCGACAGCGCGCGGGTGCGGTCGGCCATCGGAGAGGTGACGGAGGCCGACTGGGCGTTGCTGCCCCCCGAGGACCGCGACGGCACGGCGGACGCGCACGTGCAGATCGACGGCGACGTCGCCACGCTCGTCAACGGTCGCCTCCGGGTCACGGTCGTCGCGGACGACCACTACCACTGGCAGGGCGGGCAGCGACGGTTCACCGCCCGCGTCGCCTTCACCGACGCGGACGGCCGCGAGCTGCTCGCCGAGCGCAGCTCCGGCGGCGCCCTGTCGCAGAAGGCTCGCGAGTACGAGCCGCTCACGGGCGGCGGGTTCCGCACGCGGCTGCACCTGGAGTCCCCGGCGGACGAGCGTCTCGTCGGCATGGGTCTGTACCAGCAGGACCAGATCGACCTCAAGGGCTGCTCGCTCGAGCTCGCGCACCGCAACTCGCAGGCGAGCGTGCCGTTCGTCGTCTCCAGCGCCGGGTACGGGCTGCTGTGGCACACGCCAGCGGTGGGACGGGCGACGTTCGCCCGGAACGGGACGTGCTGGGAGGCGGAGTCCGCCGCGCAGCTCGACTACTGGGTGACGGCCGGCGCCGACCCCGCGGCGATCGCCCGGAGCTACGCCGCCGCCACCGGTCGCGCGCCGATGATGCCCGAGCGGGGTCTGGGCTTCTGGCAGTGCAAGCTGCGCTACACCTCCCAGGAGGAGCTGCTGTCGGTCGCGCGCGAGCACGTGGGACGCGGGCTGCCGCTCGACGTCATCGTCGCGGACTTCTTCCACTGGCCCCACATGGGCGACTTCCGCTTCGACCCGGAGTTCTGGCCGGACCCCGACGCCATGGTCGCGGAGCTGAAGGAGCTCGGCGTCGAGCTCATGGTGAGCGTCTGGCCGCAGATCGCGCTGTCGTCGGAGAACTTCGACGACATGGCACGGCAAGGACTGCTGGTGCGGACCGACCGCGGCATCGACGTGCAGATGTGGTTCGAGGGCCCGAGCCGGTTCGTCGACACGACGAACCCGCGCGCCCGCGCCTATCTCTGGGAGCGGTTGCGCGAGGGCTACGGTCGCCACGGCATCCGCACCTTCTGGCTCGACGAGGCCGAACCGGAGTTCGCGCAGTACGACTTCGACGCCTACCGCTACGACGCCGGGACGGGTCGCGCCGTCACGAACCTCTACCCGCAGACCTTCTCGCGCGCCGTGTTCGACGGTCAGCGCGGCGACGGCGAGACCGAGATCGTCAACCTCGTGCGGTGCGCGTGGGCCGGCAGCCAGCGCTACGGCGCGCTGGTGTGGTCGGGCGACATCCACTCGTCGTGGACGGCGATGCGGCGCCAGATCGCCGCGGGCATCCACATGGGGGTCGCCGGCATCCCGTGGTTCACCACCGACATCGGCGGGTTCGGAGGCGGTCGGACCGACGACCCGGCGTTCGTCGAGCTGCTCGAGCGGTGGTTCCAGATGGCCACCTTCATGCCGGTGATGCGGCTCCACGGGGACCGGGTGCCCCAGATCCCGGTCACCGCCGCCGACGGGTCCCGTCGGATGCCGACCGGATCGGCCAACGAGCTGTGGAGCTTCGGGGAGGAGACGTACGACATCCTCGCCGGGCACGTCCACCTGCGCGAGCGTCTCCGGGACTACACACGCGAGACGATGCGGGCCGCGCACGAGGACGGGCAGCCGGTGATGCGAGGGCTCTTCCACGAGTTCCCGGACGACCCCCAGGCGTGGGACGTCGCGGACCAGTTCCTCCACGGACCGGACGTCCTCGTCGCCCCGGTCCTGGAGGCCGGCCGTCGCACGCGACGCGTCTACCTGCCCGCCGGGGCCACCTGGACGGACCTGTCCACCGGACGCGAGCACGAGGGCGGCACCTGGGTCGAGGCCGACGCGCCGCGGCACCGCACGCCCGTCTACCTCCGTGGCGAGGCGCTGCGCGAGCTCGTCGGCAGCCTCGACGGCTGAGGCTGCCCGAGGACGTCACGCACCGGGGTCGTCGAGGTCGACGGCGGCCCCGGGCGTCCTGACGTCGCCTCACCCGCTTTCTCACGATAGAACGCGCCGGCACGCCCCGGGCGAGCGCGATCTGTCGGCGCTCGTCCCGGACGCGACGAATCGCCGCGGCCGTGTAGACCGATCGAGAATTCCCACGTTAGAGTCCCGCCATCGACGGCAACGGAGCGTCGTCCGATCGAAGGAGATGGACCATGACGAACAACCGACCGATCTCGCGTCGCGCCCTGCTCGGCGCGGGCGGTGCCCTGGCCACCATGGCCGGGTTGTCCGCGTGCGGCGGCAACAACGGCGGGCTGACCGGTGGCGGCGGCGACTCCGGGTCGGGCCTGACCCAGTGGTACCACCAGTACGGCGAGGCCGGCACCGAGGACGCCGCGAAGCGGTACGCCTCGGAGTACGCCGACGCCGACGTCACGGTGAACTGGGTGCTCGGCGACTACGCGAGCAAGCTCTCGACCACGCTGCTGTCCGGGAGCGGCGTCGACGTGTTCGAGAACAACGCGATCGCCGTCGACCAGATGGAGCAGGGCCGGTACGCCGACCTCAGCGCGATCGTCGAGCCCGTCAAGGACCAGTTCAACGCCGCCGCGCTGAGCAAGGTCGAGATGGACGGCAAGTACTGGGGTGTGCCGATGCTCGTCGACCCGCAGGGCTTCGTCTACCGGCCCAGCGTGCTCGAGGCCGCCGGTATCGCGATCCCGGAGACGTTCGAGGATCTCGTGGCCGCGGCCACCGAGCTGACAACCTCGAGCCAGAAGGGGCTGTTCCTCGGCAACAACTTCGACGCCTGTGCCCTCGCGCTCGTGTGGGCCGGCGGCGGCTCGCCCCTGACCGAGGACCTCAGCGCCGTCAACTACAACACCGAGGGCATGGCCGCGGCGCTGGGCATGATCCAGCAGATGAAAAACGACGGCGTCCTGCTCACCGGTGCCCCTGCCGACTGGGTCGACCCGGCCGCGTTCATCTCCGAGCTGATCCCGATCTCCTGGGCCGGCTGCTGGATCCTTCCCGCGGTCGAGGAGGCGTTCGGCGACGACGTCGGCTTCTTCCCGCTCCCCGGTGCCGGCGCGAACGGCACGACGACGACGTTCGTCGGCACGTGGAACGAGCAGGTCGCGGCGAGCTCGTCGCAGGTCGACGCGGCGACCGAGTTCGTCAAGTGGCTCTGGATCGACCAGCTGGAGCTCCAGAACGACTGGTCGTTGTCCTACGGCTTCCACATCCCGCCCCTGACGGCTGCGGCGGAGCAGGCCGAGGCGCTGCAGAGCGGCAACGGCAAGACGCTGTTCGACATGACCAACGACTTCGGCGTCACGACGCCGCCGCAGTGGACGGGCGACATGGCGACGCCGATGAACGACGCCATCAGCCGCATCCTCAAGAACGACGCCGACCCGGCCACCGAGCTCGCCGCCGCCGAGGAGGCCAGCAACCGGGCGTTCTCGTGAGCACGTCCGCCGCCGCGACGCGCCCGCGCGCGCGTCGCGGCGACCGGCGCGCGCCCACCGGGGCGCGCCACACGGGCATCTTCTGGATCTTCTTCGCGCCGTTCCTGGCGGGCCTGGTCGTGTTCACGATCGTCCCGCTGATCTGGGGCGGTCTGCTGTCGTTCTTCGAGGCACGCGGCACGATCCTGCCGACGCGGTTCGTCGGGCTGGCGAACTTCGCGGACTTCCTCACCGACACCGCGTTCCTGCAGTCGTTGGCGACGTTCTCGATCTTCGCGCTCTTCATCGTGCCGGTGACGATGGTCGCCTCGCTGTTCCTGGCGGTCACGGTCAACGGGCTGCCCCGGATGCAGGGGTTCTACCGGTCGGTGTTCTTCCTCCCGACGGCGTGCTCCTACGTCGTGGCCTCGGTCATCTGGCGACTCGCGCTCTTCAACGGCCTCGAGTCGGGAGTCGCCAACCAGGTCCTGGGTCTGTTCGGCATCGGCCCCGTCGCCGAGTGGCTGAGCGCGTCGCCGTACTGGTGGGTGGTGCTGGTCAGCGTCCGGCTGTGGCTCCAGGTCGGCTTCTACATGCTGCTGTTCCTCGCCGGACTCCAGGCCATCCCGACGCACCTGTACGAGGCAGCCGCGGTCGACGGGCTGACCCCGGGCGGGTTCCGCATGTTCCGCATGATCACGCTGCCGCAGCTGCGGGCGACATCGGCGGCCGTGCTGCTGCTGCTGCTCGTCAACGCCTTCCAGGCGTTCGACGAGTTCTACAACCTGACCGGGCAGAACCCGGAGACGCGGCCACCGCTGGTCTATCTGTACAGCGTCGCCTTCGGGAGCGAGCAGAACTTCGGGAGCGGGTCCGCGGGAGCGCTCGTGCTCACCGCGATCATGATCGTGGTCGGGCTGGCGCAGTCGACGCTGTTCGGGTTCGGCACCGGGGAGGACGGCGCGCGCCGGACCCCGCTCAGCATGTGGCGCCGTCGCCGGACCAGGGCCGGCACCGCGACCGTGGAGGGGAGCTGACATGACCAGCGAGCTGCGTTTCGCCGGACGGCGGCGCAACCGTGCCGGGCTGGTGGTCCGGTACGTCGTGGCGTCCGTCCTCGCCGTCGTCTTCCTCGTCCCGTTCTACGGGATGATCAAGGTCGCCCTCTCCCCCAGCGAGGACATCTACGCCACCGAGTTCGTGTGGTGGCCCGCGGAGCCCCAGTGGCAGCGGGTGGGTGACGTGCTGGGCGACCCGGGCTTTCGCGACGCCATCCTCAACTCCTCGATCATGGCGATCGTGTCGACGGCCCTGACCATCGGGATCGCGGCGCTCGCGGGTTACGCCCTGGCGCGGATCCGGAGCCGCGCCGCCGGCCCGATGTTCGGTCTGGTGATCCTGGTGCTGCTCATCCCCGCCACGACGGCGTTCGTGCCGAACTTCATCATCGTCGCCTCACTGGGATGGATCGGCACGCTGCAGGGCCTGATCGTGCCCGGGCTGTTCAGCGCGTTCAACGTCTTCCTCTTCCGGCAGTTCTACCTGAACTTCCCCCGCGAGGTGGAGGAGGCGGCGCTCATCGACGGGGCGGGATACGTGCGCGTGTTCTTCTCGATCGTGCTGCCCAACACGCTGCCGTTCGCGTCCGCGCTCACGGTGCTCGGCCTCATCGGCTCCTGGAACGCGTTCCTGTGGCCGTTGGTGGTCTCCGGCTCCGGTCAGGGCGTGCTCACGGTGCAGATCTATCTCTCGTCGTTCCTGACGGCTCAGACCTTCGACTACGGCACCCTGTTCATGGCGACCACGCTGTCGTTGATCCCGGTCCTCGTGATCTTCTTCGTGCTGCAGCGGCACCTGGTGCAGGGTGTGGCCGCGACCGGACTGAAGGGATGAGCATGCGACCGTCGCACGAGATCGCGCTGGCGGACCCGGCTGCGGTCCGCACCGCCGAGGGCTGGTACGTCTACGGCACCGCGACGACCGACGACGGGCGGCACCTCGGCATGTCCTTCTCACCCGATCTCGTCGGGTGGACCGACGTGCGCGGGGTGCTGGAGGCCCCGGACGACCTCGGCGACGCCTTCTGGGCGCCGGAGGTGTGCGAGCGCGACGGCGCCTGGTGGATGTACTACTCGGTGGGGCGCGGGCACGCGGGGCACACGCTCCGTGTGGCCCGCGCGGACTCCCCCGCCGGCCCGTTCCTCGACCAGGGCATCGACCTCACCCCGGACGAGATCTTCGCCATCGACGCCTCGCCCTGGCAGCGCAGCGACGGCAGCTGGTGGCTCCTGTTCGCCCACGACGTGCTCGACGCCGAGCGCCCCGGCACGCATCTCGCGATCGCGCCGCTGCCGGAGCCCACGAGGCTCGGCGAGGTCAGCCCGGTGCTGGCGCCGTACGCGGACTGGCAGATCTACGAGCGCGACCGGCCGATGTACGGGCGGCGCTGGGACTGGCACACGCTCGAGGGCCCGCACGTGGTCGAACGCGACGGTCGGGTGATCCTGCTGTTCTCCGGCGGCTCCTTCCAGGGTCCGGGCTACCGCGTCGCGTGGGCTCACGCCGCGCACCCGCTCGGGCCGTGGCAGCTGCCGTCCGACGGCGACGACGTCGTCCTCGCGACCGGGGGCGACCTCATCGGCCCGGGGCACAACTCCGTGACCACCGATGCCGACGGCGACGACGTCATCGTCTTCCACGCCTGGGACCACGAGCTGACCGCTCGCCGGCTGCACCTGCGGGGCCTGCACATCGACCCGGACACGCCCGCAGTTCGCGTCGAGGGCGAGGTCGGCTGACGGAGCCGTGGGGTGCGTACCGCGCGCCGACAGCCCGTATCGATCGGCGCTTCCCTAGCATGAGCCGATCCGTCCCAGCAGGAGGTGCCGTGGCCGCACGCCGACCGGTGATCAAGGACGTCGCCGCGATGGCCGGCGTCTCCTGGAAGACGGTCTCCAACGTCATGAACGACCGCCCGGTCGTCCGACCCGAGACTCGTGAGCGTGTCCTCGAGGCCGTCAAGACGCTCGGGTACTCCCCCAACCATGCCGGTCGTGACCTGCGGGAGGGCCGTTCGCGGTCGGTTGCTCTCGTGCTCCCGGAGCTCGAGAACCCGTACTTCGCCCGCCTCGCGCAGCTGGTCGAGAAGGAGCTGGCCGCTCGCGGTCGCACGCTCTCGATCCAGCTGACCGGTGGCGACGCCGAGCGCGAGGCGCAGTACCTGCAGGGGACCACGGCGCGCGAGTTCAGCGCCGTGCTGCTCTCGGCGACCCAGGTCTCGGAGCAGAGTGTGGTCAACCGCCCGGACTGGACCCCCCTGGTGCTGCTGGGAGAGCGCGTCGCGCACGTCCCGGTCCCGCATGTCGCGATCGACAACGCGGCCGCCATGGTCGACGTCGTCCGTCACCTCGTGGACACCGGCCGGCGCCGCATCGCCTTCGTCGGCGCCCCGATGACCTCGCTCCCGTCGACCGGGGGCGAGCGCCTGTCGGGGTTCCTCGCGGCGATGCGGTTCGCCGACGTCGAGGTGGCCGGCATCGCACGATGCGTCGACTGGGGCCGAGAGGACGGCCGGGCACTGATGCGCGGGCTGCTCGACGACGGCGACGCCCCCGACGCGGTGGTCTGCGCCAACGACCTGCTCGCCGTCGGTGCCGCGCACGAGATCGTGGATCGTGGCCTGCGGATCTCCGAGGACATCGCTGTCACCGGCTGCGACGACAACGACGAGAGCGCATGGACGACGCCGCCTTTGACGACGATCCGACCCGATCTGCCCACGCTCGTCCGCCTCGCGCTCGATGCAGCGCTCGACGGCGAGGGCGGCGCGGGCGGCGAGCTCGTCGTGCCGCACCAGCTCGTGGTGCGGGCGTCGACGGCGCCGCGGCCCGCGGGCTGATCCCCGCCTCGCGCTCACGACGAACGCTGCTGCGGCCCGTGCGCCCGCCTGTTCGCCTGGGGCGAGGCTGCGCCTGCCGGGGGCCGCCGTGCACGTAGGCTTGTGGATGTGACCACTCCTCGTCACGCCGCCGAGCGTCCCGAGCTTCCCCCGGCGATGATGATCGCCGCGTTCGAGGGCTGGAACGACGCCGGCTCTGCGGCCTCGGCGGCGATCGCCAGCCTCGCCGATTCCTGGCGCGCCCGTGAGGTGCGCAGCCTCGATCCCGAGCCGTACCACGACTTCCAGGTGAACCGGCCGACCGTCAGCCGCGACGACGACGGCAACCGCGTCATCGACTGGCCGCTGACCACGGTCTCGATCGCGCTCAGCCCGACCCTCGGGCGCAGCGTCGTGCTCGTGCAGGGCACGGAACCGTCGATGCGCTGGCGCACGTACTGCAACGAGATCCTCGACGCCGCCGAGGAGCTGCGGGTCGGCACCCTGGTGACCGTCGGCGCCCTGCTCGCCGATGCTCCCCACACGCGCCCCATCCCGGTGCAGACGACCTCCGACGACCCGCAGGTGCAGGCGCTGCTCGGCGTCGAGAGCTCCGAGTACGAGGGCCCGACGGGCATCGTCGGCGTGCTCGGTCACCTGGCGGCCGAGCGTGGCATGCACACCCTGTCGGTGTGGGCCGCCGTGCCGCACTACGTCGCCCAGCCGCCGTCGCCCAAGGCGACGCTCGCGCTCCTCTCCGGCCTCGAGGAGATCCTGGGCGAGTCGGTCCCGACCGGTGAGCTCGTGGAGGATGCCGACGCCTGGCAGCGCGGTGTCGACGAGCTGGCCGCCGAGGACCCCGAGGTGGCCGAGTACGTCCGCCAGCTCGAGGAGGCCAAGGACACCGCGGAGCTCCCCGAGGCGAGCGGCGAGGCGATCGCCCGCGAGTTCGAGCGTTACCTGCGACGCCGCGGCGGCGACGCCACCCCCTGATCCCGCGGGGTCAGCGGACCCTCAGAGCTCGATCCCCAGCAGGGCCGCGACGGCGGGCACGAGCGCTCGGCCACGGCTCGGCCGGCTCGCCCACTCGTCGACGATCGCCAGGGCGGCCGGGGTGTCGAGGTCGTCGGCCAGTGCGGCGCGTAGCCGCGCGATCGTGCCCGACTCGTCGACGTCGCCCGCCCGGTGCGCGGCATCGGACCACCGCAACCACCGGCGCGACGCCGCGAACAGCATCGTGGTGGTGTACTCCCAGTCGGTGCGGTAGTGCTGCGCGAGCAGCACCAGCCGGATGACGTCGGCGGGGACACCGTCGTCGAGGAGCGTGCGCACGAACACGAGGTTCCCGCGCGACTTGCTCATCTTGTGGCCCTGGTAGCCCACCAGCCCGGTGTGCACGAACGCCCGGGCGGGCTCGCGCTGGGACGTGAGCTCGCGCAGGTGCGAGGTCGACATCTCGTGGTGCGGGTAGACGAGGTCGAAGCCGCCACCCTGCACGGTGAACGGGACGCCGAGGTGGTCGCGCGCGATGACGGCGCACTCGATGTGCCAGCCCGGGCGCCCCTCCCCGAGATCGCCGCCCGGCCAGGCGGGCTCGCCCTCGCGGTGCCCGCGCCACAGCAGCGGGTCGCGCGGGTGACGCTTGCCCGGCGTCTGAGGATCGCCACCGCGCTCGGCGAACAGCGCATCCATCTCGGCGTCGTCGAGGTGGCTGACGCTCCCCACGAGCCGGTCGGCGCCGAGGTCGGCGTAGACGTCCTGGTCGACGACGTAGGCCGACCCGTGCCGGAGCATCTCGGAGACGCCCGACACGATCTGCGGGACCGACGCGACCACGCTCACGTACGCCGTCGGCGGGATCACCCGCAACGCTTCCATGTCGCCGCGGAACCGCGAGATCTCCGCCTCGGCGAGCTCGTGCCAGTCGACCCCGGTCTCCTCGGCCCGCTCGAGCAGCGGGTCGTCGACATCGGTGACGTTCTGCACGTAGGCGACCTCGAGACCGGCGTCGCGCCAGATCCGGATCAGCGTGTCGAACGCGACATAGGTGGCCGCGTGCCCGAGGTGCGTGGAGTCGTACGGCGTGATGCCGCAGACGTAGAGGCCGGCGACGCCGTCCTCGCCGCGGAGGTCGGCGAGCTCGCCGCTCGCCGTGTCGTGGACGCGGGGGACGACGCCCTCCCCCTCGACATCCGGGATCGAGGGCTCGCTCCAGCTCTGCACCGGTCGAGCCTAACCGGCCGCGGTCACGTCGATCGCACCGGTGACCAGCAGCACCGCGAGCAGCGCCGCGAGGCCGAGGCGGTAGTAGACGAACCCCCGGTAGGAGTAGGTCGAGACGATCTTGAGGAACGCGATGATGACGACGTAGCCGACGACGAACGCGACGAGGGTGGCCACGATCGTGGCCGCGGCACCCACCTGGGTCCCGCTGCCGTCGTCGCTGACCAGCCGGTACAGGCCCGACCCGACGACGGCGGGGATGGCCAGCAGGAACGAGTACCGGGCCGCCGCCTCGCGGGTGTAACCCATGAGCAGCCCGGCGGTGATCGTGCCGCCGGACCGGGACACGCCGGGGATGAGCGCCAGCGCCTGCGCGCCGCCGAAGAGCAGGCCGTCGCGCCAGCTGAGCTCGCGCAGCGGCTTGGTCTTGCTGCCCGCCTTGTCCGCCCACCCGAGCACGAGACCGAAGATCGCGAGCATCGCGACCGTGACCCAGAGGTTGCGGAACGGGCCCTCGATCAGCGGCTCCAGCACGAGACCGAGCACCACGATCGGGATCGACCCGATGATCACGAGCCATCCCATCCGGACATCGGGGTCGTCGCTGGGAAGACGCCGATCGGCGGGCCAGAACGGCAACGACCTCACCCAGCGGCTGACGATCCGCGCGATGTCCCTGCGGAAGTACAGCAGCACCGCGGCCTCGGTGCCCAGCTGCACGACGGCGGTGAAGGTCGCCCCCGGTGCCGACCCCAGCAGGCCGCCGACGATGCCGACGTGCGCACTGGAGGAGATGGGCAGGAACTCGGTCAGCCCCTGCACCAGTCCGAGGATGATCGCTTCGAAGATGGACACGGACGGCAAGGCTATCCCCGGCGAGTCGATAGCCTGCGCACCATGGAGTCGCGTCGGTTGGGGAGCACGGGTCTACGGGTGTCGGAGATCGGCCTCGGCACGATGACCTGGGGGCGGGACACCGACGAGCACGAGGCCGCCGAGCAGCTCAAGGTGTTCCTCGACGCCGGCGGGAACCTTCTCGACACGGCGGCCACCTACTCCGACGGCGTGGCGCTCGACATCATCGGGGCGCTGCTGCGCGAGGAGGTGCACCGCGACGACGTCGTTCTCGCCGCCCGCTCCGGCGTGTCCGAGGGCAAGGTCGACGCCTCCCGGCGCGGTCTGCTCGCCTCGCTGGAGGAGACGCTGCGGCGCCTCGGCACCGACCACCTCGACCTGTGGATGGTGCAGGCGCCCGACGCCGGCACCCCCGTCCGGGAGACCGCCGCCACGTTGGCGCACGCCGTCAGCAGCGGTCGGGTCCGATACGTGGGGCTGGCGAACCACGCGGCCTGGCAGGTCGCCCAGGTCGCCACGCTGCTCGACGGCGACCCGGGGCTCGCGGCCGCACAGACCGAGCTGTCGCTGCTCAACCGCTCCGCCGAGGGCGATCTGATGGCGGCGACCGCGGCGCTCGGCGTCGGCGTCATCGCCTGGTCCCCCCTGGGTCGGGGCGTGCTGTCCGCGAAGTACCGGCACTCGGTGCCCGCGGACTCGCGCGCCGCGTCCCCGCACCTGCGCGGGTTCGTCGAGCCCTACCTCACCAACGACGCGCGGCGGGTCGTCGAGGCGGTGGCGACGGCGGCCGACGGTCTCGGCCGCGCACCGGTCGAGATCGCGCTGGCGTGGGCGCGCGACGCCCCCGGCGTCAGCAGCGTCGTCGTCGGTGCGCGGACGCCCGCACAGCTGCGCGGCTCGCTCGCGGCCGACGACCTCGAGCTGCCCGACGAGATCCGCGACGTCCTCGACGAGGTCACCTCGTCCTGATCGTCGATCAGGTCAGCGGGCGGTCGTCGTCCTCCACCTCGTCGTCGTCGACCGCCTCGTCGTCGTCCTCGCCGACCGCCTCGTCGTCGTCCTCGCCGACCGCCTCGTCGTCGTCCTCGTCGTCGACCGCCTCGTCGTCGTCCTCGTCGTCGACCGCCTCGTCGTCGTCATCGTCGTCCTCGTCGACGAGGAACGGTGTGTCGACGCCGGTGGCGTCGTAGAGCGCCTCGTCGTACGCGTCGAACGCGTCGGCGAGCTCGACCGCGGCGTCGAGGACGGCGTCGTCGTCGGGGTCGCGGGCCTGCGTGGCCGCGTCCAGGTGGGCATGGAACGCGGAGACGAGCGCATCCAGCGCCGCACGCGGGTCGGTGGCCATGCGCGTCAACCTAGCGTCCCGGGATCGTGTGGGACACCCCTTACAGTGATCGTCATGCCGCAGCGCTCGAGCGCCCGAACCTCCACCCGCACCCACCAGTACGAGACGAAGGTGCTCACGCTCCCCCGCAGCGCGAGCCGCGGCGACGTGCGCCGGTTGCTGACCGACGAGGCCGAGTACGGCAAGTGGGAGCTCGCGCGCCTGTGCCTGTACGTCGGCGGCAGCCGCAAGGTGTGGCTGCGGCGCCGCATCATCCGCGTTGAGTCCACGCTCTACCGCGCCAGCACGGAGGACTAGACGAGCCCCGTTCGCCCCGGCCCTGGCGCCCCGATGAGCGCGTCAGCTCAGCAGCTCTGAAGGAACTGCCGCAGCACGCGGGTGCCGAACTCGACGGACTCCACGGGGACGCGCTCGTCGACCCCGTGGAACATCCCGGCGAAGTCCAGCTCGGGGGGCAGCCGCAGCGGCGCGAACCCGTAGCCGGTGATACCCAGGCGGGCGAGCGACTTGTTGTCGGTTCCGCCGGACAGCATGTACGGCAGCACCGCGGCGCCCGGGTCCTCGGCGTCGAGCGCGGCGATCATCGCGTCAACGAGATCGCCCTCGAAGGGCACCTCGAGGGCGACGTCGCGGTGGATGTCCTCGACACGCACACCCTCGCCGGCGAGCTCGCGCACCGTGGCGATGACGTCCTCCTCGTGGCCGGGCAGGAACCGGACGTCGACGGCGGCGCTCGCCTGACCGGGGACGACGTTCGCCTTGTACCCGGCGTCGAGCTGGGTGGGGTTGGCGTAGTTCGCCGTCGTCGACCCGATGAACTTGCTGATCGGTCCGAGCGAGGTGACCAGGTCGTCGACGGTGCCCGGGTCGTCGGGGTCGAACGGCCGCCCGGTGAGGTCGGCGACACCGCGCAGGAACGCCGTCACGGTGGGGCCGAGGGTGGTGTCGAAACGGTGCCGTCCGATCCTGGCGACGGCCGCGGCGAGCCGGGTGACGGCGTTGTCGGTGTTGACCTGGGAGCCGTGGCCGGCTGTCCCGTCGGAGATCAGGCGCAGCCAGGCGATGCCCTTCTCCGCGGTCTGCAGCAGGTAGGTGCGTCGGCCGTCGAGCTCGATGCTGAACCCACCCACCTCGCTGATCGCCTCGGTGGCGCCCTCGAACCACTCGGGGTGGTTGTCGACCACCCAGCGGGCGCCGAGCGTGCCGCCGGCCTCCTCGTCGGCGAAGAACGCGACCACCAGGTCACGCGCGGGCTGCCACCCGCTGCGTCGCATGTCGCGAACGACCGCCAGGATCATCGCGTCCATGTCCTTCATGTCCACGGCGCCGCGGCCCCAGATCATGCCGTCCATCTCGTCGCCGCCGAACGGGTCCATCTTCCAGTCCGAGGCCTGCGCGGGCACGACGTCGGTGTGACCGTGGACCACGAGCGCCGGCCGACTGCGGTCGGCGCCGGGGATGCGCAGCAGCACGTTGCCGCGGGTGGGGCGCGACTCCAGGTACGTCGGCTCGTACCCGACCTCGCTCAGCAGCTCGACGACCTTCTCGGCGGCGGCGCGCTCGCCGGGACCGGAGTCGTCGCCGTAGTTGGAGGAGTCGATGCGGATGAGGTCGCGGCAGATGCGGACGGCGTCCTGCTCGGGCGTGGGGTGCTCGGTCATCTCAGGCCTCCAGCTTGCGGCGGCGCAGCAGCGGCGCGATGTCCGCGTCGCGGCCGCGCAGGTCGCGGTAGGAGGCGAGCGGGTCGCGTGAGTGCCCACGGGACAGCAGCGCCTCGGCGAACCGGTCGCCCGCGGCGCGGTTGAGCCCGCCGTCGCCGTCGATCGCGGCCTCGGTGCGGAACCACTCGACGGTGTCGGCGTCGAGCACCTCGCTCCAGATGTAGGAGTAGTAGGCGGCGTCGTAACCGCCGCCGAAGGCGTGGTTGAAGTAGGTGGTGCGGTAGCGGGGCGGGACCTCGTCGAGCGCGACACCGGCCTCGGCCAGCGCGCGCCGCTCGAAGGGCTCGACGTCGTCGACGTCGGTCGGCACCTGCTCCGGCGTCAGCGTGTGCCACGCCTGGTCGAGCAGCGCCGCCGCGAGGAACTCGGTGGTGCGGAATCCCTCGCCGTCGGCCTGCGACGCGAGCAGCGCGTCGAGGAGCTCGGCGGGCAGTGGTTCACCGGTGGCATGGTGGCGTGCGTAGCCGGCGAGGATCTCCGGGTGGGTGGCCCACATCTCGTTGACCTGCGAGGGGTACTCGACGAAGTCCCGCGGAACCGCGGTCCCGGACAGCGACGGCCAGTGCACGTCGGTGAGGAGGCCGTGCAGGGCGTGCCCGAACTCGTGGAACGCGGTGTTGACCTCGTCCCAGGTGAGCAGCGTGGGCTCGCCCGGGCCCGGCCGGGTGACGTTGAGGTTGTTGACCACGACCGGCAGCGTGCCGGTCAGGCGCGAGGACTCGGTGAGCGAGTGCATCCACGCACCGCCGCGCTTGCCCTCGCGGGCGTAGTAGTCGGCGACGAACAGTCCGCCCGGGGTGCCGTCGGCGCGGGTGACCGCGAAGACGCGGACGCCGTCCGCGTACCCCGGCAGGTCGGGGCGCTCGGCGAAGGTGAGTCCGTAGAGCCGCTCGGCGGCCGCGAAGACCCCGCGCCGCAGCACGTTGTCCAGCTCGAGGTAGGGCCGCAACGCCGCCTGGTCCACCTGGTACGTCTCCTGGCGGACGCGGTCCGCGTAGAAGCCCCAGTCCCAGGACTGCAGCCGCTCCCCGGGGTGGTCGCGCTCGAGCACCGCCTGGAGCTGGGTCGCCTCCTCCAGCGCGTTGCGGACCGCGGGCGGGGCCAGCTGGCCGAGCATCCGCGCGACGGCGTCGGTGGAGCGAGCGGTGGCACCGGCCGCCACGTAGGCGGCGTGGTGCGGGTGGCCGAGGAGCTGGGCGCGCTCGGCGCGCAGGCGAGCGAGCCGGAGCACGAGCTCGCGGGTGTCGGAGGCCGGGTCGACGCCGGACCCGCGGCTCGTCGAGGCGGCCTGCACCCGTGCGCGGAGCTCACGGACGGGGCTCTGCGTGACGAGCGGCTGCGCTGTCGGGAGGATGAACGTGACGAGAGCACCCGGCAGGCCACGATCGGCGGCCGACTGCCGCAGGCCGGACACGGTCTGCTGGCCGAGACCGTCGAGCAGCGTGTCGTCGGTGACGTGGACCGCGGCCGCCGCCATCGCGGCGGCGGTCCGCTGGGAGAAGTCGGTCTGGGCCGCGCTGATCTCGCTGTTGAGCTCGCGCAGACGCGTCCGTTGTCCCTCGCCGAGGCCCACACCCGCACGGTCGAAGTCCTCGAGATAGCGGTGGAGGAGCCAGGCGGTCTCGACGGCGTCGGCGTCCTCGGGGTCCGGCTCCGGCAGCGCCGCCGCCAGGCTCGAGAGCCGCGCGGCGATCCGGCCGTCGAGGTAGAAGGCGTCCCGGTGGGCCGCCATGAGCGGGGCCATCTCGGTCTCGACCTCGCGGATCTCGTCGGTCGCGGCCGAGTCGGCGAGGGTGTACAAGGTCCAGTATGCCGTGCGCAGGGCAGCGCGGCCGCTCTCGAGCGGGATCAGCACGTTCGCCACGGTCGGAGGAGCGTCGTCGGTGGCGATCGACTCCCAGACCTGCCGCTGCGCGTCCATCGCCGCGATCACGGCCTCGCGGATGGCGGGAACGGTCAGCTGCGGGAAGTCCGGCAGACCGGCGTCGAGAACGGGCAGGGCAACGGGCTGGGCTGCGGTGTCATGAGCGCTCATCCTCGCCATTCTCGCCCATGGCACCGACGCCGCCGACGCGCGGCGAGAACGGCGCAGGATCATGCCGCCGCGGGTGCCGCGCGAGGGCCTGACGTTGTACAGTGGTCGCGGCCGAGCACCTTCCCGTCCCCCTCGGGAATCTGAGCACTCGGCCGAGCTGCGATCGTCGTCGGCCCCCCTCCGAACGACCGTCGCGCGGTCAGCCCCGGCGCGGTCGACGCGCCGGGGCTGATCCTCGTCCGGAAACGATTCAGGGCCGCCGTCCGGGACGGCCGATCTCCCGCGACCGGGCCGCCGTCGGGAACGGATTTCTGTGATGGTGTTCACATGACTGTCACATGTCGCCTACATTCTTGGGCGGAGCGCCCACCCGACGATGCCCCGGCGCCACCGTCCAGTCAGACGACAGGAGACCCCTTCATGAGTCGACCAGCCCTACCGACACCACGGCGGCGAGCCAGACGCTCCGCCGTCATCGTGGGGAGTGCGACCGCGCTCTTCGCCTCGTTGCTCGTCCCTGTCGGCGGCGCCGCCGCCGACGACACCACCAACCTCGGCACCACCGAGAGCTTCGGCGTCGACGGCACCTCGGACGCCTTCATGGCCGCGACCACCTCTCCGACCGGGGCCTGGTTCGTGCAGCTCGAGGGCAGCCCGACGACGCAGGGCGGCAGCGCGCGCACGCTCGCGGCAGGCGTCGACGAGTTCCAGGAGGCGGCGGCCGAGCTCGATGTCGACGTCGACATCCGGCAGACGTTCTCCGACCTCTGGAACGGCGTGGCGATCGACGCCACCGACGACGACGCGGCCGCCCTGGTGACCGCCGACAACGTGGTCGCGATCTTCCCGGTGCTCGAGGTGGACGCGCCGACGACGGCGTCGCCCACGGTCCCCGAGATGGTCTCGGCGCTCGGCATGACCGGTGCCGACATCGCGCAGAGCGAGCTGGGCTTCACCGGTGAGGGCGTGCGTGTCGGCGTCATCGACACCGGCGTCGACTACGACCACCCCGACCTGGGTGGCAGCGGCACCGACGACCCGGCGAACTTCCCGAACGACCGTGTG
>JBMDXU010000070.1:0-2028 GCA_048594485.1 Pseudactinotalea sp. | reverse complement strand
CGGTCGGGTGATCGTCGCCGTCAGCGGCCATCGGTTCTACGACACGACGACGGCGGACTACCTCGCCGACCGTGTCGAGACGCTGCTGCGCACCTGGCGTTCCGACGCCGAGGTGCGGGTGGTGAGCTCGCTCGCCGAGGGCGCGGACCAGCTCGTGGCCCGCGTCGCCGTCGAGCTCGGCATCCCCGTCGACGTCGTGTTCCCGGCCGCGGGCTACCGGGACAGCCTCTAGCCCGCGTTCCGGGTCGAGTTCGACGAGCTGCTCGCCCGCGCCGCATCGGTCGTGCAGCTCGAGCACGCCGAGCCCGGGGGCCAGGCCTACCTCGACGCCGGCCTGGTGCTGCTCGACCGCGCCGACACGCTGATCGCCGTCTGGGACGGGCAGCAGGCACGGGGGACCGGCGGCACGGGCGAGGTCGTCGAAGAGGCGCGCGCGCGGGGGATCGCTGTCGTCGTCGTGTGGCCCGAGGGGTACGAGCGTCTGTGATGGTCGACGCCGTCCCGCGCAGTGGGACGGTATGTCTCACATGGCTGACCGGACCTAGTTGACAATTCACACAGACGCGTTCTACCGTTGCCGCAGGTCTTGAGTGTCAGCACGTAGCCCCGGCTCGCTGACCGGCAACCCTCCAGATGCGGTGGGGTGCCCCGGGTGACGACCTGGCTGCTATCGAACCGGTAGCGGCAAGCGCACCGCCGCCACACCAGGCAGCAGAGGAAGAAGGAAGCACAGACATGGCACAGGCCCAGGTCCTCGGTCGCATCTCGCGCTCGACCCGTGGCTGCATGTGCATGTGTCTGTGCACGAAGGCCTGACGACAACGTCGGACCAGGCACACCCCAGGCACCTCGGGCCACTCACGCCGACCACGGCGGCCCCTTCGGTGCCGCCCTCGGTGGTGAGCGCTCCCGCTGTCGTCGCGTGACACGACAAGGACACGGCCAGCGCCCGCCGAGCAGCCCACTCTCGCTCTGCTCAGCAAAGGCCACGCACATGTCTTCTCGTTCCACCACCCGCACCGTCCTCGCCCTCGATCTCACCGGCACCGGAGCCCCTCGCAGCTGGGCGGGCAACGGCGACGGCGAGTCCGAGTCGTTCATCATGGGCCGGCTCGCCGGGCTCGCCTCGCTCGCCGACAAGGCCGGCGTCGATCTCCTCACGCTGGACTCCCGGTTCCGGCTGGGCAGCGGTCGCCGTCGTGACGACTGGCTCGACGGGGCGCTCGCGGCGTCCCGGCTCGGTCGCCACACCACTGACCTGACGATCGCCGCGACCGTCCCGCTCGGGGTCACCGACGCCGGTCATGTCGCCAGCGCCGTCGCGAGCGTGCACAAGGCCACCGGCGGCCGCGCCGCGTGGCAGGTCGAGGACGGCGCCCGACCGCTGACCGCCCGCACCGTGGACTCCGTGATCTCGGCGTTGGCCACCCCGCGCGTGAGCCGTCGCACCGGCGTCGACGTGAACGCCACACCGGCGAGCGTCGTCGTCGCGGTGCGCGAGCCCCGCGACCTCGAGCTCGCCGCCGCCCGCGCGGACGTGGCACGGATCCGCGCCACCTCCCTCGAGGAGGCTGCGGCGGTCCGGGCGAGCATCCGCCAGGCCGCCGTCGAGTGGGGCCGCGACGCCGACGACGTCACCGTGCTGGTGGACGTCCACGCGGTGCTCGGCGCCGACACCGAGGGTGCCCGCGCCCGTGCCGACCTGCTCGCGCTGCTGGAGCCGGAGTCCGCTCCCGACTCCACCGTGCTCGAGCACGTCGGCACCACCGACGGGCTCGCCGATCTCTGGCAGGCCTGGGTCGAGGCCGGGGCCGCCGACGGCTTCACCGTGATCCCCGCGTCCGTGCCGACCGACGTGCTCGCCGTGGCCACCGAGCTCGCCCCCGAGCTCGAGCGCCGCGGGCTCCGTGGCCAGAAGCTGCGGTCCGTCGCCGCCGCCGCTCCTCGCGGGCGTCGCCCCGCGAAGCACCCGGTCGCGCGAGCCGTCTGAGATTTCGTTGACGAATCGGCGTGCCGATTCGTCAACGA
>JBMDXU010000007.1:0-12870 GCA_048594485.1 Pseudactinotalea sp. | reverse complement strand
CCCGGAAGATCCGGAACAGCGCCCTGCTCGCCTCGGTGTACGCCTCGCCGCGGAGCGGTACGACGACGACCTCCGGCCACCGCCGTCGGACCGCGTGCGTCGACCACCCCGACGGAACCCCCATCCGTCGCGCGAGGTACGACGGGCAGGCGACCACCTGCTCCCCGACCACGAACGGCCTGCCCCGCAACCGCGGGTCGTCACGCTCCTCGACGGAGGCGAAGAACGCATCGGCGTCGGCGTGGATGAGCATCCGCCCACCCCACACCCGACCACCGACAGACCGTCCGAGCCGGCACCACTGGTCGGCAGCCGTGAGCCGCCACAGCGCCGAGTTCGCCTCTTTCCGTCGAGCTCGCCCGGTGCACGGGGCGACCTCGACGGTGAGGGGCGAACTCGACGACTCCGGGGTCAGGGGAGCTGCGAGGCTCGTGCGCCGCTAGGCTCGCCTGGGTGAGCCCGAAGTCAGACACCGTGGGGCTGCCGGCGCGCCGGTAGCCCACCCCGCACCCCGACACCGTCGCGCTATCGCGCCGCGTCATGAGAGTCCACATCCCTCATGACCCACGGAGCTCACCGTGCCTGTTCTCGTCCCCCTGCTCGCTCTGGCCGTCTTCGCCCAGGGCACGTCGGAGTTCATGCTCGCCGGGCTGCTGCCCGAGATCGCGGACGACCTCGCGATCTCGCCGGCGACCGCCGGGCTGCTGACGTCCACCTTCGCTCTCGGCATGGTCGTCGGTGCCCCGCTGACCGCGGCCTTCGGTCGGCGATGGCCACCTCGCGGTGCGCTCAGCGGGCTCCTCGCGCTGTTCATGCTCATGCATGTGGTCGGTGCCCTGACCGACAGCATCGTCGTCCTCCTCGCAACCCGAGTGATCGCAGCCCTCGCGAACGCCGGATTTCTCGCCCTGACCCTCGCCGCGGTGGCGCGCGTCGTCGCCCCCGAGCGCCGCGCACGCGCGCTCGCCGTGGTTCTGGCCGGCACCCCGACGGCGCTCATCGCCGGAGTCCCCGCAGGCACCGCCCTCGGTGCGGCCTGGGGCTGGCGCGCGCCCCTGTGGGCGGTCGCCCTCGTGTGCGTGCCGGCCCTGCTCGCCGTGCTCGTCGCCGCGCCGGCACGGGCGCAGGGTGAGCCGGTGCCGCTGCGCCGGGAGCTGGGTGCGCTGCGCATCGCGTCCCTGCGCCGGACGCTGGTCCTGGTCGCGGTCGTCAACGCGGCGACGTTCTGCGGCTACACCTACCTCGCACCCGTGGTGCTCGGGCCGGCCACACTGGGCGAGCAGGCGGTGCCGCTCGTCCTCGCCGTGTTCGGCGTCGGAGCCTGCGTCGGGGTCGGGGCAGCGGGGCGTCTGGCCGACTCGCACCCCCGCCGGCTTCTGGTCGTCACCACGCCGTCGCTCGTGCTGCTGTGGCCCGCGGCGGCGTTCCTCGCCCCGACCGGGTGGGCGGTGGTGCCGGTGATCGGGGTGCTCGGCGCCGCCTCGTTCGCCACCGGCAGCGCGCTCGTCGCGCTCGCCGTCGGCCGCGGGACCGCGGCCGCGCCCACCATGGCCGGCGCCTTCCCCACCGCGGCTCTCAACGTCGGCGCGACCCTGGGGCCCGTCGTCGGCGGCATGGTGATCGGCTCCGACGCCGGTGCGCTCGGCCCTGCCATCGCGAGCGCAGCGATCGCGACGATCGCCGTCGTCCTCGTCGTCGCGCTCCCACGACTCGACCCCGCGGCTGCGAAGCGGTAGTCATCCGTGGCGCAGTCGTCGTTCCCGCGCCGAGTTCGCCCGTGCCCGTCGAGATCGCCCGGTGCACGGGGCGATCTCGACGGGGAGGGGCGAACTCGACGGCGCCGGGCGATGAGCGCAGGTTCACTCGGGCCGCTCGGGAAGGGACGCCGTCAGACGCCGGACCACCGGAGGGCGGCGACCACGCGGCGGTTGGTGGTGTGGTCGTGCGCCTCGAGACCGAGCTTGCCGAACACGTGGGAGACATGGGTCTCGACGGTCTTGAGGCTCACCCCGAGGTGGGCGGCGATGCCGTCGTTGGACAACCCCGTGGCGAGCAGGTCGAGCACACGCTGCTCGCCGACCGTGAGGGTGCCGTGCGCGGCGCGGGGCGCGGGCGCCGTCGCCGTCAGCCGGGCGAGGGCGCCGAGCACGTCGTCGGTGGCCGCGGACTCGAGCGAGAGGCAGCCCCACCGGGGTGAGCTCGCCAGCCACACCCGCGGCGCCCTGCCGAGCACGAGCAGAGCGGTCGTCGGGTGCTCGGCGAGCACCGAGGTCATCGCACGTACCCGCGGCTGGATCTCCTCGGGCGTCCCCGGGACACCCGCGAGTACCGCGTCGACACCCCGAGGCAGCAGCTCGGCCAGGTCGGCCACCGACCGGACGGCGGCGACGACGTCGATCCCGCCGTCGGCGAGCTCGGACACCAGGCCGCGCACGAAGAACGGCGACCGCCCCAGGACGAGCACACGCATGGACACCCTTTCCGCGACGTCACCCGATCACGAGACAGGAGCAGGGCGACCGCCGTCTGATACCGCGACGCCCGATCGAGGACGGACTCAGTGGTTCCCCCGATGTGCGAGGCCGACGGCGTCCCTAGCGTCGTGGTGCGACTGCCGCGACGGAGGAGTCCAGCGATGCCACCGAAGACCCGCACGCCCCGGACCGGACGCGGAGCGCGTCCCGACCTCCTCGCGCTCCGCCCGACGCGGCTCCGGCTGCTGCGCACCCACGACCTCGTCGACCTGCAGCTCGCCTTCCACGGCGTCACGATGCGCACCCGCCGGGGCGAGCGCCGCCTGACCACCGGCGACGACCCGGGCATCCTCGTCGTCACCCTGCCGCCGCAGCACATCGGCGAGGAGGCCTTCGAGGACGGTCTCGACGTGCCGGCCCCGACCACCCAGGCGGGTCTGCGGATCGCCGAGCCGAGCCGGCTCGCCTACGACCTGCCCGCGGGCCTCGACGTCGCGCTCAGCGCCTCGGCGATCCTGGAGCTGATCCCCACCCTGCGGCTGCGCACCGTCCCGCTCGCGACCCCCGCGGGCACCCGCGCACGCACACCCGGACGACGCCGTCGCGCCACGGGCCTGAGCGCGGTCGAACGGCTCACGGTCGACCGGGCCGCACTCGTCCGAACCCTCATCGGCGACGACGCCGCACCGGCCACGGCCTCGATGCCCCGGATGTCGCCGGCGGCCGCCGCGGTCCACGAGGCCGCCCGTCTCACCCGGTTGACCCGGCACCGGGCGTTCGCCGACCTGCTGCGCCCGATCGACCCGATCCTCGTCGACCCCGCGATCCTGCTGCGCGGCATCCCCCGCCAACCGGAGCCGCTGGAGACCTCGATCGAGGCGCCCTGGCGACTCGTGGTCTCGCCCAGCTCCGAGCACGGCGCGTTCCGCCACGCCGTCGAGCCGGTCGTCGCCCCCGACGACCCCGGTCGCACCGAGCTCTGGCGCACCACCCTCACCTCGCGGGTCGTCGACGACGGCGAGCTCGTCGGGCTCGACGACGCCGACCCGAGCCAGCGCGTCGTTCGCGCCGTCTGGGCGCGGGACATCGACCCTGCGACACCGCCGCAACCGTTCCTCAGCTCGCTCGACGGACCGCACCGTCGGGCGATCGTCCGCATGACCGCGCAGACCAGCGAGGGCATCACGCCGCAGCCGCTCCAGGTCCGCCGCCTCGCGCTCTCCTCGCTCGGCGCGTTCATCGACTGGCGCGCCGACTGGGGCGACACCTGGCAGGAGTACCGGCCCCAGCAGGGCCTGCCGCTGCTGGAGTCGTACACCCACCAGGCCGCGATGGGGCGCGACACCTACGTGCGCGTCACCCAGCCCGGCTTCCTGTTCCCGTTCGGTCACCGCGCCGTCTGGGTCACGCTGACGGAGCGCAAGATCGCGCCCGGGGAACCGGCCGTCGCCTACCTGCGCCAGCGCTACTTCATCGTGCTGCGTGAGCAGACCCGCGCCTACGGCGGTCGCGACACCCCGCTCGGCCAGGTCACGCTCTCGCCGACCACGACACCCGACCTGGACCGACCCCCCGGGCTCCCACCCACCAGCATCACGCTGACCGACGCCTTCGTGCCTCAGCGCGGTGGCGCCCCCTTCCTGTGGGATCTCGACGGCGTCGACGCCGCGGGCGGTCCGGTGCCGCTGTCCGCGCCGCTGCTGTTCGTCCCCGCGTCGGTCCTGCCGAGCCTCACCGACGGCCAGATCTCCAGCAAGTACGTCCCGATCTCGTCGATCCCCGCGGGCGGCCGGAGCATCGCCATGGCCCCCTCGGCCACCCAGGGCGACACCGCGTTCGAGACCGCCTCCCTGACGTTCGACGGCGAGATCGACCGCACCGAGATCCGCTCGCGGCCGTACCTGCAGCGCGCCAACGCCGTCATCCCCGCGATGCGGCACCTCGCGCCCGCGTCGCCGACCGTCGTCGTCCGCTACACCCAGCCCTACCTGACGCACGGGTTCGGCGGCGGCAACCCGGCCCAGATGTTCCTCGGCCTGGTAGGACAGGCGCCGGTCGACTTCAGCGACGGCAGCGACCGTGCCGGCGGCTTCGTGGAGCCGAACCTGCAGGTGCGCGGCCTGTCCCGCATCCTCGGGGCCGTCGGTGAGGACGGCACCGGGCCGAGCGGGCTCAGCCAGGGACAGTTCGACCCGCAGGCCTTCCTCGCGGGGGCCATGCCCAAGCTCTTCGGGCTGTTCTCCCTCCTGGAGATCCTCGACGCCGTCGGTCTCGACCTCGACCTGGCTCCCGACTTCGTGACCGAGGCGCTCGACGCCGTCTCGTCGATCGCGTCGGAGGCTCAGCGTCTGCACGACGCGCTCGACGGCGGCGTCGAGCGCCTCGCGCAGGACCTCGCCACCGCCGCGCACGACGGTGCCCGCGCCCAGGTGCAGCAGGCCCTCGACCAGCTCGAGGCCGCAGCCGCCCCGATGCTCACGGCGATCGACGACCTCCTCGCCGCGCTCGCGGCGCTCGTCGGCGCCCCCGCGAGCGCCGCCGACGTCGTCGCGAAGGTGACGACCGTCGTCGGTGCTGTGCAGGCGGTGCTCGACGCCGCCGCGCACCCGATGCTCCCGGCCGCGGTCCGTGCCGCGATCCAGCGCCCCGCGGATGCGCTGCGCGCGATCGCGACCGACCCCGCCGTGGACCTGCTGACCACGTTGGCCCAGTTCGCCGACAACCTGCTGTCGCCGTCGGGCTCGATGACCGCGCGCTACGAGTGGCGGCCGCGGATCGCCTCCTGGCCCGGCCCGGGCGACGACGCCGTGTTCGTCGCCAACGACCCGCGCGGCCTCTCGATCGGCGTCGAGGTGCGGGCGAGCGCGCAGGGTGCGCCGAGCGCGGACGTGGTGGCCGAGCTGCGCGACTTCGCCCTCCAGCTGCTGCCCGGCGAACCACTCATGAGGATGAACTTCTCGCGGATCGGTTTCCGTGTCGGCACCGGGCGCAAGCCCGAGGTCGACGTCGTCTTCGACGGCATGGAGTTCCTCGGTGTGCTCGGGTTCATCGACACGCTCCGCGAGATCATCCCGTTCGACGGCTTCGCGGACCCGCCCTACGTCGACGTCGCCCCCGACGGCATCACCGCGGGCTTCGACCTCGCCCTGCCGAACGTCGCGATCGGTGTGTTCTCGCTCGAGAACATCTCGCTCGGTGCCGACGCCCGGGTGCCGTTCCTCGGTGACGCCGTCACCGTCGGCTTCTACTTCTGCCGCAAGGACTCCCCGTTCCGGCTCACCGTGCTGTGCATCGGCGGCGGTGGCTGGGTCGGGTTGCGCGCCTCCCCCGCAGGTCTGGTCGAGCTCGAGATGGGCTTGGAGGCCGCCGCCTCGCTCTCGATCGACCTCGGGGTGGCGTCGGGATCGGTGTCGATCGCCGTCGGCGTGTACCTGCGCCTCGAAGGGGACGCCGGGTCGCTGACGGCGTACTTCCGGATCCGCGGCGAGGTCGACGTGCTCGGCCTGATCTCGGCCTCGATCACGCTCGAGCTGTCGCTCACCTACGACTTCCCGACCGGGAAGCTCATCGGGCGCGCGAGCATCGTCGTCGAGGTCGAGGTGCTGTTCTTCTCGGCCTCGGTCGAGGTGTCCTGCGAGCGCAAGCTCGCCGGGTCGAACGGCGACCCGACGCTCGCCGACATCATGCCCCCGGGTGCCGGTGGCGACGAGGCCTGGGCGCGGTACTGCACCGCGTTCGCGGCGGTTTGAGGGGATCGCGAGAGATGAGCATCGACCTGACGACGACGGCGCTGCCGCACACGCTCGCCGACGACGCGCCCTTCCACCTCACCGCGTTCGTCACCCACAAGGTCGCACCGGCGGCCGACGCGACCCTGGGCGACTTCCCCGCCGTCGCCGACTGGGTCGGAACGCTGCGGCGCGGTCGCTGGCTGGTGACGGCGTCCACGCTGACCGAGCCCGTGCCGGCGACGATGGTCTCCGAACCCGACGACGGCGCCTGGGTGGCGCTGCTGCCGCCGACCACGCTCGTGCGCGGGTTCCCGACGCCGTCCGTCCTGGACGCCCCGTGGCGCTCGTACCGCGCGCACGCGATGGACGAGATCGCCGGCTACCTGCACATGGCGGGGATGGTGACGTCGCCGCTGCAGCGCCCGGCCGCGATCAACCACCTCTCGCGCGCCGTGCTGGGCACTATGGCGGAGCTGCACGGCGGCGCCCGCCGGCTGCTCCAGCTGATCGCCGAGCGCGACCGGCCGAGCAAGCCGCGCCAGTCCAAGTCCCAGCTCGACGCCCAGGCGACCCTGAGCAGCGAGCCGCGCCGGCCCGAGCACGACGTCATCCCGCCCGACGCACCGCCCGACGGCCCCGTCGCCCATCTCGTCCGGAACGCCGCCGACGACGAGCGCGGGCTCACGGAGTGGCTCGACCGACTGGTCGACTCGCCCAGCCGTCCGAGCGGCATGCTGGGCGTGCTCACCGATGTGCACGCCGCGCGGCGGTACTACCAGCGGCCGGAGGACCGGGTCGGCTACGAGCCGCGCAGGGTCGAGGGTGCGACGACGCCGCGACCGGAGAACGCCGAGCCCGACTTCCACCAGCTCGCGGCATCGGCGGCCGGGACGCCGGCGCTGCTGCGGCGCCTCGGTCTCGCGGTCGATCTGTCGGTCCCCGCGGAGGCGCTCACGGCGCTCGCGGCGGCGGCCTGGGTGAGCGTGCGGTTCGAGCCCGACCCGGCGGACGTGATGGTCGTGGCCGAGCCGCCGCGGACGGCGTGCCTCGTGGCCGACGGCGTGTGGCAGGCGGCCGCGAGCGGCGGCGAGTGGTACGCGGGTCGCCTCCCCGTCGGCGACAGCGATCGCTACCGGGTGCTCGTCCTCGACCCGGACGCGACCGGGCTGCAGACCGAGCAGAACCTGCGCAACCTCACCGGCGAGGTGGCCTCCGAGCTCAACGGCGACGTCGCCAACGGCTCGCCGACGGCGCTGCGGAGCACGGGCTTCTCGCTCGCCCGGACCGACCGGGTCGAGGCGACCCGCTCGCGGGTCGCGACGGCGCAGTCGCTGGCCTCGACCGCGGCCGCGCCGCTGTCGCTGCGCTACGACTCGATCGTGCGCGGTCTGCGTGTGCAGGTCCGGACCGACGGCGCCGGCCCCTGGCGATCGCTGCACGAGCGACGTGTGGACGTGCTCGCCGCCGACGGCTCGACGGTCCTCGCGGACGTCCCCGACGAGGGGTTCCTGCCGCTGACGACGCTCAGCCGGTCGACGGAGGGTGCGGCGTACCACCTGCACGAGGTGTTCGCCGGCTGGGACGGGTGGAGCCTGTCGGCGCCGCGGCCGGGCAAGGTCGTCGTGCAGACGGCCGACGGCGAGGAGGTGCCGGTCGACGAGCCTGCGGTCGAGCCCGGCGAGCCCACGCTCGGGCGGGTGCGCAGCCGGGTGGAGCCGGGGTCGCTGCCGCGGCTGCGGTACGGGCACGACTACGAGTTCCGGGTCTGCGGCGTCGACCTCGCCGGCAACGAGGTGCCGGAGACCCCTCCCACGATCGACGACGCCGAGCTGGTCCAGCTCATGCGCGCCGAGCTCCGCGCGGCTGCCGCCGGACGTCGTGCCACCACGATCGGGGAGTCGCTGCGCGACCTTGTCGCCGGTGCTCGCCGGGCCGCCCCGGAGCCCGAGCTCGGGGTCAGCCGCGGCCGGGCCTCTCGCCGGGTCCGGCTGAGCCAGGACGTCCGGGACACCGTCGGCGAGTCGCTCGTGCTGCCGCTCACGGCGCTGCGAGCGACCGAGCAGCGGCTCGCCGACATGCTCCGCAGCGAGAGTGCCGTCAGCGAGGCGACCCGGGTGCGGGACGCCGTCGTCGCGGCGACGGCCCACCTCGACGACCTCTACGTCCACCCCAGCCTCCTGGTCGACCCCGACCTCGGGCTGGCGCAGCCGCCGTCGGCCCCCTCGGCCCCGGTCGAGACAGCGCCGATGCCGTTCCTGCGCTGGCATCCGGTGCCACCGCCGGCTCTGGTGGCGCGGCACGAGCTCACACCTGGGGAGTCCCTGCAGCGGCTGGTGATCCGCGAGGGCCAGACGGCGCAGCGGCACATCGTGCCACCGAAGACGACGCAGCTCGAGGCCGAGCTGCACGGGATGCTCGACGACGCGATCGGGTCGACCGATCCCGACCGGCAGCGCGAGGCGTACGCCTGGTCGCTGCGCGAGCGCGGCACCCTCCTCGACCTCGAGATCCCCGACCTCGACACCCCCGGCGCGATGGTGCCGCAGCCCGGGATGTCGCTCGCGTCACGGCCGGGCGCCAACCCCACGACCGCGGTGACGCTGCAGGACATCGCGGATCGACGCGGCACCCCGCTCGGCGAGGGCCAGTACGTGCTGCACGACGTCGACCAGCTCGTCACGCCCTACCTGCCCGACCCGGCCGCGGCGGGTGTGGCGCTGATGTTCCTCGACGCCGGTACGCCGCACACGCTCCCGGAGCCGCGTGTGCTGTCCGCCGTCGTGCTGCCCTACCAGGGCACGTGGCCGCGGATCGAGCCGCTCCGGCTGGTGCTCGAGGGTGGCGACGAGCTCGTTGCGCGCATCGACGGCAACGTGGTGCACGTGAGCCTGCCGCCGGGCGAGCAGGTGCGGGTCGCGATGTCGAGCTCGCTGCGCGCGGAAGATCTGCGCGACCTCGGGCTGTGGCGCGCCGCGGAGACGCTGTTCTCCGCGGCGGGTGTCGACGTCGTCGCGCTGCTGCGACGGGCGGCGGCGTCCGGCTGGACCTGGTGGCTGTCGCCGACCGAGCAGCTCCGGATCGTGCACGCCGTGCCACGCCCGGCGCAGCGACCCGTGATGCACGACCTCGCCGTGCTCGCCCGCCCGGTCGACAGCACCGTCGCCGCGCTGCTCGCGATCACCGAGGTCCACGGCGCGAGCACCGCCCGCATGGCCCTGGAGTCCCGGTGGTCGGAGTGGGTCGACGACGTCGCGACACCCGGCCCGGTGCGTGTGGAGCGCGTCGACGTCCCGACACGTTCTCAGGTGCTCTCGAGCGAGCGGTACGGGGTGCTGCTCCCGTGGGAGGACCTCGGCGCTGCCGTGCCGGCGCACAAGATGATCCAGAGCTGGCCCGACACCCACCACCGGCAGGTCACGTACACGCTGATCGGGTCGACCCGGTACACCGAGTTCTTCGACGCCGACGAGCTGCCCGGCGACGACGACCCGCAGTCGCGGTCCGAGCCGGTCGAGCTGGCGATCCCGTCGTCGTCGCGACCGGCAGCACCGGTGGTGCTCGAGACCGTCCCGCTCATCCACTGGGAGGAGCTCGTCGAGCCCGAGCAGCCGTTCGCGCGGCGGCGGATCCGTCGCAGCGGCGTGCGGATCTGGCTCAGCCGACCCTGGTTCAGCTCCGGCGACGGCGAGCTGCTCGGGGTCGTCTTCGGGAACGACGCCGTGCCGCACTCGGCGTCGAGCAGGTGGGGCAAGGACCCGGTGCTGCAGGCGAGCGCGGACGTGCCGTCGTCGGCGCAGCCTCCCCTCTTCACCTCGATCGACACCCTGTTCGTCGTCACCGACGCCCTCGCGGAGCCCGGCACGCCTGCCGACGTCCCGGAGCGTCCGGGTGGTCCCGTGCTGGTGACCGGACCGCAGCCGCTGGTCGACCTCAGGGGCGCTCCCGCCGCCAACGTCGCCGGCTACCGGGCCGAGTTCCACCCCGGGCGAGGCCAGTGGTTCGTCGACGTCGCGCTGACGGTCCGCGACCAGCTCTGGCCGTTCGTGAGGCTCGCGGTGACGCGCTACCAGCCGACCTCGCTCCCGGGGTGCGCGCTGTCCCCCGTCGTGATGACCGACTGGGTGCAGCCGTTGCCCGAGCGCACCGCGACGCTCAGCCGGCCGGACGCCGGCACCGTCCAGGTGACCGTGAGCGGACCCGCCGCGACGTACCGCGGACCGGATCGCCAGGGTCGCGAGGTCGCGGTGTTCGACGTCGACGACCCGCGCGCCCGTCCCGCGGTGTCGGCGCTCGACGCGGCGCTGCTGCCCTCTCGCGTGCTCGTCGCGACGGTGCAGGAGCGCGGGGCGTCCGACCTGGAGTGGACCGATCGCACCACGGTGCGGCTGCCCGCCGTCGGGCAGGACCCCACCGACGTCTGGCAGATCACCTGGTCCGACCAGCTGACGCTGCCCGAGCCCATCGCGCTCGCGACCCCGCCCGAGCGCACCGGCGAGTCCCGCTACCGCGTGCTGATCGAGGAGCTCGAGGTGATGGACGCCGACCGCGCCCACGCCCACGCCCCCGAGCGCCGCGTCACGCGCGTTGTCTACGCGGACACCTTCGACCTCTGAGCGATTTCGTTGACGAATCGGCGTGCCGATTCGTCAACGACATCGGTCCGCGGCCGGCGATCGCGAGGGTGCGGCGGGCGGCGTCGACCATCGCGACGTCGCGGAAGGTGCCGTCCGGCAGGACGACGGTGCCGGCGCCGTCGGCCGCAGCCGAGCCGACCCTCTCGACGATCTCCCTCGCCCGCTCGACCTCCGCCGTCGACGGCGTGAAGGCCTCCTCGATGACCGGCAGCTGGGCGGGGTGGATGGCCGCGCGGCCGAGCATCCCCAGCGCGCGGCCGCGTGCACAGCTGCTCGCGAGCCCGGCGAGGTCGCGGACGTGGGCGTAGACGCTCATCGCGGGCGGCGGCAGACCCGCGGCGCGCGCCGCCACGACGAGCCGCGAGCGCACCCAGGCGAGGCCGTCGTCGACGGCGTCCGCCGCGATGCCGAGCTCGGAGCGGAGGTCGGCCTCGCCGAGCCCGATCGTCGTCACCGCCGGGCTCGCGGTCGCGAGGGCGTACACGCGCTCGACGCCGATCGCCGACTCGACCAGCAGGTGCAACGGGTGACCGAGCGAGGCGAGCGCACGGACGCCGTCGGGGTCGCTCACCTTCGGTACCCGGAGGCCGACCGAGGGCCCGAGACCGCGGACCGCCTGGACGTCGTCGTCGAACCACGCCGATCCGACGGCGTTCACCCGCACCTGCACCGGTCGGGTGACCCCGCTCAGCGTCTCGACCAGCGCGTCCCGCGCACGATCCTTCGCACCCGCGGCCACCGCGTCCTCGAGGTCGACGATGACGACGTCGGCGCTGGAGTCCAGCGCCTTGGCCACCCGGTCCGGCCGGTCGCCGGGGACGTAGAGCAGGGTGAGCACGGGCGCCGTCATACCGAGCCCTCGTCGCGCAGGGCGGCGATCTCGTCACCGGAGTAACCGAGCTCGGTGAGCACGGCATCGGTGTCCGCGCCGTGGGCGCGGCCGGTGAACCCCAGCACGGGTTCGGCGTCCGACAGCCGGAACAGCGGCCCCTGGACGGCGATCTCGCCGAGGTCGGGGTCGTCCATGCGTCGGATCGTGCCGAGCGCGGCGAGCTGCGGGTCCGCCGCGATGTCCTCGGCGGTGTAGATCGGGGCGACGGCGGCCTGAGCAGCCTCGAACGCGGCGATCACCTCGTCGCGGCTGCGGAGGGCGATCCACCCGCCGACGGCGTCGTCGAGCACGTCGGCGTGCGCCGCTCGGCCGGCCCCGGTTGCGAACCACTCCTCCTCGACGAGCTCGGGCCGTCCCACGAGGGCCATCACCCTCTCGGCGATGCTCTGGGCGCTCGTGGAGACGGCGACCCAGCGGCCGTCCGCGGTCCGGTAGGTGTTCCGGGGGGCGTTGTTCGAGGACCTGTTCCCCAGCCGGGGCTGGGTCGTGCCCAGCTGGTCCCAGCGGGTGATCTGCGGACCGAGCACCGCCATCATCGGCTCGACGATCGCGAGGTCGACCACCTGTCCGACACCGGTCCGTTCCCGGGCGTGCAGCGCCACCATGACGGCGTAGGCGGTGGCGAGCGAGGCGATGCCGTCGGCCAGCCCGAACGGCGGCAGCGTCGGCGGACCGTCCGGCTCTCCCGTCATCGCCGCGAAGCCGCTCATCGCCTCCGCCAGCGTGCCGAACCCGGGCCGCCGCCGGTACGGGCCGACCTGGCCGAACCCGGTCACCCGCGCCAGCACGAGACCGGGGTTGGCGGCGCTCAGCTCGTCGTACCCGAGCCGCCAGCGCTCCAGCGTGTCGGGCCGGAAGTTCTCGATGACGACGTCGGCGGTCGCCGCCAGCCGCAGGAACGCGTCACGGCCGCCCGCGGCCGAGAGGTCGAGCGTAAGGGTGCGTTTGTTCCTGCCGAGCGTCTTCCACCAGAGGTTCTGGCCGTCTTTGCTCGGACCGTGCCCGCGCGAGGGATCCGGCCGGCGCGGGTGCTCGACCTTGATCACCTCGGCACCCATGTCGCCGAGATGCATCGCCGCGAGCGGACCGGCGAACAGCGTGGACACGTCGACCACCCGCAGCCCGGCGAGCGCGCCACC
>JBMDXU010000069.1:0-5393 GCA_048594485.1 Pseudactinotalea sp. | reverse complement strand
CAGGTCGCGTACCGCGAGACCATCCGCCGCGCCGTCGAGAAGTACGACTACACGCACAAGAAGCAGACGGGTGGCTCCGGCCAGTTCGCGAAGGTGCAGGTCACCTTCGAGCCGCTGGCCGACTCCGAGGACGGCGCGACGTACGAGTTCGTCAACGCCGTCACCGGTGGTCGTGTGCCCCGCGAGTACATCCCGAGCGTCGACGCCGGCATCCAGGACGCGATGGGCAGCGGCGTGCTCGCCGGCTACCCGCTCGTCGGGATCAAGGCGACGCTCGTCGATGGCGCCTACCACGAGGTCGACTCCTCGGAGATGGCGTTCAAGATCGCCGGTTCGATGGTCCTCAAGGAGGCCGTCCGCAAGGCCGACCCGGCCCTGCTCGAGCCGGTCATGGATGTCGAGGTGCGTACGCCCGAGGAGTACATGGGCGACGTCATCGGCGACCTGAACTCCCGTCGTGGCCAGATCCAGTCGATGGCCGACGCCACCGGCGTCAAGGTCATCCGGGCGCTGGTCCCGCTCTCGGAGATGTTCGGCTACATCGGCGACCTGCGCTCGCGCACCCAGGGTCGTGCGGTGTACTCGATGCAGTTCAGCAACTACGCGGAGGTCCCGCGGAACGTCGCTGAGGAGATCATCGCCAAGACCCGGGGCGAGTAACGCACGGGGCCCACGGCCCCGTGCTTCCCCTCCCGGGCACGTCGACGAGATCCCGGGGCAGCAGAAGCAGCACGACAACCACAGACAACCAAGCCGTAGGATTCACAAGGCCCATTACCCGGCACCCGGCCGGGATGGACGACACACCTACCCGAGTTCCAGGAGGAACCCACAGTGGCGAAGGCCAAGTTCGAGCGGACCAAGCCGCACGTCAACATCGGCACCATCGGTCACGTCGACCACGGCAAGACCACGCTGACGGCGGCGATCACCAAGGTGCTCGCGGACAAGTACCCCGACCTGAACACGTTCACCCCGTTCGACCAGGTCGACAACGCTCCCGAGGAGCGTCAGCGCGGTATCACTATCAACGTCTCCCACGTGGAGTACCAGACGGAGAAGCGCCACTACGCGCACGTCGACGCGCCGGGTCACGCCGACTACATCAAGAACATGATCACCGGTGCCGCTCAGATGGACGGCGCGATCCTCGTGGTTGCCGCCACCGACGGCCCGATGGCGCAGACCCGTGAGCACGTGCTGCTCGCCCGCCAGGTGGGTGTGCCCTACCTGCTCGTCGCGCTGAACAAGGCCGACATGGTCGACGACGAGGACATCCTCGAGCTCGTCGAGGTCGAGGTCCGCGAGCTGCTCTCCAGCCAGGGCTTCGACGGCGACGACGTCCCGGTCGTGCGCGTCTCGGGCCTCAAGGCTCTCGAGGGCGACCCGGAGTGGGTCAAGTCGGTCGAGGACCTCATGGAGGCCGTGGACGAGAACGTCCCGGACCCGGTCCGCGACATCGACAAGCCGTTCCTCATGCCGATCGAGGACGTGTTCACGATCACCGGTCGTGGCACCGTCGTCACCGGTCGTGTCGAGCGTGGTCAGCTCAAGGTGAACGAGGAGGTCGAGATCGTCGGTATCAAGACCACCGCGATCAAGACCACCGTCACCGGTGTCGAGATGTTCCGCAAGCTGCTCGACTACGCCGAGGCCGGCGAGAACGTCGGTCTGCTCCTGCGCGGCACCAAGCGCGAGGACGTCGAGCGCGGTCAGGTCGTCGTCAAGCCGGGTTCGATCACCCCGCACACCGACTTCGAGGCCCGGGTCTACATCCTGGCCAAGGACGAGGGTGGGCGTCACAACCCGTTCTACTCGAACTACCGCCCGCAGTTCTACTTCCGCACCACGGACGTCACCGGCGTCATCACGCTGCCCGAGGGCACCGAGATGGTCATGCCCGGCGACAACACCGAGATGACGGTCGAGCTGATCCAGCCCATCGCCATGGAGGAGGGCCTCGGCTTCGCCATCCGTGAGGGTGGCCGCACCGTCGGCTCGGGCCAGGTCACCAAGATCCTCAAGTGATCTCCCGCCGGGCATGAGCCCGGCCACCACGAGGCCCGTCGCCAGCACCGCTGGCGGCGGGCCTTCGTCGTCCCCGTGGTCTGGCCCGGCACCACCTCGCGCTGCCCCCACGTCGCCGCCACCTCGCCCGCATGTGCGCCGAGAGGGAAGGAAACCGCCGAGAGGGCACGGTGCACCGTGCCCTCCGGGCGGTCTCGTTCCCTCTCGGCGTCGGTCGCGTTCTCCACAGGTGCCGGCCGATGCCCCGTCGTCCACAGCAGCGGGTGGGTCGCGGTGCAGAACCCGGCGTCGTGCGTCACGGTCGTCTGCCATGACGACGACGCAGAGCGACCCCGCACCCCTGGTGCCGCTGCACGTGCGTGAGCTGCGGGCCACCGGCTTCGCGCGACCCGAGCGAGAGACGGCGGCGCTCGCCCGGGTGCGGCACGGCTCCTACCTCTTCACCGCCGACTGGGACCAGGCGCCTGGACGCGAGCGCTACCTGGCCCTTCTGCGGGCGACCTCGACGCTCACGGCTCGCCCGCCGTTGCTGTCGCACGCGTCACCGCGCCGCCGTCGATGAGGAGCTCGCCGCGCGCCAGAGGGAACGACACCGCCGGGAGGGAACGGTGCACCCTTCCCTCCCGGCGGTCTCCTTCCCTCTCGGCGTGAACGGGGCAGACACGGACGCGGAGACGGGCACGGACACGGAGGCTGGCGCGGGTGGGCGGCCTCACACGGGACGACGACGGCGCGGACTTGGGTTCGTCGCCCAGGTGTGGCAGACTGTTCCGGTTGCCTCGTCCGGAGGTGGGTCTTCTTGCGGCCCGGATCGATGTTCCACGTCGGTCGGGAAGTCGCTGAGACCAGTCCCGGATGGTACGGCAGCCGCCGGTCCGACGGACTGACGTGATCCCGGTGCGCTGGGGTCGCGGCCAGGCAGCGGACCACCACAGTCCATCCCGACCCGCCCTCGTTCCTCGATGAGCGAGTGCTACGGATGTGCCGCGCGAATGTGTGATCACAAGCGCGACACGCCCGAGCGCGGGGGTCGGTCGGAGCGGTACGAAGAGAAAGACACTACGACGCCATGGCGGGACAGAAGATCCGCATCCGGCTCAAGAGCTACGACCACGAGGTCATCGACAGCTCGGCGCGCAAGATCGTCGACACGGTGACCCGCGCTGGTGCGACGGTCGTGGGCCCGGTGCCGCTGCCGACGGAGAAGAACGTGTTCTGCGTCATTCGTTCGCCGCACAAGTACAAGGACAGCCGCGACCACTTCGAGATGCGGACCCACAAGCGGCTCATCGACATCATCGACCCGACGCCGAAGGCCGTCGACTCGCTCATGCGTCTCGACCTGCCGGCCGACGTCAACATCGAGATCAAGCTCTGAGGCCATTCCGATGACTACCACCACGAACGAGCGCGTCGTCAAGGCGCTCCTCGGCACCAAGCTGGGCATGACCCAGGTGTGGGACGACGCCGGTCGGCTGCGTCCCGTCACGGTGATCGAGGTCGGCACCAACGTCGTGACCCAGATCAAGTCCGTCGAGACCGATGGCTACACCTCGGTCCAGGTCGGCTACGGCCAGATCGACCCGCGCAAGCTCACGCAGCCGCTGCGCGCCCGGTTCGACGCCGCCGGCATCACGCCGCGCCGTCACCTCGCCGAGATCCGCACCGCCGACGCCGCCGAGTACAGCGTCGGCCAGGAGCTCACCGCCGAGACCTTCGAGGCCGGCACGACGGTCGACGTCGTCGGCACCACCAAGGGCAAGGGCTTCGCCGGTGTCATGAAGCGTCACGGCTTCTCCGGCGTGGGCGCCTCGCACGGTGCGCACCGCAACCACCGCAAGCCCGGCTCGATCGGTGGCGCCTCGACGCCGTCGCGCGTCTTCAAGGGCCTGCGCATGGCCGGCCGCATGGGCCACGACCGCCAGACCACCCAGAACCTCACGATCCACGCCGTCGACGTCGAGAAGGGCCTCCTTCTCGTCGCCGGCCCGGTGCCCGGCCCCAAGGGCGGCATCGTCGTGGTCAAGACCGCCGCGAAGGGGGCCTGACATGACCGCCGTCGACATCCTCGACGCCCAGGGCAAGAAGTCCGGGACCGCGGACCTTCCCGCCGACGTCTTCGACGTCCAGGCGAACGTCCCGCTGATCCACCAGGTCGTCGTCGCCCAGCTGGCCGCTGCTCGTCAGGGCACGCACAAGGCCAAGTCCCGCGGCGAGGTCCGCGGTGGTGGCAAGAAGCCGTACAAGCAGAAGGGCACCGGTCGCGCCCGTCAGGGTTCGACCCGCGCCCCGCAGTTCGCCGGCGGTGGCGTCGTGCACGGGCCGGTCCCGCGCGACTACAGCCAGCGGACCCCGAAGAAGATGAAGGCTGCCGCACTGCGCGGTGCGCTGTCCGACCGCGCACGCGGCGGCCGGGTGCACGTCGTCGACGGCTTCACCACCGACGAGGTCCCCTCGACCTCCTCGGCGCTGGCGGTCCTGCAGGCGGCCACCGAGTCCCAGAACGTGCTCGTCGTGCTCACCCGCACCGACGAGACCAGCTGGAAGTCGCTGCGCAACGTCCCCAGCGTGCACCTGCTGTACCCCGACCAGCTGAACACCTACGACGTGCTCGTCTCCGACGACGTCGTGTTCACCTCCGAGGCGCTCGAGACGTTCCTGCAGGGCCCGGCCACCGGCCGCTCCGCCACGGCGTCGGCGACCTCCACCGAGGCCGACCTCGTCGCCGATGCTCCGGCAGCCGACGAGGCCGACGACAAGGAGGACGCCAAGTGAGCATCGTCAGCAAGGACCCGCACGACGTCATCGTCGCCCCGGTCGTGTCCGAGAAGAGCTACAACCTGCTCGACGAGGGCAAGTACACCTTCCTGGTGGACCCGCGCGCGAACAAGACCGAGATCAAGATCGCGATCGAGCAGATCTTCTCGGGCGTCAAGGTGGCCAACGTCAACACGATCAACCGCAAGGGCAAGGCGCGCCGCACCCGCTTCGGGCTCGGTCGCCGCAAGGACACCAAGCGCGCGATCGTCACCCTGCGCGAGGGCACCATCGACATCTTCGGCGGAGCCGGCTGAGCCGGGCCGCTAGAGAGCTAGAGGAACAGATCCATGGGCATCCGTAAGTACAAGCCGACGACGCCGGGCCGCCGCGGCAGCTCCGTCGCCGACTTCGTCGAGATCACCCGGTCGACGCCGGAGAAGTCGCTCGTCAAGCCGCTCACCAAGTCCGGTGGCCGGAACAGCTCGGGCCGCATCACCACCCGTCACATCGGTGGTGGCCACAAGCGCGCCTACCGCGTGATCGACTTCCGTCGTCACGACAAGGACGGCGTCCCCGCGACCGTCGCGCACATCGAGTACGACCCC
>JBMDXU010000068.1:0-3562 GCA_048594485.1 Pseudactinotalea sp. | reverse complement strand
GGCCGCTCTCCGGGTCGGTCCCGGCACGTCCGACGACACGGAGGTCGGCCCGCTCGTCAACGAGGAGGCGGCGGTGTCGGTGCACGCGCTCGTGTCGGGCGCCGTCGCGGCCGGCGCACGTGTGGTCACCGGCGGCCGGCGGCCGGACCGCGAAGGCTTCTACTACGAGCCCACCGTGCTGCTCGACGTCCCGCCCGGGGCGGAGATCCTCGACGAGGAGATCTTCGGTCCCGTCGCCCCGGTCATCACCTTCACCGACGAGGCCGACGCGGTCCGGATGGCCAACGACACCGAGTACGGCCTGGTCTCCTACGTCTACACCCGTGACCTGGCCCGCGGCCTGCGCCTGAGCGAGCAGCTCGACTCCGGCATGGTCGGCCTCAACCGGGGCCTCGTCTCCGACCCCGCCGCCCCCTTCGGCGGCACCAAGCAGTCCGGGATCGGTCGCGAGGGCGGCCACGAGGGCATGCTCGACTACCTCGAGTCGAAGTACGTCGCCGTCTCCTGGTGAGCTCCACGAAAGACGAGCGCCCCCCCCCGACGGGGGACGGGCGCTCGTCGCCTCTCCAGGGTCAGTCGGGCGCCTCGAGGACGGCCCCCGAGGACCAGACGGCGCGGCCGCCGAGCAGGGTGAGCTCGGACGTCAGGCGACCCATCTCCTCGAGCGGGACGGTGAAGTAGTCGTCGCTCAGCACAGCGAGGTCCGCGACCTTGCCGGCCTCCAGCGTGCCGCGCTCGTTCTCCTCGTGCGTGAACCACGCGTTCGTGCTGGTGTAGCCGGTCAGCGCCTCCTCGCGGCTGAGGAGGTTCTCGGGCGCGAGCGTCTCGACGCCACCGACGGTCAGGCCGTCGAGGACGTAGCGCAAGCTGCTGAACGGGTTGTACGACGCCGCGCGCATGGCATCGGACCCGAGGGACAAGGGGACGCCGGCGTCCAGGATCGCCCGGACGGGCGGGGCCTGCGAGACGATCTCGGCACCGAGGCTGGCCCGCGCGCGCTCCCCGCTGAACCGCATCAGGCTCTGCGCGTACACGCCGATGCCCAGCCGCGCGAGGACCGCGAGCTGGTCGGCGGTGAGCCGGTCGCCGTGGACCATGCCCCACCGGAGGGCGTCGACGGGGTGCTCGGCAGCGACCTGCTCCCAGACGTCGACGACCCCGGCGATGAAGCCCTCGTTGCGGGCGTGGATCTGGATCGGCCATTCCTTGCGGGCGCACTCGCGCAGGATGTCGCGCAGCTCGGCGAGCGCCTCGGGTGACTCGTCCGCGGGGATGCCCAGGCGGTCGTGGCTCTTGTAGAGGAAGATCTCCCCCATGCCGGAGACGCGCAGGAGGTCGTCCCCGAAGCGGGGCTGCTGGTAGCGCAGGTAGCCCGCGAACTCCTCGGCCTCGCGCCCGCGGGACGTGGCGTGCTCGAAGAGACGCACGCGGGTCGCCAGCTCACCGCGACGCCAGGCCTCGTAGACCGCCGCGTAGGCGTCCGGCCCGGTGTTGACGCCGCCGCCGTCGATCACGCCGGTGACGCCCAGGCGCGCGAACTCACGGCTGAGGGCGATGGTCGAGGCGACCTGCTCCTCGGCGGTGGGCACCGGGAGCTGACGGTAGAACCAGGCCATCAGCGACATCCCGAAGCCGCGACCGGTGAGCGCGCCTGTGTCGTCCAGCTCGACGCGGTCGGTGGCGACGTCCAACCCGACCTCGTCCGGCAGTGTGGCGGCGCGCTCGGCCGTGAGGCCGATGGCCGCCAGAGCGGCGGTGTTCAGCTGGGCGTAGGTGTAGCCCATCTGCACGAAGACCGGGTGGTGGGGGGCGACGCGGTCGAGCTCGGCGCGCGTCGGCCCGCGGCCCTCGGCGAGCTGCTTCTCGTCCCAGCCGCCGATGACCCGGATCCACGAGCCCGGCGCCGTACCGGCGACGCGGGCGGCGATCGCGTCCAGCGCGCCGATGAGCGTGTCGACGTCCTCCCAGCGGAGCTCGTCGTTCCAGGTGCGGCCCGCGCGGATGAAGTGGACGTGGCCGTCGACGAGCCCGGGCACGACGCAGCGCCCGCCCAGGTCGACCCGTCGGGTGCGGGCGTCGGCGACGCCACCCACCTCGGCATCGCTTCCGGTCGCCAGGATCCGGCCGTCCCGGACGGCCAAGGCGCTGACGGTCGCGCCGGCTCCCGTCCAGATCGCCCCGCCCGTCAGGATCAGGTCAGCTCCGCCAGTTGCCATCGCGGCTGTCTCCCTCCTCAGCCGCAGGACCCTGCGGCAATCGTTTGCAGCACGCTATCATCCACCTTGCGAGCCTATCCAGACTCGTTGTCGTCCGTTGGAACGGCAGTCCATTGCTAACGATTGCAAGGAGTCAGCCGTGCCCGACCCGATGCCGAGCCCCGTCGTCGACGTCCACGCCCACGGTGTCCCGGCTCCGCTGGCCGCGGCGATCGCCGACGCCGACTTCCTGCGGGTCGAGGACACGCCCGGCGGGATGGTGGCCACCTGGCCGGACGGCGCTCGGACGCTGCCCATCGGACCCGACCTCGTCGACCTCGAGCTGCGGATCGCCCGGCTCGACCGCCGCGGTGTCGACGTCCAGCTGCTGGCGCCGTTCATGGACGTCCTCGGCTACCAGCTCCCCGGAGCCGCCGGCGCCGACTGGAGCCGACTGGTGAACGACGAGCTGGCGGCGGAGGCCGCGCGTCGGCCCGACCGGCTGCGCGCCGTCGGCACCCTGCCCCTCCAGGCCCCCGAGCTCGCCGTCGCCGAGGCGGACCGAGTGGTGCGGGACCTGGGGATGGCCGGCATCCAGGTCGGGAGCCGGGTCGGCGAGACCGAGCTCGACGACCCCGCGCTGGAGCCCGTCTGGGCGACCCTCGCCGAGCTGGGCACCGTCGTGGTCCTGCATCCGCTCGGCAAGCTCTGCACCCCGGGCATGGCCGAGCACGGCCTGGCCCACCTCGTCGGGCGGCCGACGGAGACGACGACGGCGGTGAGCCGCATGCTGCTCTCGGGCGTCCTGACCCGCCACCCCGGGCTGCGGATCGTGGTCGTGCACGGCGGTGGGTTCCTCCCGCTGCAGGTGGGGCGGGTCGCCAAGGCCGTCGCGGCCGACGCTGCCCGCCGGGAGCGCTTCTGGGCCGACTACGGCCAGCTGTGGTTCGACACCGTCGTCAACGATCCCCGGGCGCTCGCCGGCCTGGTCGCGATGGTCGGTCCCGACCGGGTGGTGCTCGGCACCGACGATCCCTTCGCGCTCGGCGACGACGACCCCGTCGCGACCGTCACCGCAGCCGGCCTCGGCGCCGCGGACCGCGCTGCGCTGCTCGGTGGCAACGCGGCTCGGCTGCTCGCGCGCTGAGCGCCCCGGTCAGTCGGCGCGGTGGACGATCTCGCCGCCGATGACCGTCATCCAGGCCGTGATCTCGGGCAGTTCGTCGTCGGGGACCTCGAAGTAGTCGCGGTCCAGGATCGCCAGGTCGCCGACGTAGCCCGGCTCCAGGAGGCCGCGCTCGTGCTCCTCGAAGGAGAACCAGGCGCTGCCCTCGGTGTAGGCCAGGAGCGCATCGGCCCGGCTCAGC
>JBMDXU010000067.1:0-7210 GCA_048594485.1 Pseudactinotalea sp. | reverse complement strand
TGGGTGCTGACCGCCACGTCCGGGTGCTCGGCGGTGTAGGCGGCGACCGCGTCGGTCGTGTTCGCGTTGCGGACGTCGTTGCCCCACCACGCGATCGCCAACGACGTCTGCGCCGGATCGGCACCGGTACCGCCACGACTGCACCCCGCCAGTCCGAGACCGGCGGCGGCGGCCCCACCTCCGAGATAGGTCAAGAACATGCGTCGACTCGTGGCCACGTGCGTCTCCCTGTGTGGTCCGCGGTGCGGTGCTGCTCACCGCCGGGCGGATGAGTGCTCACCGTACGCACGTTCGACCCGAGAAGAAGAAGGGCGCGCCGTCGGCGTGCGGGAGAGTAGGACCATGCCCACCGTCCGTCGCGAGAACGCCATGGCCCTCTCCGGTGCCATCCGCGCGAGCAGGGTCGGTCGCGTCCTTGGCGTGCTGGATCGGACGACGCATCGTTTCGGTGTGCGGCTGCTGTCCCGGAACGGCCTCCGTGTCGTCGTCGGGCTCTCCACCATCGCGTCGTTGGCGGTCAACGCCGCCACGCTGCCGTCGCTCTACGAGGCGTCGGTACCGCTCGCGCTCGCCGTGTCGGTGCTGCAGTCCGCCGGCCTGGGGTGGGCGCTCACGCGGCCGTGGTTCGCGATCGGCACCGCCTCGGTGGCGTCCGCGGCGACGTCGCTGCTCACGCTCGGCGCCGGTCCGTTGCCCTGGCCCGTCCCGGTGGTCACCCTCGTGACGCTCGCGCTGCTGGCCTTCATCCTCGCGGTGCGGGAGCACTGGTGGCTCCCCGTCGTGGGTGCGCTCGCACCGCTGGTGCTCACCGCCCTCGTCGCCATGCCGGTCAACGACGGCAGCCGGGGTCGGTTCGGCGGCAACCTCGTCACCGCCGCCGCGATCCTCGCGCTCGTGGTGACCTTCGGGATCCTCATCCACCAGTGGCTGACCAGTCGGGCCGAGCTGCTCGAGCAGCAGAGCATCGCCGCCACCGCGCAGGAGCGCCGGCTGCTGATGGAGGAGCGCAACCGCATCGCACGAGAGCTGCACGACGTCGTCGCCCACGGCCTGTCGGTGATCTCGATCCAGGCGTCGACGATGCGCTACCGCGTCGACGGGATCCCACCGCCCGCGCAGGCCGAGCTCGACGAGATCACCGACTCCGCGCGCGGCGCTCTGGCCGAGATGCGCGGCCTGCTCGCCGTCCTGCGTCAGGACGACGGCGAGAACGAGCTGGCTCCGCAACCCACCCTCTCCGCGATCGGCGATCTCGTCGACAGCGCACGTCGAGGTGCCGTCGTCGTCCGCCTCGACGTCACGGGAGACCTCGCCTCGACGAGCGTCACGGACGCGGTGTCGCGCACGGCCTACCGGATCGTGCAGGAGGCGCTGAGCAACGCGTTGCGGCACGCACCCGGCAGCGAGATCAGGGTGGGTGTCGCCGTCGCCGAGGACGTGCGCATCGAGGTGGAGAACACGCCCCCGACCGTGGTGCCTGCGACGACCGGCGGTGGGGGGCACGGGCTGCGCGGGATGCGTGAGCGGGCCTCGTTCGTCCATGGTGTCCTCGAGGTCGGCCCGACCTCCTCCGGCGGTTACCGTGTCCGTGCGGTGCTGCCAGGCATCGACACCGGCGGCGGGCACCGGAACCCGACCGAGCGCTGAGCCGTTGGTACCTCTGGTGAGACAGTTGTCCACGCCCGTCGCCACCCTCGAGAAGAGGCAGCCCGTGCCCGATGCCCCGATCCGCGTCGCCGTCGTCGACGACCAGGCGATGGTGCGGGCGGGGTTCTCCGCGCGCCTGGACGCCCAGGACGGCATCGTCGTCGTCGGTGACGCCGCCGACGGCGCGGACGCGGTCGAGCTCGTGGGCCGCACCCGTCCCGACGTCGTCCTCATGGACATCCGGATGCCCGACGTCGACGGCATCGAGGCCAGCCGCCGCATCGGTGCGATGCCCGACGTCGACCCCCGCATCATCATCCTCACCACCTTCGACCTCGACTCCTACGTGTTCGAGGCGCTGCGCGCCGGCGCCAGCGGCTTCCTCCTCAAGGACGCACCCGCCGACGAGCTCATCCACGCCGTCCGTGTGGTCGCGCGCGGCGACGCGCTGCTGAGCCCGTCGATCACCCGCTCCGTGATCGGCGAGTTCGTCACCCAGCCGGAGCGCACGACGCCGGACCTGACGAGGTTCGACGACCTCACCGAGCGCGAGCTCGCCGTGACCCGGCTCGTGGCTCGCGGCCTCTCCAACGCCGAGATCGCCACCGAGCTGTTCCTGTCCGACCAGACCGTCAAGACGCACGTCAGCCGTGTGCTCATGAAGCTCGCGCTGCGCGACCGGACCCAGGTCGTCATCGCGGCCTACGAGTCGGGCCTGGTCGCCGTCGGCGCTGTCGACGTCACCCTCGAGTAGGGGGCGTCTCGACCTTCGCGGGTGACGACGGCGGCGCTGCCGGCGCGAACGATGGAGACCATGACGGACGCCACCGTTCTCGACCCTCCCGCCGACGCCCTCCAGGTGCAGATCCGCGCCCCGCGCCGGCAGCCCAGCACCCGCCACCTGAGCGACTTCACCGACCTGTCCAAGCGGGTCAAGGCCGCCGGTCTCATGGAACGGTCCTACGGCTACTACCTCAGCCGCCTCATCGGGTTCCCGCTGGCGCTCGTCGCCTTCGGGTGGGTGTCGGTGCAGATCGGCGACAGCTGGTGGCAGCTGGCGATGGGAGCCGTGCTCGCTCTGCTCATGACGCAGATCGCCTTCCTCGGCCACGACGCCGCCCATCGCCAGATCTTCGCCTCGCCCAAGCTCAACGAGTGGGCCTCGCTCGGTGTCGTCAACCTGCTCGCCGGGATGGGTCTGGGCTGGTGGCAGGGCAAGCACAGCAAGCACCACGCGGCTCCCAACAAGGCGGGCAGCGACCCGGACGTCGCCCCCGGCGCCGTCGCCTACACCCCTGAGGACGTGCGTGCTCGCCGGACCGCGCTTGGTCGCTGGCTCTCGCGTCACCAGGGCATCTGGTTCTTCCCGATCCTCGTGCTCGCCGGTCTCGAGCTGCACGTGCTCGGGTTCGCGCGTCTGCTCAAGCGCGGCCCGGTCGACCGCCGCTGGACCGAGATCGCCCTCATCCTCGCGCGGCACGCCGCCCTGCTCACGTTCGCGTTCGTCGTGATGTCGCCGCCGATCGCCGTCGGCTTCCTCCTCGTCGAGCTGCTGGTCTTCGGCTTCTACATGGGGATGTCGTTCGCGCCGAACCACATCGGGATGCCGATGGTCGGGCCGGAGGTCCGCATCGACTTCCTCCGTCGCCAGGTGCTGATGAGCCGCAACATCCGTGGTGGCTGGTTCACCGACACCTTCATGGGCGGGCTCAACTTCCAGATCGAGCACCACCTGTTCCCCTCGATGTCCCGCCCCCACCTGCGTCGTGTGGCCCCGATGGTCCGCGAGCACTGCGAGCGCCTCGGCATCGCGTACCACGAGACCTCGCTGCTGCGCTCCTACGCCGAGGTGGCGAGCTACATCAACCGGGTCGGTCGTGGCAACATCGACGTCTGGAGCTGCCCGCTGGCGGGCTCGCTCCGCAGCGGCCTCGTCTGAGGCGGGTCGGCCCCTCCGGTACCGTCGCGGGGTGCGACGCTGGGTTGACCCCTTCATCATCGCCCTGCTGGCGATGCTGGCGATCGGGCTGCTGGCCCCGATCCCCGATGCCGTCCGCGAGGTCCTCGACGTGGCGTCCGACGTCGCGATCGTCGTCCTGTTCCTTCTCTACGGTGCGCGAATGCGGACCCGCGACGTCATCGCCGGGCTGCGAAACGTGCGGCTGCAGGGCGGGGCGCTCGCCGTCACGTTCGTGCTGTTCCCGCTTCTCGGGCTCGCGCTGTCGCTGCTCGCCGAGCCGGTGCTGGGCGAGTCGCTCGCTCGCGGGGTGCTCTACCTGAGCCTGCTGCCGTCGACGGTGCAGTCGTCGGTCGCCCTCGTCGGGGTCGCGCGTGGCAACGTGGCCGGCGCCATCACCGCGGCAACAGTCTCCAACCTGCTCGGCATGCTGCTCACACCGGCTCTCGTGCTCGTGCTCATGCACACCAGTGGCAGCACGGGCGGCGGCGGGCTGCGGTCGGTGCTGCTCCTGCTGCTGGCGCCGTTCGTCGTCGGACAGCTGCTGCAGCCGCTGCTCGGCGACCATGTCCGTGCGCGGAAGAACCTCACCACCCTCTGGGACCGCGGCACGATCCTGCTGGTCGTGCTCGTGGCCGTGTCGACGGCGACCGCGGCCGGCGTGTGGAGCACGGTGTCGCCGCTGACCCTGCTCGGTGTGGTGGTCGCCGCGGGCATCCTGCTCGCCGTCGCGCTGACCGCCACCTGGTGGGGCGGCAAGGTTCTCGGCCTCGACGACGGCGACCGGATCGCGCTGCTCATGTGCGGATCGCAGAAGTCCCTCGCGACGGGCCTGCCCATGCTCGCCGCACTCTTCCCGGCCGCGCTGGCCGGCCCCATCGCCGTGCCGGTGATCGTGTACCACCAGATGCAGCTGATCGTCTCCAGCGCGCTCGCCCGGCGGCTGGCGGCCCGCCCGACCGACTGACGACGCACGTGCGGGCCGATCCCGGTCCCTCCGACCCGGATCGGCCCGCCTGGGTCACCTCGACGACGGCCCTCCAGCTGCGTCGACCCGACCGGTGCCGAGACCTCACGCGATCACGGTCCGCACCACCCCCTTGCTCGCCCACGAGCCCAGCAGCACGAGACCGCAGGCACCGGCGACGCTGAGCAGGTACTGACCCACCGCCGTCGGGTTGGTGAAGATCCCGTACCCCAGCGCGGGGACGAGGAACAGCGACGCACAGCCCGTCGAGACGACGATCGCAGCCGCGAGCGGGATGCCGATCTCACGCAGCCGCGCCGCATCCATCACACGCGGATCGGTGCCGGCGAGATGCAGCGCCGTGTACTCCTTGCGCTGGTCGATGATCCGGCCAGCCTGCATGACGCCGGTCGAGGTCGCCGCGACGACGGCGGCGATGACCAGCGTCAACGTGCCGCCGGTGCCGAGGTCCGCGGTGACCTGGTCCTCGCCGCCCGCGGCGAACATCGCTGCCGCGGCAGCCATGCTCGCGACGAACGTCGCCAGACCGATGCCACCGACGCTGCGCCACGCCGTCTTGGGGGAGTCGACGAGACGGCGAGCCGCGATGAGGGTGGCGACGCGCCGGGCACGCCTCGCCACGAGCTTCCCGGTCACGCCCATGAGCCAGGGACCGACGACGTTGACGACGGCGAGCCCGCCGAGCAGGAACGCGATGAGCACGATCAGCGACTTGTCGGGCATGTTCCACAGCACGCTGAAGCCGATGCCGACGGCGACCACCGGCACGATGCGGGTCCAGTGCAGACCGGGCGGGGTGGTGCGCGCCGCGACCCCCAGCGGGGTGATCGCCACGCGACGCAGACTGGCGGCGGCCGAGACGAGGGCGACCGCGATGACACCGACGACCGCGAGCGGGTGCACCCACCACGGCAGCAGCAGCTCGGTGTAGGTGAACGGCTCGCCCTGGAACACCACCGGGAGCACGAGCGGGATCAGCCCGAAGTGCAGCGCGACACCCGCGAGCGCCCCGATCGCCGCCTGCGTGGTGGAGTCGAGCAGGGTGATCGTGGACACCTGCGAGGTGGTCGCGCCCGCGAGGCGCAGGGCGGCGAGCCGCTCGTCGCGGCGGGCGACGGCGAGGCGAGAGGCCGCGCCGCCCAGCGTGACGAGAGGGATCAGCAGCAGGCCCGAGGCCGTGCCTGCGAGCATCACGTAGAAGCCGGCGTCCGTGTCGCCGACGGGGGCGGCGTCGGCCCGCTCGACGAACGCCTGCAGGCCGCCGAGCACGAGCAGCGCGACCGCCGTCGTCACGGCGAACGCGACGATCGCGAGCACGCCGGTGAGGCGTTGCGGGTCGGTGCGGCCCGCGTCGCGACGGCGAAGCAGCAGCCACATCCGCAGGGCGGTCGTCATCGCGCACCGACCTCTGCGGTGGGGGCGACGTCCGGGGTGGCGACGGCCGGCGTCGCGGCGGTCGGGATGGAGCCGGCGCCAGCGGCGCCGTCAGCACCCGAGCCGTCCGCGACGATGTGACCGTCACGCATCCGGACCGTGCGACCGCACCACGCGGCGACCTGCTCGTCGTGGGTGACCACGACCAGGCTCGCGCCGGTCTGGTGGGTGGCGTCGCGCAGCACGCGCAGCACCTCGTAGCCGGTCTGCTGGTCGAGGGCGCCGGTGGGCTCGTCGGCGAAGATCACGCCGGGGGAGCAGGTGAGCGCGCGGGCGATCGCGACACGCTGCGCCTGCCCGCCGGAGAGCTCACCCGGGCGGCGGTCCTCCATGCCGGCGAGCCCGAGGTACCCGAGCCACTGGCGGGCGGCGTGCACGGCCTGCTGGCGCGGGATGCCGCCGAGCATGAGGGGGAGCGCGGCGTTCTCGTCGGCCGGCAGCTCCGGGAGCAGCTGGCCCGACTGGAACACGAACCCGAAGTCCTGACGGCGCAGGGCCGTCCGTTCGCCGTCGGACATCCCGACGAGATCGCGCCCGTTCCAGACCACCTGCCCGCTGGTGGGGCGAAGGATGCCGGCCAGGCAATGCAGCAGGGTGGTCTTGCCCGATCCCGACGGCCCCATGATGGCGACCGACTCGCCGGCGGCGATGTCGAGGTCGACCCCGGCCAGCGCGACCGCGCCGCCGGCGGGCGGGGTGGCGATCGGGCCGACGGGCAGCGCGCCCGAGGACGGCTGGCCCGGCGGGGTCGCGACGCGAGGCGGCGGGCCGCCCGCCCGCTTCGCGTCGGGGGCGCCGTAGATCTTCGTGAGGCCGCGTGCGGTCAGCGGCGAGCGTGTCGTCATGCCGTCAGCCTGCCGACGGCGGCCCTGCTCGCGCGTCGTGCGACGGGACCGTCATGACGGACGGTGGGCAGACCAGAGTGGGTCAGCCGGGTCCACCCACGGGTGGACTCGTGTCACCCAGCAGCGTCGTCACCGAGCTGCGTCGTCACCGGGCTCCGTCGAGCTGACGCGTCGAGCTGTCGCGCTGACGGCGCGGCGTGGTGGAGAGCTCGAGCGCGAGGCGTTCCCGGATGCCCGCCGTCGCCTGCCGGATCACCGGCTGCGGCTCGGCTGGCACGTACCCCTTGACCAGCCGATGCACCTGGGCGACGTACATGGGAACGGCTCGTTCGACCGTCT
>JBMDXU010000066.1:0-27407 GCA_048594485.1 Pseudactinotalea sp. | reverse complement strand
TGCGGGACGGCGAGCGGCAGGCTCGCGAGCATCGGCAGCCACGTCGCCTCCTTCGTGGCCTGGGTAGCCGCCCAGGCGGTGCGCGGCAGCCGCAACGAGAGCCGGTCCCCGAGCGTGTACACGTCGTGGTCGGTGCCGTAGGAGTCGACCAGGTGCAGCGGGTGGTCGGCCCACCGGGGGTGCTGCTCCGCGAGCAGAGCCCGCGCCAGCCGGGCGTCGGTGAGGACCTCGTCGTCGTGCATCCGGGTGCGCATCGGCCCCAGCCTCGCCGAACGGTCGGCGTCGTCGCAGCCCCTTTTCGGTCGCGGACCGGTGGACTCCGCGCGCCGGTCAGCGCAGCAACAGGTAGACGGCGCCGAGGATGCTCAGCACGATCACGGCCCACTCGAAGAATCGCTGGCTGAGGTGGCGCAGGATGACGCGGCCGAGCAGCGCCCCCAGCACCACGAACGGGACGAGCACGAGGTCGATGAGCAGGGTGTCCGCGGTGAACAGGCCCAGCCCCACCGAGAACGGCACCTTGCTGAGGTTGACGACGAAGTAGAACCACGCCGAGGTCCCCAGGAAGACCGTCATCGGCAGCCGGACGGCAAGGAAGTACATGCTCATCACCGGGCCGGCCGCGTTCGCCACCATCGTGGTGAAGCCGCCGAGCGTGCCGTAGACCAGGCTCTGCCATCGCGGGTTCGTCCCCGGCGCGGCCGCGGGAGCCTCGGGGCTCGTCCGGGTCGCGGCGCGCCGGCGCTGCACGAGACCCAGCCCGATGACCGCGAGCAGGACGACCGCGATCACCCGGCCGACCAGCGCGTCGGAGGCGACCGCCAGGAACGCGGCGCCCACCACCAGGCCCAGCACGACCGGTGGCACCAGCCGTCGCAGCAGCCGCCAGTCGGCGTGGCGGCGGTAGAAGAGCACCGCGAAGACGTCGGCGACGATGAGCAGGAGGAGCAGCGCCGCCGTCGACGGCTTGGCCGGGAGCACCATCGCGAAGAGCGCGACCGCGATGTTCGCGCCGGGGATGGCGGTCTTGCTGATCCCGACCGTGACGGCCCCGACGGCCAGGGCGGCCCAGGCGAGGAGGGAGAGGTCGGGCACGAGGAGCAAGCATGGCAGCCGTCCCGGGCACCGCGTGCGGGTCGCCCGGCAGGAGGACGGCCCCCACGGTCCGATCGCGTCCGATCGTGTCCGATCGCGCGACCGGTGCCTCCGCGCGGGAACGCTGGCGGCCCCGGCGACGTTGGGGAGGATGGGGCCATCCGCACGCGCGCAGACAAGGGGAACCACGCATGGGACTGACGGACGACTTCAAGCCTTCCCGCTCGGAGGTCGAGCAGACGCGCTCGGCCCTGGCTGAGGCCGAGGCGGGCGAGCGGAACGGCGGGGCGATCGAGAGGCTGGTCCGGCTGATCATGGAGCTCGGCATCGATGGCAAGGGTCCGCTGCGCTCCTCCCGGCAGCTCGCGGACAAGGCCCTGGCGGAGCACGACGGCGACCGCGAGCGGGCGATCAGGGACGTCACCGGGTCGGCGGTCCGATGGGGCACGGTCGGTGGGTTCGTGACCGGGCTCGGCGGCTTCGTCACCATGCCGGTCGCGCTCCCCGCGAACCTGCTCGAGTTCTACGTCCAGGCCACCCGGATGGTCGCCGCGGTCGCACACCTGCGGGGTTACGACGTCGAGGACCCCAGGATTCGCACGGCGGTCATGCTGACGATGGTGGGCTCCGACGCCGACGACGTCCTCAAGAAGGCCGGCATCACGACCGTGAGCGGCCGTGTCGCCTCGTTCGCGCTGCGGCGGCTGCCGGCGTCGGCCATGATGATGGTGAACAAGGCGATCGGGGTCCGGCTGCTGCGAGGCGTCGCCGAGAAGTCGCTGAGCCGGCTCGGCCGCGGGGTCCCGTTCGTGGGCGGCGTCCTGGGCGGCGGGGTCGACCTGTTCATGATGCGGATGATCGCCAAGAACGCGCGCGAGCAGTTCCCCGCGACCTGACCTGACCCGGCCCGGCCCGTACCTGACCGGCCCGGGCGTCGACCACATGGTGGACCTTTCCGGCCCCCGGGCCGGCTCGTCCGGTGCCTGGGTCATCGTGGAGCCATGTCCTCCGCCACCAGCGAGTCCGGCGCGCACCCCGCCGCCGCGCCCCGCGCGCGGGTCTCCGGCCCCGACACCACCCGGTCCAACGGGCAGTGGAAGGTCGACGGGACCGCGCCCCTCAACCACAACGAGGAGTTCAAGGCCGCCGACAACGGGCTGAACGTCCGGCAGCGGATCATCGAGACGTACTCCCGGGAGGGGTTCGACTCGATCCCGCACGACGACCTGCACGGGCGGTTCCGGTGGTGGGGTCTGTACACGCAGCGCAAGCAGGGCATCGACGGGTCCCGCACGTCCAAGCTTGAGGCCGACGCGCTCTCCGACCGCTACTTCATGCTCCGCATCCGCATCGACGGCGGCGCGCTCACGACCGAGCAGCTGCGGGTGATCGCGCAGATCTCGCTCGAGTTCGGCCGCGGCAGCGCCGACATCTCCGACCGCCAGAACATCCAGCTCCACTGGATCGCCGTCGAGGACGTGCCGGAGATCTGGCGGCGCCTGGAGGCGGTCGGGCTGCAGACCACCGAGGCCTGCGGCGACACCCCGCGCGTGATCCTCGGCTCGCCGCTCGCGGGCATCGCCGCCGACGAGATCATCGACCCGACGCCCGCGATCCGCGAGATCACCGAGCGCTTCATCGGCGACCCGGAGATCTCGAACCTGCCCCGCAAGTTCAAGTCCGCGATCACCGGGCACCCGAGCCTCGACGTCGTGCACGAGATCAACGACGTCTCGCTCGTCGGGGTGGTGCACCCCGAGCTCGGCGCCGGTTACGACCTGTGGGTCGGCGGCGGGCTGTCGACGGCGCCGCGACTCGCCGAGAGGCTCGGCACCTTCGTGCCGCCGGAGCGGGCGGCCGAGGTCTGGCACGGGGTGGTGCGGATCTTCCGCGACTACGGCTACCGCCGTCAGCGCACCAAGGCACGCCTGAAGTTCCTGCTCGCCGAGTGGGGACCGGAGAAGTTCCGCCAAGTGCTGGAGACCGAGTACCTCGACACCCCGTTGCCCGACGGCCCGGCGCCGGCGCCCTCGGACTGGCCCGGCGACCACGTCGGGGTCGGGGAGCAGAAGGACGGGCGCCGATACGTCGGCTTGGCACCGACGGTCGGGCGGGTCAGCGGCCAGATCCTGCAGCAGCTGGCCGACGAGACCGAGCGTGTCGGGTCGACGCGTGTGCGTCTGACGCCGCACCAGAAGGTGGTCGTGCTCGATGTGCCGCCCGAGCGCGTCGACGAGCTCGTGCAGCGGCTCGACGAGATCGGCCTGTCGGCGAACCCGAGCCCGTTCCGCCGGTCGACGATCGCCTGCACCGGGATCGAGTACTGCAAGCTCGCCTTCGTCGAGACGAAGGAGACCGCGGCGACCGCGATCATCGAGCTGGAGCGGCGGCTCGACGGCGTCGACCTGCCGAAGCCGATCTCGCTCCACGTCAACGGCTGCCAGAACTCGTGCGCGCGGATCCAGACCGCGGACATCGGGCTCAAGGGTCAGCTGCTCGGCGGCCCCGACTTCGGCTACCAGGTGCACCTCGGCGGCGGCGTGAGCGCCGAGGGCCGTGACGACGCCGGCCTGGGCCGGACCGTTCGCGGCCTCAAGGTCGCCGCCGACGAGCTGCCCGACTACGTCGAGCGCGTGACCCGCACCTATCTCGCCGAGCGCGAGGCCGACGAGAGCTTCGCGACCTGGGCACACCGCGCGGAGGAGGACTCGCTGCGATGACCACCACCCTGACCAGGCGCAGCGAGGACGAGCTGCGCGCGATCGCCGCCGAGGGTGCGGCACGTTTCGCCGACGGCGGGTCCGCCGCCGCCGCAGACGTGCTCGCGTGGGCGGCCGAGCAGTTCGGCGCCTCGCTGGCCGTCGCCTGCTCGATGGCCGGAGACACCGTCGTCGTCGACCTCGCGGCGCGCGCCCGACCCGGCGTCGACGTGCTGTTCCTCGACACCGGGTACCACTTCGCCGAGACGCTCGGCACCCGCGCCGCGCTCGAGGTCACGCGCGACGTGCACATCATCGACGTCGTGCCCGAGCAGTCCGTCGCCGAGCAGGACGCGGCATGGGGCAAGGACCTGTTCGCACGCAACCCCACGCAGTGCTGCCAGCTCCGCAAGGTCGACCCGCTGGACTCCTCCCTCACCCGGTACGAGGCATGGGTGACCGGTCTGAGGCGCGAGGACAACGTGCTCCGCGCGAACGCCCCGCTCGTGGAGTGGGACGAGCGGCACAGCATGGTGAAGATCAACCCGATCGCCCCCTGGACCTTCGACGAGCTCCTCGACCACGCGCAGACCCACGGCGTGCCGGTGAACCCGCTGCTCGCCGACGGCTACCCGTCGATCGGGTGCCAGCCCTGCACGCGCCGTGTCGAGCCCGGCGAGGACCCCCGCGCGGGCCGGTGGGCCGGGCTCGGCAAGACCGAGTGCGGGATCCACCTGTGACCGCCCTGACCGGCGCCGCGACGCCGTCGACCTTCGACCAGCTCGACCACCTCGAGAGCGAGGCCATCCACATCATCCGCGAGGTGGCCGGCGAGCTCGAGCGACCGGTGATCTTGTTCTCCGGCGGCAAGGACTCGGTCGTGCTGCTGCACCTGGCGACCAAGGCGTTCTGGCCGGGCAAGGTGCCGTTCGGGGTGCTGCACGTCGACACCGGCCACAACTTCGACGAGGTGATCGCGTTCCGCGACCGCACCGTCGAACGGCTCGGGATCCGGCTCGCCGTGGCGTCGGTGCAGGACTACATCGACGACGGCCGCCTGCAGGAGCGGCCCGACGGCACCCGCAACCCCCTGCAGACGCAGCCGCTGCTGGACGCGATCGCCGAGCACCGCTTCGACGCCGTGTTCGGCGGCGCGCGACGCGACGAGGAGAAGGCGCGCGCCAAGGAGCGTGTGGTCAGCCTGCGCGACGCGTTCGGCGCATGGGACCCCCGCAACCAGCGACCCGAGCTGTGGGACATCTACAACCCGCGGCACCGACCGGGCGAGCACGTGCGTGTGTTCCCGCTGAGCAACTGGACCGAGCTCGACGTCTGGCGGTACATCGAGCGCGAGGGCATCGAGCTGCCCCCGCTCTACTACGCGCACGAGCGCGAGGTGTTCCGCCGCGACGGGATGTGGCTGGCGGTGACGCCGTACTCGCTGCCGCGCGCCGGCGAGACCACCGAGCGGCGCACGGTGCGGTACCGCACCGTCGGCGACGCCTCGTGCACGGGCGCCGTGCTGTCCGACGCCGCCACGACCGCGGAGGTCATCGTCGAGGTGGCCTCGACCACCGTCACCGAGCGCGGAGCCACACGCGCCGACGACCGGCTCTCCGAGGCCGCGATGGAGGACCGCAAGAAGGAGGGCTACTTCTGATGACCACCCTCGCCGAGCGGGCCGAGCCCACGGGACGGACCGCCACCACCTCGCTGCTGCGCCTGGCGACGGCCGGCTCCGTCGACGACGGCAAGTCGACCCTCGTCGGCCGCCTGCTGCACGACAGCAAGAACGTCCTCGCCGACCAGCTGGACGCGCTCGAACGACTCGCCGCGGAACGCGGCCTCGACGGCGCGGACCTGGCGCTGCTCACCGACGGGCTGCGCGCCGAGCGCGAGCAGGGCATCACGATCGACGTCGCCTACCGCTACTTCAGCACCGGCGAGCGCAGCTTCATCCTGGCCGACTGCCCCGGGCACGTGCAGTACACCCGCAACACCGTCACCGGGGCGAGCACCGCCGACGCGATCCTCGTGCTCGTCGACGCCCGCAAGGGTGTGCTCGACCAGACCCGCCGCCACCTCGCCGTCGCCTCGTTGCTCCGTGTGCCGCACGTGGTCGTCGTCGTGAACAAGGTGGACCTCGTCGACTTCGACGAGGCCGTGTACGACGGCGTCGCGCGCCAGGTCGGTGAGCTCGCCGCGGCGCTCGGCATCGAGCACGTCACGACGATCCCGACGTCGGCGCTCGCGGGCGACAACGTCGTCGAGCGGTCCACCCGCACCGCCTGGTACGCGGGCCCGTCGCTGCTGGAGCTGCTCGAGCAGCTGCCGCCCGCGGAGGCCGTGGCCGACGCCGCGCTCCGCTTCGGGGTGCAGCGCGTGATCCGGCCGCAGTCGGCCGCCGTCGATCCCTCCTACGTGGGGTACCGCGGCTACGCGGGACGGGTGAGCGCCGGCGTGGCCCGGCCGGGCGCCGAGGTGGTCGTGCTGCCCTCGGGCCGACGCACCCGCATCGCCGCCGTCGACACCCCCGGTGGTGAGCTGCCGGAAGCGGTCACGGGGCGCTCCGTGACCCTGCGTCTGGCCGACGAGGTGGACGTCACACGCGGCGACGTCATCGTCGCGGCCGACGACGCGCCGCCCGTGGTCGGCGACGCGCAGGCGATGGTCTGCTGGCTCGCCGAGGTGCCGCTGCGCGGTGGTCAGCGGGTGCTCCTCAAGCACGGCTCGAGCACCGTGCAGGCGATCGTCACCCAGCTCGACGGCCGGCTGGACCTCGACGAGCTGACCTTCCACGCGGCGGCCGCCTTCGACCTCAACGACATCGGGCGCGTGAGCCTGCGCCTCGCCCGTCCCCTCCCACTGGAGGACTACCGCCACTCCCGCAGCGGCGGCGCGTTCGTGCTCATCGACCCCGTCTCGGGCGGCACGCTCGCCGCAGGCATGGTCCGCGAGCCCGGCCGTTCCGGCGGCATCGAGTGGGAGATCTGAGGCGACCCGTCGCCCCACCCGGCCCGGCCCCGCCGGTCCCGGCTGCCGAGATCGTAGATCTGCGTCGAGATCGTAGATCGAGACCTACGATCTCGACGGCGTTCTACGATCTCGGGGCTGGGCTGGGCTGGGCTGGGCTGGGTCGTCGTCGGGCGCCGGACTCCTCCAGCGGGTAGGCAGCACCAGTGCGAGGCGCGAGCGTGACCGGTTCGCCGTCGAGCAGCGGGCGGCCGTCGAGGGTGAACGTGCTGGTGAGGGGGCTGCCGGTGACGTTGAGCAGGTGCAGGACCCGGCCCGCGGTGGGTGACAGCGTCGTCGTGGCGATCAGACCCGGCAGCGGGTCGCGGACGAGGCCGGGGCTCACGCCCAGCCGCTCCATGGCGGTCGCGAAGAACCGCAGGTCCGCGCCGAAGTCGCACCCGATGACGAGCGCCGTGCCGCGACCGGGCCGGACGAGGACACCGGCCGGGCGGCCGCTCATCGGCTCGGCCAGCACCACCTCGGCGTCGGCACCGACGTCGTAGAGCTGCGTCCGCCCGACACGACGCTCGGTGCCGTGGCCCCAGCCGGCGACGTCGGTGACCGACGTGAACCACCCCGGCCGGTCGCGCTCCTCGCCGACGACGGCGACCCCCAGGGCATCGGCGAGCACCGTGCACAGGGTGCCGTCGAGCTCGGTGGTGGGCACCGCACCCAGGAGGAGCAGCGAACCACCGTCGCTCACGTGAGCGGCCAGCCGCTCCTGGACCGGCCGATCCGCCGACGACGGCGAGCCCAGCACCACCAGCCGTGGCAGCCGGACGTCGGGGTCCTGCAGGTCCACGGCCCCGAACCGGTACCCGAGCGACAGCAGCACCCTGCCGAGCAGCCCGCGCGGCCCGGTCCCCCGCGCGTGCTCCAGCTCCCCGACGGCCTCGGTGTCGTCGTCCGACCCGGGTGCCCGGTACTCGGTGAGGTAGGCGTCGAGCACCATCCCGAGCGCGAGGTCGTCGTGCTCCTCGGTCGCGTCGGCGAGCCAGGGCTGCAGCCGCGCCACGAGCGCGATCGCCTCCGCGGTGGCGTCGAAGGTCCGCCCGGGCACGCCCTCGGGGTCCACCGGCGCGGCGAACCCATGGCGCTCCCCCGTGATCGCGAACCTCGTGGTGCCGCGCTGGCCCGACGGCTCCGCGGCGAAGTTCGTGCCGCCGGCGAACAGGTAGTAGTTGAGCAGCCGGTGCCCCTGCGCGAGCGACAGCCGGGTCTTGAGCACGACGGCGCTCGGGTCGACCTCGTTCCCGAGGTCGTCCCCGTAGTCACCGCTCCCGGCCTCGAACTCGAGCGTGCTCCCCGGCTGGTCCGGGCCCGAGGCAGCCGCCATGAACGCGTTGATCATGTGGACGTCGGCGGCGGTGCGAAGGTTCAGATCGCCGAGATAGTGGTCCGAGCCGGCCATCACGCCGGGGACACCGGCGAACGTCTCGACCACCTGGGACAGCCCGATCGGAAAGCTCGCACCCGACCCTCCCGAGGTGCCGTGGATGTTGACGAGGAAGGGCACCCCGCCCATCCCGGCCGCCGTCGCCATCTGCTCGAGCTCGGCCGCGTAGCGGGCGAACTGGCCACGGAAGAACCGCCCGAGGTCCAGGCGCAGCGGCCGCACCCAGTCCGGCGCGGGACTGCGCACGGCGGCGGCGAAGGCGCCGGCGTCGAGCCCGAGCCGGGGATAGCGCGCACCGAGCCCGTCGCCGTACCGCTGCGCGAGCCAGGCGCGCAGCTCGCCGCACGCCCGGTCGGTGAGCTGCGGCGTGTTCGAGACCCACGCGAGCATCCCGATCTCGTTGTCGAGCTGGACGGCGATCACCGGCCCACCGGTGCCCGCCATCCGCGGAGCGACGACCTGCCCGAGCGCGTCGTACCAGTCCTTCACCTCCGCCAGGAACGCCGGGGCGAGATAGTCGACGTCCTCCGAGAGCCCGGGCTCGCCACCCCACCCGAGCGGCCGGATCTCCGGGTGCTCGGCACGGACACGCTCGGGCACGCCCTCTCCCAGCATCTCGGCCATGACGAACGGACCCGGCCGCAGGATCACGGACAGGCCCAGCGTTGCGGCGAGGTCGAGATAGGCGCCGAGGTCGAGGCTCGGATCGGTGCGTCCGGTGAGATCGAGGGTGCCGTCGGCGCGCTCGTGCACCACCCACGGGACGTAGGTCGCGACGGCGTCGGCACCGGTGTCCGCGAGGAGGCGCAGCCGCTGCTCCCAGTGCTCGCGGTGCAGCCGGAAGTAGTGGATCTCACCGGCGGCGAGCAGCCGGGGTCGTTCGTCCACGAGCAGCTGTCGACGGGCGATCCGCACCTCGGTCACGGCGGGCTCCTTCGCTCACGGATGTCGACGGGGGCTTGCCAAACAAACCTAGTGTGCACTAAGTATGTGAGGTGGCGCACGCCGGATCGGATCGGTCCGACCGTCGCCGATCTTCTCCGGACGACCCTGCGCCACCGACTCGAAGGCGAGTGATGACAACCAGGTTGGGAACGCCCGACGGCGTCTGGGCCGAGGTGCAGCCGCACGGCGGTCTCGCCTGGCTGACCTGGGGCACCACACGCCTGTCCATGTACGCAGCCAACCCGCTGGAGACGCCGCTCGCCACCCCCTGGCTGCGTCGGCTCGACGAGTCCGGTGCGGTCACCGCCGTCCACCCTGTGCTCGGCCCCGCCTCCGGGTCGCGGGTCTCGACGTCGTCCGGACAGCTGGTCGTGACGGGTGAGTGGGCCGGACTCACCTACACGGCCGGCCTCGAGCTCGCCGAACGGACCTGGGCCTGGGTGATCGAGATCGGCACGTCTGCGGACGCGGCCAGCGCTGAACCGGCCGCACGCGTCGACGTCGTCGCCGTGCAGGACGTCGCGCTCGCACCGCCGTGGCTGGTGCGGATGAACGAGCACTACGGGGCGCAGTACATCGACGTCACCCCGCTCGCGCACCCGCAGGCCGGAACGGTCGTCGCCGTCCGTCAGAACCAGCGCTTCGAGGGCACCAACCCGTGGCTCGTGATGGCGGCCACCGATGCCGTCGTCGGTTACGCGACCGACCTGCTCGACCTCGCCGGTCTGTCGCTGCGCACCTCCCAGGTCCCGGCAGGGCTGCTCGAGCCCGCCCTGCCCTCACGCCGTCTGCAGCACGAGCACACCCTCGTCGCGCTGCAGACCGCACCCACAACGCTGCGACCCGGCGAGAACCACCGGGTCGCCGTCGTCGGCCTCGTCGTGCCCGACCACCCCGAGGCGACCTCGGAGGCCGACCTCGCCCACGCCGACGACGCGCTCGCCTGGGCACGTGGCCTGCTGGACGCCCCGAGGGAGGAGGTCGACCCCGTGGCGGTCACCCCCACGCTGTTCGCGCCCGCCACGCTGCTGCCCGCGCAGGACGTCACCGCGCTGCCCGGCCTCGACGACGCGACCTACGTCGAGCGCGACGACGACGGCCCGCTCGCCTACTTCCTCGGCGCCGACACCCATGTCGTCACCCGTCGCAAGGAGCTCGGTCTGGTCCGCCCGCACGCGCACCTGCTGCGCTCCGGCGGCCGCTGGCTGCCGGAGGAGTCCGTGCTCACGACCACCACCACCATGGGTGGTCTGGTCGCCAGCTACCTCACGCAGGGCCACGTCAGCAAGGACCGACTGCTCTCGATCGGCCGCGGTTACCTCGGCCACCACCGTGCGGCCGGGGTGCGCCTGTTCGCGGAGATCGACGGCGTCTGGCAGCTCCTCGACACACCGTCGCTGTGGACGATCCGGCCCGGGTCGGTGCGGTGGACCTACGTGACCGACACCCATGAGATCGAGGTGACGACGACGGCGCCGACCGACGCCCAGGTCGTCACGGTGGACGCGGTGGTCACCTCGGGCGAGCCGGTGCGACTGCTGATCGCGCTGCACCTCGCGCTCGACGGCGACGACGGGCTCGAGGAGTTCGTCCCGATCCGTCACGACGACGGGGCCACCACCTCGTTGCAGCCTCCGGCCGGCTCGACACTCGCCGAGCGCCGACCGGGCGGCGGGCTCGTCGTCGAGCGCACCGGAGCTGCCGCCGAGGCGCCGCTCGCCGACGACGGCCCCCTGCACGCCGACGGGGTCCCGCGCGGGCTCCCCTGGCTGACGGTCGTGACCGACCCGACGACCGCAGCCGGGCTGCGGCTCTCGGCGACCCTCGTCGCGACGCCCGACGACGTCGGCCCGGCCGACTTCTGGGAACGGGTGCTCGGCGACCTCGACATCGTGGCACCGGAGCACGAGGTCGCGGGAGCCGGGCGGCGCCTGCACCGCCTGCTCCACGTGCTGCCCTGGTTCGTCAACAACGCGCTCGTCCACTATCTCTCGCCCCGCGGGATCGAGCAGTACACCGGCGGCGGCTGGGGCACCCGTGACGTGTCCCAGGGACCGGTCGAGATGCTGCTCGCGCTGAACCGGCTGGACGACCTGCGCGCCCTCCTGCTGCGCATCCTCGCCTCGCAGGGCCCGGCCGGCGACTGGGGCCAGGCGTTCGAGATCTTCGACATCGATCGGACCTCGCCCAACGGAGAGGCGCACGGCGACGTCATCTTCTGGCCCGTGCTCGCCGCCGGTCGGTACCTGCTGGCGTCGGGCGACGCGTCCTTCCTCGACGAGCAGGTGCCGTTCCACACCGGCGAGCCCGGCGCCGAGACGGCGAGCGTGCTCGACCACCTGCGCCGCGCCGTCGATCTGGCCGCGACGCTCGTGGTCCCGGGCACGCACCTGACCGCCTACGGTCACGGCGACTGGAACGACTCACTCCAGCCCGCCGATCCGGCCATGATTGCGGGCATGACGAGCAGCTGGACCGTCACGCTGCACCACCAGGCCCTGGAGACGTTCGCCGCGGGTCTGGACGCCGCGGGGGTCGAAGCCGGGCTCGCGACGGAGCTGCGGGCCTCGGCCGCCACCATCGCCGAGGAGTTCACCGAGCACCTCGTCCCCGACGGCGTCATCGCCGGCTACGGCCTCCAGGACGACGCCGGAGAGCTGTCGTACCTGCTGCACCCGCGCGACACCACCACCGGCCTGACCTACTCGATCCTGCCGATGATCCACGCGATCAACGACGAGATGCTCACCCCGGAGGCCGCGCGGTCGCACGCCGATCTCATCGCCGAGCACCTCGTCATGCCCGACGGCGCCCACCTGTTCGATCGCCCGCCCACCTACCGCGGAGGGCCGATGGTGCAGTTCCAGCGCGCCGAGAGCGCGAGCTTCTTCGGGCGCGAGATCGGCACGATGTACACGCACGCGCACCTGCGGTACGCCGAGGCGCTGGCCCGCCTGGGGCGCGGTGCCGAGCTGCTCGCCGCGCTCGACCTCGTCAACCCGGTCGACACGCGCGACGCCGCCGGCCACGCCCGGCGACGCCAGGCGACGACCTACTTCAGCTCGAGCGACGCCGTCGTCCCCGACCGCTACGTCGCCTCGGAGCGCTGGGACGAGGTGCGTCGAGGCGAGATCGAGGTCGAGGGCGGCTGGCGCGTCTACTCGTCCGGCCCGGGCATCGCGCTGCGGATCGTGGTGGAGTGCCTGCTCGGCATCGTGCGGCGCTCCGACGCACTCGTGCTCGACCCGGTGCTCGTGCCCGGGCTCGACGGCGTCCAGGTGACGCTGCCCGTGTGGGGCGCCCGTGTCGTCATCCGGTTCCGGGTCGGCGAGCGCGGCTTCGGACCGAGCACCGTGCGTCTGGACGGCGCCGAGGTCGCCACCACGCGCGAACCGAACCGGTACCGCGAGGGCGGCCTCCGGGTCGACCGGGACACCCTGCGACCCCACCTGCGCGACGGCGTCGTGCTCGAGGTCGACATCCCCTGACCGACAACCACAGCGTCACAGCACCACCTCCGCGACCCCCCGGCCGCGGTTCATTGGAAGACGAGGAGGACTTTCGATGAGGAGACGATCACGGCGCACAGCCGCCATCGCCCTCGCGCTAAGCGCGGGCTTGACCCTCGGCTCGTGCGCGACCATCGGGCTGACCGAGGTGCCGGACGCCCCGGAGGGCATGATCGACGTGCTGAGGCTGCCGTCCGAGGCGTCCGGCAGCGTGCAGGGACTCGTCAACTACAACTGGCTGAGCCCGAACGCGATCGTGCAGACCTGGCTCTACGAGCCGCTCATGATCCGCGACGAGTTCAGCTGCGACGCCATCCCGTGGCTCGCCACCGGCTACGAGTGGGAGCAGCCGGACCAGATGCGCATCGACCTGCGCGAGGGCGTGCTGTGGTCCGACGGCGAGGCGTTCACCTCCGAGGACGTCGCCTTCAACTTCGAGATGGCGCAGGAGTACCCGGCAGCCGACCGCGCGGGCCTGTGGACCGACCTGTTCGGCGCCCCGGCCGAGTCGGTCGAGACGCCCGACGACCTCACCGTGATCATCAACTTCACGGGTGACGCGATCCCGAAGACGGACCAGATCCTGTCGGCGATCAAGATCGTGCCCGAGCACGTGTACGCCGGGGTGGGCGACCCGACCCAGTACATCGACACCGAGCCCGTCTCGACCGGGCCGTTCGTGCCGGAGTCCTACAACGGCCGCCAGCTCACGCTGGTCCGGAACGAGAGCTACTGGAACGCCGACAATCAGAAGGTCGAGCGACTCGTCCTCGAGGGCGCCTACGACGCCAACTCCGGGGCGCTCGCCATGCGCAACGGCGCGCTGGACATGTACCTCGGCGACATCCCCAACCCCGCCCGGTCGGTCGAGCGCAGCGGCGTCGAGTACTACTACCCGCCGGGCGGCACCACCGTCGTCGCCCTCAACATGACGCGCCCCGTGACCGGTGACCTCGAGTTCCGGCAGGCGATGGCCTACGCGATCGACAAGGAGGCTCTCGCCCTGCGCGCCAGCTTCGGGATCATGGGCGTGGGCAGCCAGACGATGCTCAAGCTCCCGATCCAGCAGGATCAGGTGCCCGACCAGTGGCAGGGGCAGGAGTACATCCCGTACGACCCCGAGCTGGCCGGCCAGATCCTCGACGACGCCGGCTACACGATGGGTGAGGACGGCTGGCGCACCACGCCGGACGGCGAACCGATCGACCTCGTGTTCTCGGTGCAGGCCGGCTTCGTCGACTACATCGCCATGGGGGACGTCGTCGTCCGTGGGCTGCAGGCGGTCGGCATCCGGGCGAAGCTCGTCACAACCGACCCCAACGCCGTCGACAGCGTGAAGAAGTCGGGAGAGTTCGACATGCTCCTCGACTCGATCGGCGGCGGCTGCCAGCGGGCCCGTGACCTCGGCGGACGCCTGATCTCCTCCCAGATCCCGTACGACGACCAGCCGTTGCTCAACATCGTGCGGTACGACGACCCGGAGGTCGACCAGCTCGTCGCCGACTGGGCGGCGAGCACCGATGAGGCCGAGAGCGCCGAGTACCTCAGCCAGATCGTCGACATCTACATGACCGAGCTGCCGTACATCGCGGTGCAGTACGCGCCGGCGCGGCTGATCTACCGCGAGGACAACGCCGTCGGGTGGCCGAGCGAGGACAACCCGTACCCGACCAACAACCTGCTGCGAGTGCTGACGCAGCTGACTCCCCCGGGTGAGGGATCGTGAAGTACTACCTGCGCAAGATCGGCTACTTCGTCCTCACGCTGTGGGCGGCGATCACGCTCAACTTCATCATCCCGCGGCTGCAGCCGGGTGACCCGGCGCAGATCATGGTCACGCAGCTGACCGGGCGCGGCGAGGTCGACCCCGCCCAGGTGGCGGCGATCCGCGCGATGCTCGGGTACGGCGACGACAACGTGTTCGTCGCCTACTGGAAGTACCTGCAGCAGGTGGCCTCGGGCGACCTGGGGATCTCGTTCACCTACTATCCCTTCCCCGTCGCCGAGGTCATCGGCAACGCGCTCCCGTGGACGCTGGGGCTCATCGGGATCACCCAGATCCTCGCCTTCATCATCGGCACGCTGCTCGGCGCGTACGCCGCGTGGCGGCGCAACTCGCGCTTCGACTCCTTCATCACGGTGGGGTCGACGTTCGTGGGCAACCTGCAGTCGTTCTGGTTGGGCATGATCATCCTGTTCGTCTTCGCCTACGAGCTCGGCTGGTTCCCGGCGGTGGGGGGGTACGGATACACGACGCCGGGCTGGAACTGGCTGTTCGTGCAGGACGTCATCGCGCACTCGTTCCTGCCCGCGCTCACGCTGATGATCACCGCGCCGATCGGCTTCATTCTCGGCATGCGCAACACGATGGTGCAGGAGCTCGGGGGCGACTACATCCGGCTGGCCCAGGCGGCCGGTCTCCCCGAGCGCAAGGTGGCGCTGGGGTACGCCGCGCGGAACGCGATGCTGCCCACGGTGACGAGCTTCGCGCTCTCGCTCGGCGTGCTGATGAGCGGGTCGATCTTCATCGAAGGGCTCTTCGACTACCCCGGGATGGGTCGACTCCTGGGCGAGGCGACGAGCAACCGGGACTTCCCGCTGATGCAGGCGATCCTGCTGACGACGATCATCATCGTGCTGGTCGCGAGCTTCGTCGTCGACCTGCTCTACGGCGTCATCGACCCCCGCGCTCGCAAGAGCGCCGCACGGTAAGGAGCGATCGAGATGACGACCGAGAAGAGCTTCGGGCCGAAGGCACGTCTGTCCTCCCGCGGTTCGGAGGAGAAGTACCTCGACGCACGCTCCACCGCGGGCGGCCGCGGCACCCCGCCGTCCGACCGATGGACCCGGGCCAAGAAGGCGCGCGAGGGCGAGGACCCCGAGCACGTCGTCGTGCAGCGCCCGCCACGGTGGTACGAGATCCTGTGGTCGAGCAAGAAGGCGCGGTTCGGGCTGATCCTGCTGGCGTTCTTCGCGCTCGTCGCCGTCTTGGCTCCGCTGCTGACGCCGTACGACCCCAACGACACCACGTTCGTCCCCGTGCAGGATCCCAGCGCCGAGCACTGGCTGGGCACCAACACGCTCGGGTTCGACATCTACACCCAGCTGGTCTACGGCACCAGGCTGTCCTTCGCGATCGGCATCCTCGGCGGGCTCGGCGTGACGATCATCTCCCTGCTCGTCGGGATGATCTCCGGGTACGCCGAGGGCACCTGGCTCGACGACGTGCTCTCGTTCTTCACGAACCTGGCGCTCGTGGTCCCGGTGCTCCCGCTGATGATGGTGATCGTCGCCTACTCGGACACCCGTGGGCTCTGGCTGCTGGTGTTCGTCATCTCCGTCACCAGCTGGGCGGGGCACGCCCGTGGCAAGCGCGCCCAGATCATCACGCTGCGCAACCGGGAGTTCATCACGGCCGCGAAGTTCGGCGGCGACGGGATGTTCCGGATCGTCTTCCGCGAGATCATGCCGAACATGGCGTCCCTCGTGGTGTCGGGCTTCATCGCCGCCGCCACCGGGGCGATCGCCGCCGAGGCGGGCCTGTCCTTCCTGGGGTTCGGCGACCCGAACACCGTGTCCTGGGGTCAGATGCTCGCGCAGGCCAACGCGAACGGCGCGCTCGTCCAGGGTCTGTGGGTGTGGCTGCTGGCCCCCGGCCTCGCTCTCGCCGTGATGATCACCGCGCTGAGCTTCGTCAACTTCGGCGTCGACCTGCTGAGCAACGCCCAGCTCCGCGAGGAGGAGAACTGACATGTCGGACGCACGCACGCCGGTCCTGCGGGTCGAGGACCTCACGGTTCGGTACGAGCCGAAGCTCGGCAAGCCCGTCGAGGCGGTCAAGCACGCCTCGCTGACCGTGCACGAGGGTGAGTTCCTCGGGCTCGTCGGGGAGTCCGGGTCCGGCAAGACGACGTTCGCCCAGGCCGTGCTCAAGCTGCTGCGCAAGCCTGGTCGTGTCGCCTCGGGCACCATCCACTGGGGCGACGACGACGTCACCGACCTCGGCGAGGCCGCCCTGCGCGGCAAGCGCTGGAACGAGGTCTCGACCGTGTTCCAGAGCTCGATGAACTCGCTGAACCCGGTGGTCCGGATCAAGAAGGTGTTCGAGGACGTCATCACCGCGCACACCGATCTCGACGTCGATGCGGCCGACACGCGCGCCGCCGAGCTGTTCGAGATGGTGAGGATCGACCGGTCGTTCCTGCAGATGTACCCGCACGAGCTGTCCGGCGGCATGCGTCAGCGTGTCAACCTCGCGCTCGCGCTCGCGCTGAGGCCGCGGTTCGTGCTGTTCGACGAGCCGACCACCGGTCTGGACGTCGTGGTGCAGAAGCAGATCCTCGACGAGATCAGGCGGCTCCAGGTGGAGCAGCAGTTCGGCGCCATCCTCATCTCGCACGACATGGGCACGATCCTCGACTTCTCCGACCGCGTCGCGATCATGCTCGACGGCGAGATCGTCGAAGACATCGACACCCCGACGCTCCTGAGGGACGGGCCGACGCACCCGTACTCGATCCACCTCCTGGGTTCCTACGGGGAGCTGCTGGGCGAGGAGGTCGAGGGCTACGACTCCGCCGGCCTCAAGGATGCCGACGACCGCGAGGAGGAGGTCGCCGAGCTGCAGGAGGCCGAGGAGGTGCCGACGATCGTCGAGGTGAAGGATCTCGTCAAGCGCTTCGAGAAGCGGCGCGGGTTCCGCGTCGAGCACGTCGACGCCGTCAAGGGCGTCTCCTTCACGCTCCGCAAGGGCGAGGTGACGGCGCTCGTGGGTCAGTCCGGGTCGGGCAAGTCCACGATCGCGAGGATCATCACGGCGATCGAGACGCCGACGTCGGGACAGGTGCTCTACCACCCCGACGACGGCTCGACGCCGTGGGACATCAGCAAGCTGAAGCGCGACCAGCGACGCGCCTACGCGAACGCCGTGCAGTACGTGTTCCAGGACCCCTACGCCGCCCTCAACCCCGCGCTGCCGATCTCCTACCAGCTCACCCGGCCGCTCCAGAACTACCGCGGGCTCAAGGGTCAGAGGGCACTGGACACCGCGGCCGAGCTGCTGGAGTCGGTCGGCCTGACACCCGCGGCGGCCTACCTGTCCCGGCTGCCGCACGAGCTGTCCGGCGGCCAGCGGCAACGCGTGGTCATCGCCCGGGCGCTCGCGCCGGACCCGCAGCTGCTGATCGCCGACGAGCCGATCGCGAGCCTCGACGTCTCGATCCGCGCCGAGATCCTCGAGCTGCTGCAGTCGCTGGTGCTGACCCGCGGCGTGGGGATGCTCTACATCACCCACGACCTGCTCTCCGCGCAGATGCTCGCCGACCACGCCATCGTGCTCCAGGCGGGCGAGGTCAAGGAGCAGGGCCCGGCGCAGGACGTCATCGAGAACCCGCAGGCCGGCTACACCCGCGAGCTCCTTGACGCCATCCCCAACCCCTTCGAGGACCGCACCGTCGCCTGACCCCCGTCCCGTTCTGAGACACGGCGTCGGACGACGTCGACACCTCCTCGAGCTTGCCGCACGCCGCCTGCTGAGCGCACGCGCCCAACCGCTCAGCCCCCGACACCTCAGAGGAGACGCACCGGCATGTCTCACAAGACTGACACGTCGGGGGTGGTGGGGGCGGAGGTGGACGGGTCGGTGCGGTGGTTGTGGGACCACGCGACGGCGGACCCGGGGGTCGCGGGGTTCGGGCAGGTGCTCGACCGCGACGACGTCCCGGGGGTGACGAGCACCGCGGCGACCGGCTTCGCGCTCGCCGCGCGGTGCGTGGGGATCGAGCGCGGGGTGCTCACCCGCGAGGAGGTCGTGGTGCGCACGCGCGGGGCGCTGCGCGGGTTGCTCGCGCTCCCTCATGCCGGTGGTTTCCTGGTGCACTTCGCCGATTGCGTCACCCTCGCCCGTCACGGTCGGGCGGAGTACTCGACGATCGACACGGCCCTGGCGCTCGACGGCGCCGTCGTCGCCTCGCAGGTCCTGGCCGATCCGGAGGTCACCGCGCTCACCGACGAGCTGCTGGCTCGGGTCGACTGGATGGCCGCGGTGCACGAGCGCGAGGGTCGATCACTGCTGCGCATGGCCCGCGTCGACGCGCGCGACGACGACTACGGCAGCACCGCCACCACCGACGGCTGGGTCGGAGCATGGGACATGACGGCGGAGCAGCTCACGCTCTACGTGCTCGCTGCCGGGCATCCCGACGTCGACGGCGAGACGGCCCGGGCGCTGTGGGACGGGTTCGAGCGACCGGTCGGATCCTTCGCCGGCCACACGTGCGTGCACGAGCCGGGCGGGACGTTGTTCGTCTATCACTTCCCGTTGGCGTTCTGGCCGTTCGGACGGGATCCGCAGGGCACCGACTGGTGGCGCAACGCGCGCGAGGCGAGTCTCGCCAACGCGGCGTGGTGCGCGTCGCAGGCCGATCGCTACCCGACGTTCGCGGCGGGGCTGTGGGGCACCTCTGCCGGGCTCGGACCGTGGGGCTACGTCGTCAACGGGGCGGAGCCCGCCCGGCCGCCGTCACCGCACTGCGACGGCACCATCCCACCTGCCTCCCTCGTCGGCGCCCTGCCGCTGTGCCCCGAGGAGGCGCTCGCGGCTCTCGACGTGCTCCGCGACCACCCGCCGATGTGGCACCCCGTCTACGGTCTGTGCGACGGCGTGAACCTCGGCGCCGGATCCCCGCCGTCACCCGGTGCCGAAGGCACGATCCCGGCCACCTGGTACGCCCCCGCCCGGTTCGGGCTCAACAAGGGCGTCTCCGCGCTCATGGGCGCCGTCGCGCTCGGGAGCACACTCGTCTGGGACGCCTGCGGCGGGCACCCGTGGACCAGCCGCGGCATCGAGGCGCTCGGCCTCGATCGAGCGAGCACCTGAGGCGCTACTCCTCGAAAGCCCGGCGGACGTCATCGGCGTCGGCACCGACGAGGTTGGTCGACATCAGATGCGCGTGCTGGCCGCGGAAGCGCTCGGCGAGCCGGTCGAACTCCGCGTCCGTCGCGACGACGAACAACGCCGACGTACCGGGCGTCACCTCCCTGCCGATCGTGTCGAGCTGCTCCTGCGTGATCCCGATGCCCGCCATCTTCTTGTGGACCAGCCCGATCACCGCCCCGGCAGCGGCACCGACCAGCGGCAGGAAGAACAGCGTCCCGAACAGCGCACCCCACATGGCGCCCCACCCGGTGGCGCGCCACTCGTCGCGGGTCTCGTACTTGACGTCCGGCTTGTCGGCCGTGGCAGGCCATTCGACGACGGCGTAGTCCTCGACCTTGATCAGACCCTCGCGCCAGACCTGACGCAACGTCTCGACGGCACGCTCGGCCCCGTCGACGTCCGTGAACTTCCACGCGGTGAAGGTGGCCATCGGTCCTCCCGGGGTACGACGATGTCGGCCCCATTGTGCTCCCGCCGTCGAGCAACGGCAGGCAGATCGCTCAGCCAACGCGGCCCTCGCGCAAGCATCAGGTCGAGCGGAGGATCTTCTCCATCGGCTTGCCCTTGGCGAGCTCGTCGACGACCTTGTCCATCTCGCGCACCTTGCGCATCAGAGGGTCGGTGATCTCCTCCACCCGGTACCCGCAGATCACGCCCGTGATCTGCTGCGCGGCCGGGTTGTAGGCGGGCGCGCCGTCGAAGAACGCCTCGAGCCCGACGCCGGAGCTCGCCGCCTCCTGGAGCCCCGCGGCGTCGTAACCGGTGAGCCAGGTGAGCACCTCGTCCAGCTCCTCGGCGGTGCGCCCCTTGCGCTCGACCTTGGTCACGTACAGCGGGTAGATGGTGCCGAACGGCATCGCCTTGATCCGGTCGTCGGCGACAGGGGCTCTCATGGCGTCGATCCTACGACCGCACCGGCGCCTCGACCGGGGGCCGCCATCGGACTCCCGCCAGGGGCTGAACGTCCCCGGCGAAGGAACGAGCCGGGGTGGTCAGCCGCCGGGCTGAACGCGGCCGGAGGCCGCCGTCCAACTCAGAGGTTGATCATGTGGCCCGCGATGCCGTGCATCGCTTCCTTGACCGCCTCGCCGAGGGTGGGGTGGGCGAACACGACGCGGGAGACCTCGTCGGCCGTGAGGTCCCAGGTCTGCGCGACGTTGATCGCCGGGAGCAGCTCCGTGACGTCCGGGCCGATCATGTGGGCGCCGAGGATCTCGTTGTACTGGGCGTCGGCGACGATCTTGACGAACCCGACGCCCTCGCCGAGGCCCATGGCCTTGCCGTTCGCGCTGAACGGGAACTGGGCGGTCTTGACCTCGTGGCCGGCCTCCTTGGCCTGGTCCTCGGTGAGTCCCATCGAGGCGATCTGCGGGTGGCAGTAGGTCGCGCGCGGGATGAAGCGGTAGTCGATCGGCATCGTCTCGGCGCCGGCGAGGGTCTCGGCGGCGACGATGCCCTGCGCCTCCGCGACGTGCGCGAGCATGAGCTTCGCCGTGACGTCGCCGATCGCGTAGACGTTCGGGACGTTGGTACGCATGAAGTCGTCGATGGCGATCGCGCCGCGCTCAGTCAGCTCGACGCCGATGTTCTCCAGGCCGAACCCCTCGGTGCGCGGGGCGAAGCCGATCGCCGAGAGCAGCCGGTCCGCCTCGAGCACCTGCTGCTCGCCACCGGCGGCGGGAGAGACCGTGACCTTGACGCCGGAGCCGGTGTCCTCGACGGACTCCACCTTGGTGCCGGTCAGGACCTTCACGCCCAGCTTCTTGTAGTGCTTGAGGAGCTCCTTGGAGATCGCCGGCTCCTCCAGCGGGACCATCCGGTCGAGGTACTCGACGATCGTGACGTCGACGCCGAAGTTGGCCATCACGTACGCGAACTCGACGCCGATCGCGCCCGAGCCGGCGATGATGATCGAGCCGGGCAGCTCGGCGTCGAGGATCTGCTCCTCGTAGGTGACCACGTTGTCGCTGACCTGCACACCCGGCAGCATCCGGGTCACCGAGCCGGTCGCGAGGATCAGGTTGTCGAAGGTGAGCTGCTCGGTCTGACCGTCATTGAGGGCGACATCCATCGAGGTCGCGCTGGTGAGGGTGCCCCACCCGTCGACCTCGGTGATCTTGTTCTTCTTCATGAGGAAGTGGACACCCTTGACGATGCCGGCGCTGACCTGCCGGGACCGCGCGTGCGTGGGGCCGTACGCCATCGTGGCGTCGCCCTCGATGCCGTACTTGTCCTTCTCGTGGTTGAGGGTGTGCGCGAGCTCGGCGTTCTTGAGCAGGGCCTTGCTCGGGATGCACCCGACGTTGAGGCAGACACCGCCCCAGTACTTCTTTTCCACCACGGCCACGGACTTGCCGAGCTGGGCGGCGCGGATGGCGGCGACGTAGCCACCAGGGCCCGCACCGAGGACGACGACGTCATAGTGAGCAGTCACCGTTCGACCCTATCGCCGGGGGTCGCGGTCGGCACCGTGGGTTCGCCCACAGCGCGACGTCTCCGGGGTCTCGACTCCGCCGTCACCAGGGTTCATCATCGGGCCACACCCTCGACCACCTCAGGAGGCCTCCATGGCCGGCACGGGCCCGCTCGACATCACCTTCACCGCGACGCTCGGTCGGGTCCGCTCGGGCGACACCTGGACGTGCGTCCAGATGCCCGACTCCGCCGCCGTCTTCGGCACGCGCGGCCTCGTCAAGGTCGCCGGCACCGTCGACGGCGTCCCCTTCCGCGGCGCCTTCATGGCGTTGGGTGATGGCACGCACAAGCTGCCGATCGCCGCGGCGATCCGCAAGCAGATCGGCAAGACCGACGGCGACGACGTCACCATCCATCTCGACGAGCGTCTGAGCTGAGCCCGGACGGCGGGGCCGTCCGCCCCTGCTGGCACAAGTAGGCCGACGGTGGCGTCACCCATCCGTGCGAGCGTGCGGACCGAACCACCGATCAGCCGACCCACGACACGGGCGAGACCATGACGACAACCACGAGCACGGCACCGCCGCCACGACGCGCGCTGCTGCCGCTGCTCGGCCCGGCGTTCGTCGCGGCCGTGGCCTACGTCGACCCGGGCAACGTGGCCGCCAACCTGACGGCGGGGGCGCGCTACGGCTACCTGCTCGTGTGGGTGCTGGTGGCCGCGAACGTCATGGCCGTGCTGGTGCAGTACGCCTCGGCCAAGCTCGGGCTCGCCACCGGGCGGACGCTGCCGGAGATCCTCGGGTCGCGCATGCGTCGCGGGCCGAGGCTGGCGTACTGGACGCAGGCCGAGATCGTCGCCGCGGCGACCGATCTCGCCGAGGTGCTCGGCGGAGCGCTCGCCCTCTACCTGCTCTTCGGCGTTCCGCTGCCGCTGGGCGGGCTGATCGTGGGCGTCGTCTCGATGGCGCTGCTCACGGTCCAGTCGCGGGGAGGGCAGCGGCGGTTCGAGCACGTGATCATCGGCCTGCTCGTGATCATCACCGCCGGGTTCCTCACCGGGTTGGTGCTCGCCCCGCCCGACCCGGGCGGGGTGCTCGGGGGTCTCGTGCCGCGTTTCGCTGGGGTGGACTCTGTCCTGCTCGCCACGAGCATGCTCGGCGCGACCGTGATGCCGCACGCGATCTACGTGCACTCGGCCCTGGCGCGCGACCGGCACGGACGCGCCGACGCCTCCGGACCGGCGGCGGCCCGCCGGCTGATGCGCGCCACGCGGTGGGACGTCGTCGCCGCCCTCGTGCTGGCCGGCGCCGTCAACGTCGCGATGCTGCTGCTGGCGGCGTCCTCGCTGCAGGGGGTCGAGGGCACCGACACCATCGAGGGCGCGCACGCCGCCGTCACCGACGCCCTCGGACCGGCCGTCGGCGTCCTCTTCGGCATCGGCCTGCTCGCCTCCGGGCTCGCGTCGACCTCGGTCGGCTGCTACGCGGGCGCGACGATCATGCAGGGCCTGCTGCACCGCAGCGTCCCGCTGCTGGCCCGGCGTGCGGTCACGCTCATCCCCGCGCTCGTCCTGCTCACCGTCGGTGTCGACCCGACCTGGGCGCTCGTGGTGTCCCAGGTGGTGCTGAGCTTCGGGATCCCGTTCGTGCTGATCCCGCTGCTGCGGCTCACGTCCGACCGCACGCTGATGGGCGTCCACGTGAACTCGACCGCGCTGCGGGTCGCGCTGACGGCGATCGCCGTGCTCATCACGGCTCTCAACGTCCTGCTGATCGTGCTGACGTTGAGCGGATGACGTCGTCCGGACCGGTTCTCAGTCGAAGAGCTCGCTGAGCCAGTTCTCGCGACGTCGTCGCGGTTGCTGCCCGCGACCGTAGCCCTGCTGGTACCGCCACGCGTCCTCGGGCGAGGGAGCCGACGGCGCCGACCGTCCGTAGTAGCGCCGGTCGGCCCGGTCCGGCGGCGTCCCGTAGGCGGGCTGCTGCGGTGGCAGCGGCTGCGCGGGCGCCGCGGGCGCCGGCCCGGTGCCCTGGGTCATTGACCGTTCCACGATCTTGTCGAGCTCGCCGCGGTCGAGCCAGACGCCGCGGCACTGGGGGCAGTAGTCGATCTCGATCCCGCTCCGCTCGCTCATCACGAGCGTGCTGCCATCGGTGGGGCACTGCATGGGTTCTCCCGTCGTCGTCTCCCCATGCCAACGCCTCGCCTCGCGGCGTGGTTCCCGCACCGCCTAGGCTCGCGGACCGTGGAGCTCGTCATCCGTCCGGCGACGCCGGAGGACGTCGCGCGACGCGGGTCGACGACGAACGAGCTGCTCCCGGACCGCTGGCGGGAGGGCGGGAACCGTCGGTCCTTCGTCGCCGTCAGGGACGGCGCCGTGGTGGGTCACGCCCGCGGCATCGACAACGCCGTCCACCCCGCCTCCCGCGTGACCGTGCTCGACGTCGACCCCGTTCCCGACCGGACGGCGATCGCGATCGCGCTGATCCGGACCTTGCGCGACACCTCCGATCGACCGCTGCACCTCAAGCTCGGTCCCGGCAGCACGCTCGAGCGCGAGGTCGCCCACGCCTTCGGGGCGGTGACGATCCAGGCGATGCCGCCGTGGCGGTACGTCGTCGGTCCCGAGCTGCGGTCGTGGGCGGCCACGCACCGCGGACCGGTCGAGCCCACCACGACCACCGATCCGGGCGCGATGCTCGACCTCCTCGTGCGCCACTACCTCGACCAGCACGCGGCCTGGTCACCGGCCGACGAGACGGCGCTGCGGCGTGAGCTCGCCGTCGAGGTCGAGCCGGGCGGCCACGACGCCGACCGATCGGTGATCCTGCGTCGGGACGGGCGCCTCGTCGCAGCCGGGCTGCTGTGGCCGGAGGACGTCGAGCCGTGGGGAGGGGCCGAGGTCAGCCTCGTGTGCGCCGATCACGGCACCGCGCAGGGCCGGGTCGACATGGAGGTGTGTCTCGCGGGCGTGATCGACCGCTCGCACGACGGCGCCGTCCTGCTCGTCGACTCGCACGTCACCGAGGAGGTCGAGTCCGCGATGATGCGCGACGTCCCCGGCCCGCCGCCGCACCCCTCGGACGGCTGGGGCGCGATCGTCGCGATCGCCGTCGACGGCGGCCCGTCGCCGCGCCCGATGCCCGAGCACCTGATCCCGGCCGAGCTCAGCCGGAGGTCTTCTCCCTCACCTGGCGCTTGATCCGGCCGAGCATGCCGGCCATGCCGCGCAGGCGGAGCGGGCTGACGGCGCGGTCCAGGCCGAGCCGGTGCGGCACGTCGTCGGGGACGTCCAGCACCTGCTGCGCGGTCAGCCCGGCCAGCCCCTCGGCGAGGATGCCGGCGAACCCGCGCGTGGTCGGAGCCTCGCGGGGAGCGGTGAGGAACAGCGACACCGGCGCGTCCGGACCGACCGTGGCACCGCCGTCGGGATCGCCGACCTCGACGACGAGGAACACCGGCGACTGACACTCGGGCACCGGCTCGAGCAGGTCCGGGTGCTCGGCGTAGCGGGGCGGCAGGTCCGAGAGGCCCTCGGCGAACTCGAGCAGGAGCTGCATCCGCTCGGGCTCGGTGAACGACTGGAAGTCGTCGACGATCCCGGCCAACGCCGCGGGGAGATCGCTCACGCCGTTCCCGCCACCTCGCCCGGCTGGTCGCCGGTGACGATCGGGACCCGGACGGAGTTGCCCCACTCGGTCCAGGAGCCGTCGTAGTTCTTGACGTCGTCGAAGCCGAGCAGGTGCTGCAGCACGAACCAGGTGTGCGAGGAACGCTCGCCGATCCGGCAGTACGCGATGACCGGCTCGGCCGGGTCGAGGCCCTTCTCGTCCTGGTAGATCGCGGCCAGCTCGGCCCGCGACCGGAAGGTGCCGTCCTCGTTCGCCGCCCGCGCCCACGGCACCGACTGCGCGCCGGGGATGTGGCCGCCGCGCAGGGCGCCCTCATCGGGGTAGTCGGGCATGTGGGTGCGCTCGCCGGTGTACTCGGCGGGTGAGCGGACGTCGACGAGCTGACCGCCGAGGAAGGCGAGCACGTCCTCCTTGAAGGCACGCACGGGGACGTCGTCGCGCTCGACGACGGGGTAGTCCGACGGCGACGGCTCGCTCGGCTCGGTCGTCATCTCACGACCCTCGGCGATCCAGGCGGCGCGGCCGCCGTCGAGCAGGCGCACGTCCGGGTGGCCGAACAGGGTGAACACCCACAGCGCGTAGGCGGCCCACCAGTTGTTCTTGTCGCCGTAGATGACGACGGTGTCGTCGCGGGAGATGCCGCGCGCGGACAGCGCGGCGGCGAACGCGGCGCCGTCGACGTAGTCGCGGGTGACCGGGTCGTTGAGATCGACGTGCCAGTCCAGGTGCACCGCCCCCGGGATGTGCCCGGTCGAGTAGAGCAGCACGTCCTCGTTGGACTCGACGACGGCGAGCCCCGGCTCACCGAGGTGCTCCGCCCGCCAGGCGGTGGAGACCAGGCGCTCGGGGTGGGCGTAGTCGGCGAACGTCGGGTTCGTGTCAGCGGGAAGGGCCATGACGTCAGTCTCGCACCGCAGCGGGGCTCGATCCGATCCGAGAACGACCGTTCCGCCACCTGGTCGGCCGCGACCGTGTGGAAGGAATCTGACGCCAGATGCCTCGAACCCGCCGCGATCGGCGGTTCAGCACCATCTGGCGTCAGGTTCCTTCCGCATCGCGATCTACAGCACCTTGCTCAGGAACAGTCGCGTGCGCTCGTGCTGGGGGTCGGCGAGCACCTCGCGCGGGTCGCCCTCCTCCACGACGACACCGTCGTCCATGAAGATCAGCCGGCTCCCGACCTCGCGGGCGAAGCCCATCTCGTGGGTGACGACCATCATCGTCATGCCCTCGGCGGCGAGCGTGCGCATCACCTCGAGGACGTCGCCGACGAGCTCGGGGTCGAGCGCCGACGTCGGCTCGTCGAACAGCATCATGTCCGGGTTCATCGACAGCGACCGGGCGATCGCGACCCGCTGCTGCTGGCCGCCCGACAGGTGCGCGGGGTAGGCCGCCTCTCGCTCGGCGAGACCGACCTTCGCCAGGTTCTCGCGCGCGACCTTCACCGCCTCCGACTTGGACCTGCCGAGAACCCGCTGCTGGGCGAGGCACAGGTTCCCGAGCCCCGTCATGTGCGGGAACAGGTTGAACTGCTGGAACACCATCCCGATGCGGGCGCGCACCCGGTCGACGTCGACCTCCGGGTCGAGGATGTCGATCCCCTCGATGAGGATGCGGCCCCTCGTCGGCTCCTCGAGCAGGTTCACCGAGCGCAGCAACGTCGACTTGCCCGACCCCGACGGGCCGATCACGCAGACGACCTCGCCCTTGCCGATCTTCACCGAGATGCCCTTGAGCACCTCGTGGTCGCCGAAGCTCTTG
>JBMDXU010000065.1:0-8133 GCA_048594485.1 Pseudactinotalea sp. | reverse complement strand
CTCGGCGGCCGACGGCGTCTCGGCGGCCGAGCGCGCCAGGCTGGCTCGGCGGGCGGCGGCCGTCGTGACGATGGCAGCGGCCAACCGGATGGCCGCGAGGTTGGTGGCGTCACGCAGGTCGCTGCTCGGTGCGGGCTCGTGCCGCCCGTGCGCACGATCGACCGGGAACCGGACGCACGGGACCGGCAGGTGGCGGCTGACCTCGGCGGTGCCGGACGGCGCGCGGCCACGCGCCGGGACGAGGGCGATGACACTGGGCACCTCGGCCGCGTACGCGGCCGCGGCGAGGTCGACGGCGCGCTGGATCGACGCCCGGTCCGGGGTCGCCACCACGGCGATCACGGAGCTCGCCGCGCTGACGTGCCCGAGCGAGGCGGCGTCGCGCACGCCCCAGTCGGTGACGACGAAGTCGAAGAACCGGCTGGCGGGCGCGACGGCCTCCCACCAGCGGGTGTCGTCGGCCTGGGGCTGTCGGACGAGGTCGAGACCGCGCAGCCCGGACGGCGACGTCACCAGCCCCTCGAGCGCCTCGGCCGCCGTGCTGGCCGCGGCCCGGGCGGCGTCATCGGCGTTCGTGCTCGTCGCCGGGCTCCGCACACCGGCGTGCCACAGCAGCGAGCGCTGCAGGCCCGAGGCGTTCACCGCCAGCACGCGACTGCTCCGGCGGCGGGCCAGCACGGACGCGGCGAGGCCCGCCGCCATCGAGCAGCCCACGCCGCCGTCGGTGCCGACGAAGCCGACGCGGGTCGACAGCGCGAGCGGGTGACGCACCTGGCTGTCGAGCGCCTCGAGCTCGGCGATCCGTCGGGGCCTGGCCGACCAGAGCACCCCCCAGCTCCGTCGCAGCAGCCTCATGAGGTGAAGACCTGGACGAGGTCGACGTAGACGTCGAGCAGCCACAGCGCGAGCGGGATCAGAGCCACCACGGCGAGCATCTCGATCACACCGGCGAGGCGTCGCGCCCGCGCCTTGATGTTCTCGGACACCGAGATGCCGACGACGGTCACGAGCACGGCGACGAGCAGCACCGCCGCCACGGCCGCCTGGCCGGGCTGCATGAGGGCGGTGAAGCCCAGCGCGAGGAGCGGGACGGAGCCTCCGGCGATCAGCGCGAGCCGCTGCGGTGCGAGCGGCAGCACCAGCGTGCGCGTGAGCATGACGACGGAGAGGGCGGCCGCCAGCGCCTGGCCCGCCGGTAGCCCCGAGCGCGCGAGCAACCACGCGCCCATCGACGCCGGGACGACGGTGGCCACCGTGGCCCAGGTCAGCGACCGGTGGGTCGTGTCGACGGCGCGGCTGACAGCGGCGCGCGCGACCTTGGTGCCCTCGACGACCCGGTCGTCGAGGCCGGTGAGACCGCTGGCGGTCATCGCGACCCCGGGCAGCAGCCCGAGCAGCAGCACCGCGGCGATCGCGACCCAGGCGGCGCTGTGCAGGATCTGGACGCCGAACAGGTGCATGAGCACCCAGGCGGCGACGAGAAGCGCACCGGCGGTGCCACCCACCACCAGCGCCGCGTCGCGGAACCCGACGCCTCCGACGGCGGCGAGCACAACCGCCGCGAGCCCGAACCAGAGCAGCAGCGTCGCGCCGGGGTGGTCGAGCGCCGTGACGACCTGCAGGTAGGCGGCCGGCGCGACGCAGGCACCGATGACGCCCGCAGCCAGCACGACGGCGGACCCACCGCGCCCGCGTCGCGCCGTCACCACGGAGATCGCGAGCAGCACGGCGAGCCCGCCGACGAGCTGCGCCGGCGTGACGCCGGAGACGAGCGAGGCAGGCGCTCCGAACACACCCGCGACCGCGGCGACGACCGCAGCCGCGGCCACCCCCCACACCGGCCGCCACCGATCGGACCGGACGTCGACGGCGTCGCCGAGCAGGTCGGTGACATCGGCCACCTCGGGGGGTGGGGGCGCCTCGTCGACGCGCACGATCCGCAGGATCGTGCCGTGCTCGACGTTCTGCTCGGCCAGCGTCAGCGCCGGTGAGAGCTGCTCGCCGACCGTGGTCATCAGCACCACGGGGCGGCTCGATCGTTCGGTGGTCTCGTCGAGGAGAGACAGCACCTCGGGAAGCACGGCGGCGATCGGCTCGTCGTCGGGGAGCACCAGGTCGGCCTTGCGGCCCTCGCCCTGGATCGTGACGCGGGTGTACTCGGTCACGAGCCGTCGTCCTCTCTGATGACCGTCCGGGTGACGGGGTCGATGGTGATCCCGCTGACGGGGTCGGTGTAGTAGCCGGTCGCGGGATCGATGAGCCAGTCGAGCCGGGGGTCGATGAGGTTGCCCTCCGGGTCGACGGCGTAGCCGTTCTCGTCGATGAGGAAACCGGTCGTGGGGTCGCGGACCTCGCCGGTGGCCGCGTTCTCCTGGAACCCGGTGTCCTCGTTGGTGACCCACTCCTCGGTGTCGGGAAGGGGGTTGGCGGCCATCGCCGACTGGAAGGAGGCCAGCGCGGCGTCCTCCTTCTGCTGCAGCAGGAGGTTGGAGACGAACCCGAACCCGATGCAGGCCACGCCGGCGACGGCGGCCAGCACGATCGACCCCATCAGCCGCTTGAGGTTGGTGTTGACCGGGCGACGCCGTCCGAGCGGACCGTGCGACAGCGCCGACGCCAGCCGGTTGCGATGGGTCTTGGTGGTCTCGATGAGGATCTTGTCCGGCTGCATCAGGCACCTGCCTCCTCACGGGCGGACGCCGACCGAGCGGTGGTGCCGATCGTGGCGAGCCTGTCCCCGAACTCCAGTCGTGCTCCGGTCCGGACGAGCGTGCGCACGTGCGGGTCGATCCGTTCGAGCGCGTCGTCCTCGTTGGTGGCGATCGACGTGCCGTTCATCGATCCGAGGTCGGTCACCCAGAGCACGCCACCCTGCGGCTCCAGGAGTGCGTGGCTCTTGGACATCGTCCGGGTGAGGTCGGCGATCTGCAGCAGCTGCGCGCTCTCGTCGACCCGAGACGGGTTGCGGCCGATGACCGTGGGCCCGAGGAGGTTGTAGGCCATCCCGTTGTCGAGCACGAGCACGATCGGGGCGTTGAGCGCACGCGAGGCCGTGAGGTGCCACTGGTCCACCTGGGGCGGCGGCGCCGCACCCTGGCGGGGGAGCACGCGGATCGGGTCCCGGCCGCGGCGGATGTCCGCGGTGGTGGCCGTGGCCAACGTGCGCGGCGACACCGGGAAGCCGGTCGCGCCGTCGACCGTGCGCTGGCCGAGCAGCCGGTGCCCCACCGTCCGACCCGTGCGGACGAGGTCGACCAGCAGCCATGTGAGCGCCGCCAGCCCGAGCACGACGGCAGGGATCGTGGCGGGGATCGAGATCAGGGCCGCGACGGCGACCGCGGCACCGGTCGCGATCACCAGGACGCCCACGTCGATGGCGGCCCATCCGACCGGCGAGACTCGTCGGACGCCGTCGAGCACGAGCTGTGGCGCGAGCGGGCGGCGGTCGCCCAGGATCGGCCGGCTCGGGCCCGGGGGCTCGCTCAGCGCTCGGAACGCGTGCATGTCAGGACCGGCCGTCTCGGTGTGCGTGCAGCACGACGACCGGCCGCCCCCCAAGACCGGTGGCGGCCGCCGTGACCTGCGATGACATGGTCATGCGAGCTCCGCATCGGCGACTGACTCCCAGGACGTTAGCGTGTCGCGGCGCCGTGTCCACACCCGGCGACCTGTGGATGGGGACCACTGCCCCTCGCAGCATGACGACGAAACGCCTAGCCTCGTCCACGACACGAGCACCACCGCAGTGGAAACGGAGCCACACGCATGAACATGAAGTTCTCCATGGAGGCCGACGCGCTGTCGACCCTGGGAAAGAAGACCGCGACGGAGTCCGATGACCTCGCAAGCCTGGTGCGCCAGCTGGTCGAGGCGGCCGAGCCGCTGGAGCGCAGCTTCAACGGTGTCGCCAAGCAGTCGTTCAACAACTTCAAGTCGAAGACGGACGACGTCGCGACCAAGCTGAACAACGCTCTCGTCGGCATCACCGGCTCGATCGCCGGTCAGAACACGACGTTCGTCAACGCGGCCCAGGAGGGGGCGGACGTCCACGCCTCGGCCGAGGGCGGCGCCGCGTTCGAGGCCGCCGACGCCACCCCGTTCTCCCCGCGCGTCTGAGTCTGAGAGGAACAACCGTGAACTACAGCAACCAGCAGGATCGCAACGACTACAACATCGGCGACTCGCAGGCGGCCCAGGCCAACTTCGAGAAGGTGGCCTCGACGCTGGAGGCGGCGCTCGCCCGTCGTGACTCCGACGTCCGCGCGGCGATGGCCGTGTACCAGGCCGACGGCGTGTCGGACCAGTACGCCGCGATGGAGAAGAAGTGGAACGACGCCGGTGCCGAGGTCAAGGGCATCATCAACGCGATCCGCAGCTCGCTCCAGGGCAACGACGACATCGCGCAGGCCGCGCTGACGAGGGCCGCGACCTACATCCCGAGCTGACCCAGCCGGACGACCCGAGCCCGCCCGCCGTTCTCGGCGGGCGGGCTCGTGCGTCGGCGCCTGCGGGTGCCGGGCCGGCCCCATGGGTAGCCCTATCCGTTCCGCGAACGCGGACCGCTTCGTAGGCTCAGCAGCGACAGCCGTCCGACGACGCTGCCGACTACGACAATCACGACAACCACGACGACCACGACGACCACGACCCTGAACCGAGCTCACGAGATCGCGATGACCATCGAACACGTCAACCCCGTCGCCGACGAGTGGACCACCGAGTACGCCGTCTACGCGACGTCGTCACGCCGCGTGCTGCTCACCGAGCCGCTGCAGACGTTCCTCGACACCACGGTCGAGGTCGGTCGCCGCCCGGTGCTGCTGACCGGGATGGACGCCACGCTGAGCTCGCTGGCGATGCTCGCGCTCGGCCGTTCCGGGGCGTTCTGGGCGGTCCGGGGCGACGGCGTCGTCTACGACGGGCTCACCGGGTACGCGATCACCGGCTTCGCCGATCTCTGGGGCCTGGCCGGCGTCGACCGCCAGCGGTTGCCCGGCTTCGGTCAGCCGCGCCCGGACTCGCTCGCCGTGCTCATGTACGAGGTGTACGCGCATCACCGGGTCACCGACGAGCTGCGGCTGGGCGCCCTCGCCCAGGCCGTCGTCACGGGTCTCGGGGGCTCCGAGCTCGACGTCTGGGGCAGCGTCGAGCCGCTGACCGAGCACTGGAACGACGCTGCGCTCACCGAGACCATCCGGCGCACCATGCCCGACTCCGAGCTGGTGCACGCGCGAGCGGCTGACGGCTCGTTCGCCGCCATCAGTGCGGGCCGCACCAAGAGGGGTGTGCACGAGCTCGTCAAGGGCGGCGTGCCGGTGGGGACGTACGGCGACGGCGTTGCCGCGTCCCCGCTGCTCGACCGCGCCACCGTGATGCTCAGGCAGGCTCACGAGCTCTACACGCCGACCCTCGGGCTCGTCTCGGTCGCCGAGCTCGACGCCGGACTGACGCAGCGGCCCGCCGGCCGTCGGCCGGAGGCGCCTCTGGCGGTGCTGCTCGGACCCGCGTCCGTGCACGACCTCGGTGCCGACATCGAGGGGCTCCGACGCCGTCACGACGTGACCGTCCTCGGACGAGCGCGCACCCCCAGCCTGCTGGTGCGGTTCAGCGCACCCGACCGCGGTCTCTGGGACCAGCTGCTCGCGTTCGCGGCCGATCTCGGCCCGGAGAACGTGCGCCGCACGCTGCTGCTGGAGGGACGCTGACATGGGAACCGAGCTGGTTCTGCTGAGCGACGTCGAGGTCACACCGGAGAGGGTGATCCACGCGTGCCAGCACACCCATCCCGAGGGCACGTACGTCGCCTACTCCGGCGGCGACATCGGGCAGCTGCTGGCCGAGGACGCGACCCCGCTGCTCACGGTCTTCCGGAGCCGACCGGTGCCGCACGCGCGGGAGGCGGCCGCCGCCGTCGTCGACCCACCCGCGAGCTTCGCGCTCTGGACCGACGTGATCCTGCCCTACAGCGATCGCGGCGCCGGGCGCGCCGCTGCCGAATCGATCGCCGCCGCAGTCGGCGGCGTCATCAAGGAACGAGCGTGAGGAGGACGAGATGACGGCATGGAAGATCAACCCCGGAGGGGTCAAGACCATCCTGACCAGCGTCGAGACCGACCGGACCGAGCTGAACACCGCGCTCGGCGAGGCGAAGTTCACGGCCATCTTCGAGGGGTTGTCGTGGGGTGCAGCCATCACGGCTGAGGTGCCGACCGCGCTCAACAACCTCCTCCAGGACCAGTCGACGAACCTGACGAACATCAGCAACCGCATCAACGCCGGGATCGTCGGGGTCTCGAACGCGGTCGTCGCCTACAACAACGGCCAGGAGGAGCAGGCGGGCGTCTACCAGACCGAGATGGTCGAGGCCGCCGAGACCGGTGACTTCCAGTACTTCGTCGAGAACGGGCAGGGCGCATGAGCGGCGAGCTCGAGCAGTGCACGGCCGAGCCGACGGGCGGCGACGGCCTGATCAACCCGGACATGTTCCCGTGCAAGTGGGCGGAGCTGGACACGTCCACGATCACGACGGCGGCGTCCGACCTGCGCACGATGGGCACCAAGGTGGACACCGAGGTGACCTCGATCAAGACGACGTGGTCGGGTCTGACGGGCCCCTACCAGGCGCCTGAGCAGGAGAGCGTCTACGCCCTGATGGATCCCGCTGTGACCTCGGCGAACGACCTCAAGACCGCGTTCAACAGCGCAGCGGGACACATCGACACCTACGCCTCCACGTTGGAGGGGATCAAGCCGACGCTGCTGGACCTCACCCAGCGTGCCTGGTCCTTCCGGCGCGAGGCCCAGCAGGGTTACGAGGTCGACGCCTCCGAGGCGGAGGACGCGAGCTTCGGCCAGCAGGCCAAGGGTCTGGTCGACTGGGTGCCGGGGGTCGACGAGGAGAAGGTTCACGTCGAGTGGTACGAGCACGGACCGGCCATCGAGAAGAACCAGGAGCTGCTCGAGGAGTACGGCGGCATCCTGGCGGACATCTCCGCCGCTGCCGCCACCTGCGCCAACGGGATCAACGGCCTCGTCGAGAACATGTGTCTCGCCGAGGTCGAGGCCATCCCGGCGGAGGCCTTCACCAACCCCGAGATGCCGATGCCGTGGGGCTACCCGCGCGACGAGGACCGCAACTGCACGGAGTCCGTCGGCAACGGCGTCAAGAACTTCGGGTACGGGATGTACTCCGGCGCGGCCTCGCTCATCGGCTATGACACCGAGTCCGGCAACTGGGGTTGGGACGTCGCGGGACAGGCGTGGGGAGGCCTGGGGAACTTCCTCGGCTCCACGGTCATCCTCACCACCGGCCTTCCGCACCTCGCGGTGCTCGGCGTGCCGATGCCCGAGGGCGTCCGCAGCTGGCTGACCGAGCGCGGTGACGTCGCCGCGGGCGGCTGGTCGAGCCTGGTCGGTTACGACTACAACGCGATGCTCGAGGGCGGCGACGGCTGGCACAAGTGGAAGGAGGACGGCGTCTCGACCGGCACCGAGTCCCTCCTCAACGTGGGCACGTTCTTCATCCCCGGCGCCGGGCAGGCCGGTGCGGCGCTGAAGACCGGCTCGACGGGCGCGCGCCTGATGCGGCTCGTGGCCGGTGGAGCGGACCTCGTCGTGCCGGGCGGGTCCTTCGTCGTCAAGGGCGGCGTCACCGCTGTCAGCGGGCTGGTGCGGTTCGGCGACAACGTGCCGGCCAACCTCGCCGGGGGCGGTGTGCGGTTCAACCCGGCCGCGCTGATCGACGACGTCACGGACGTCCCGACACCCCCGATCGATCGGACCAGCCCGGTCACGGGCGATCTCTTCGGTCCCGGCAACGGGCCGAGCGCGCCCGAGATCCCGACCCGCCCCGACGTCACCCCCGAGGTGCCCGACACGGGCCCGCGCGGTGGCAACCCCGGCGCTGAGCAGCCGAGCGGCGGCAACCCTGGTGGGGAGCAGCCGAGCGGGTCGAACCCGACCGGTCCGAGCGAGCCGACCGGGCCGACGAACCCGGCCGAGCCGACCGGGCCGACGAACCCGGCCGAGCCGACGGGGCCGACGAACCCGGCCGAGCCGACGGGGCCGACGAACCCGGCCGAGCCGACCGGGCCGACGAACCCGGCCGAGCCGACCGGGCCGACGAACCCGGCC
>JBMDXU010000064.1:0-15158 GCA_048594485.1 Pseudactinotalea sp. | reverse complement strand
TGGGTGGGGTTAGTGGTCGGCGCCGTTCCAGTCCTGGCCGGTGCCGACGGAGACTTCGAGGGGGACTGAGAGGGGGTGGGCTGCTCCCATTTTCTGGCGCACCAGGGATTCGAGGGGTTCGCGTTCGCCCGGGGCTACTTCGAAGACGAGTTCGTCGTGGACCTGGAGGAGCATGCGGGACTTGAGGCCGGCTTCGCGGAGGGCGGCGTCGACGTGGAGCATCGCCACCTTGATGATGTCGGCGGCGGAGCCCTGGATGGGGGCGTTGAGGGCCATGCGTTCGGCCATTTCGCGGCGTTGGCGGTTGTCGCTGCTCAGGTCGGGGAGGTAGCGGCGGCGGCCGAGGATGGTGGCCGTGTAGCCGTCCTGGACCGCGCGGCGGACCACTGCCTGGAGGTAGTCGCGGACGCCTCCGAAGCGTTCGAAGTATTCCGTCATCAGGCCGCGGGCTTCCTCGGTGGTGATGCTGAGCTGGTTGCTGAGGCCGAAGGCGCTCAACCCGTACGCGAGGCCGTAGTTCATGGCTTTGATCTTGCGTCGCTGGTCGGGGACGACCTCGTCGACGGGGACGTGGAAGACCGACGAGGCGGTGGCGGCGTGGAAGTCGGCGCCGGAGTTGAAGGCCGCGATGAGGGCCTCGTCGCCGGAAAGGTGCGCCATGATGCGCATCTCGATCTGGCTGTAGTCGGCGGTCAGCAGCGACTCGAAGCCTTCGCCCACCACGAACGCCGCCCGGATCCGGTTGCCCTCCTCGGTGCGGATCGGGATGTTCTGCAGGTTGGGGTCCGACGACGACAACCGGCCCGTCGCCGCGATCGTCTGGCTGTAGGTGGTGTGGATGCGCCCATCCGGCGCGACCGTCCGGAGCAGACCCTCGACGGTCTGCCGGAGCCGGATGGCGTCGCGGTGCGCCAGCAGGTGCTGCAGGAACGGGTGCTCGGTCTTGACGTACAGCTCGGCCAGCGCATCCGCGTCGGTGGTGTACCCGGTCTTCGTCTTGCGGGTCTTGGGCATCCCGAGCTGATCGAACAGGATCTCCTGCAGCTGCTTGGGCGAGGACAGGTTCACCTCCCGACCGATGACGTCGTACGCCTCACCGGCCGCGCCGTCGACGGCGGCCCCGAAGTGCTTCTCGAGGTCACGGAGGTAGTCGCCGTCAGCGGCGATCCCGGCCTTCTCCATCCGGGCGAGTGTCACCGACGTCGGGAGCTCGACCTCGGCGAGCAGCTCGGTGCCACCGCGTTCGGCGAGATCGGTCCCGATGACCTCGACCAGCTCGCGGACGGCAGCCGCACGGATCGCGCTGAGCTCGTCCTCCTCGGGACCGTCGAGGCTGAGCAGCTGCTGCCCGCCGGCCTCGGCGCCGCCCCCGATCTCCTTGTGCAGGCGCCGCACGGCGAGATCGTCGAGGGCGAACAGCCGTTGATCGGGGTGGCACAGGTACTCGGCGATCGCGGTGTCGAACGTGACGCCGTCGACGGCGAGACCCCGGCCGTCGAGCATGTGCCAGGCGGACTTGGCGTCGTGGAACGCCTTGGGGGCCGCCGGGTCGGCGAGCCAGGCCGCCAGCGCGGACTCGTCCTCCGGCGAGATCGAGGTGAGGTCGAGAGTCAGCGCCGCGCCGCCGTCATCGGCGATCGCGATGCCCCAGGCATCTCCGGACCCCTGGGTCGCCGTGCCGCGCACGTCCACGCCCAGCGTCGAGCCGGTGTGCGCGGCGAGCCAGTCGGCGACGCCGCTGCGGGTGACCTCGACCTCGAACGGGGTGGACTCGGCCGTCTCGGTGTCGGCGGGCGCCATGGCGAAGAGCCGGTCGCGCAGGATCTTGAACTCGAGCGCGTCGAAGACCTGGTGAACCTGCTCGCGCGAGAACGGCTTGCGCTCCAGGTCCGCGACCGTGACGGGCAGCGCGACATCGGTCATCAGCCGGTTGACCTGCCGGTTGACGATGACCTGGTCCAGGTGGGTGCGCAGGTTCTCCCCCGCGACACCCGTGATCGAACCGGCGTTCCCGATGACACCGTCGAGCCCGCCGTACGTGAGGATCCACTTAGCCGCAGTCTTGGGGCCGACCTTCGGCACACCCGGCAGGTTGTCGCTCGACTCCCCCACCAGCGCGGCGAGGTCGGAGTAGCTCTGCGGCGGGATGCCGTAACGCTCCTCGACGGCGGCGGCGTCCATCCTCGCGAGATCCGAGACGCCCTTGCGCGGGTAGAGCACCAGCACACGGTCGTTGACGAGCTGGAAGGTGTCACGGTCTCCGGAGCAGATGAGCACGTCCATACCCGCCTCACCGCCCTCGACGGCGAGGGTGGCCAGCACGTCATCGGCCTCGTACCCCTGGATCCCGAGGATCGGGATCGACAGCGCCTCGAGCACCTGCTCGATCAGCGGGATCTGTCCCTTGAACTCCTCCGGAGACGCGGACCGGTTGCCCTTGTAGTCGGCGTAGGCCTCGGTGCGGAACGCGGCGCCGCTGACGTCGAACGCGACGGCGACGTGCGTGGGTTCCTCGTCGCGGAGGAGATTGATCAGCATCGAGGTGAAGCCGTAGACGGCGTTCGTGTGCTGGCCGGTGGTCGTCGAGAAGTTCTCGACGGGCAGGGCGAAGAACGCCCGGTAGGCCATGGAGTGCCCGTCGATGATCAGGAGCTTGGGTCGCGCCGATGCCGTCACGGTGCCAGCCTAGGTGCCATGTCCGACACTCACGACGCGACGTCGATGCCGTCCTTCGACCTGCGCGGAACCCTCCTCGAGCGCATGGGGATCACGATCACCGAGACGGGTGCCGACCGCTGCGTCGGCACGATGCCGGTCGCCGGCAACACCCAGCCCGCCGGTCTGCTGCACGGTGGCGCGTCCGCCGTGCTGGCCGAGTCGCTCGGCTCGATCGCGGCGACCGTGCACGCCGGGCCGGGCCGGGCCGCCGTCGGGATCGAGATCAACGCCACCCATCACCGGGCGATGCGCGAGGGCGTGGTCATGGGCGTCGCGACCGCCGTCCATCTCGGCCGCTCGGTCGCGACCTACGAGATCGTCATCACCGACGAGCGCGACCGCCGGGTCTGCACCTCCCGGCTCACCTGCATGCTCGTCGACGCCCGCTGACGCCGACGGCCCGGCCGCGCGGGTGCGCGACCGGGCCGGCGGGGAGCTCGTGGGTCAGTCGTCGACCGAGCCGACGACGTCGTCGTTCGCCTCGAGCCACGCGGTGACGCCGGCCGCGGGGTCGTCCGGGTTGTCGTTGACGACCGCGCTCTCCAGCTCGCCGTACTGGGTGTCGTCGAGCTGGATGCTGCTGATCCAGTCGGCCACCTCGGGAAACTCGTCCGAGAAGCCGTCGCTGGCGAGGAAGTGCAGGCCTTCGGCCTCGCCGAGCGCACCGTCGGGGTCCTCGAGGTCGCGGACGTCGTAGGTCGAGTTGGCCCAGAACGGGCGCCACAGCGTCACGACGATCTCGCTCTCCGAGCTGATCGCGCTGTCCAGCTCGGCCAGCATCGCCGAGGTCGACGACGTCGCGAGGGTGAAGCCCGCCTCGTCGAGGCCGTAGCCGGGGAAGACGCTGTCCTGGGTGACCTCGGTGAGACCGGCGCCGGGCTCGATCCCGACGATCTGGCCGCCGAGCTCGTCGACGTGCTCCGGCAGGTCGGCGATCGAGGTGATCTCGCTGTACGACGGCACCGCGAACGTCAGCTTGGCGCCGTCGTAGTAGGTGCCGAGGTCCTCGATCTGGTCGCCGTAGGTCTCCATGTAGGTGGCGTGCGTGACGTCCGGCCACGCCGACGGGTAGATGTCGACGTCGCCCTGGGCGAGGGCGGTGTAGAGCACGCCGGCCTCGCTCAGCTCGGTGTGCTCGACGGTGTAACCCGCCTCCTCGAGCTTGTTCTCGAGCAGGTAGGCGGTGCTCAGGCCGTCGGTCCACGAGGGGATGTAGCCGAGCGTGATGGTGCCGCGGTCGCCGTCGCCGCCCGTGTCCTCACCGCCTCCGGCGGCGGGGGCGTCGGGGTTGCAGGCCGCGACGGTCAGACCGACGGCCGCAACGGCACCGAGTGCCGCGAAGCCGCGTCGTGTCGTGTGCTGGTTCCTCATGCGTACTCCTTCTCTCTCCGGACCTCGTCCGGTTCGATGGTGGGTGGTGTCTGGGCAGCCGCCTTCCGACGGCTGCGGAGGCGGGCGCCGAGCGAGCTGGGGCTGGGCTGGCCGATGGCGCCCGTGAGCCGGTCGAGGAAGATCGCGAGGATGACGATGGCGACGCCACCCTCGAAGCCGTTGGCGACGTCGATCCGGCTGAACGCGGCCGTGACGACCTTGCCGAGGCCGGGCGCGCCGACGAACCCGGCGATCACGACCATCGACAGAGCGAGCATGATCACCTGGTTGACGCCCGCCATGATCGTGGGCAGCCCGAGCGGCAGCTGGATGCCACGCAGGATCTGTCCCGGCGTGCCGCCGAACGCCTCCCCCGCCTCGACCGTCTCGGCGTCGACCTGCCGGATGGCGAGCTCGGTCAGCCGCACGCCCGGCGCCATCGCGAACACGATCGTCGCGACCACGCCGGGGGCGTAGCCGATGCTGAAGAAGATGACCACCGGGGCGAGGTAGACCAGCGCCGGGATCGTCTGCATGAAGTCGAGCACGGGGCGGACGACGGCGCTGACGGTGGCGTTGCGGGCCGCCAGGATCCCGATCGGGACCGCGATGACGACGGCGATCGTCGTCGCGACGAGCACCATCGACAGCGTCTGCATGGTCTCGTTCCAGAGCCCGAGGCTCATGGTGAGCACGAGCCCGAGGGCGGTGAAGATCGCGAACGCGATCGAGCGGACCCAGGCCGCGACCAGCGCGAAGACGAGCGCGACCAGCAGCGGGTGCAGGATCAGCAGCGCGTCGGCGAGGGAGCCGGAGAGCGTGTTGAAGAACGAGGAGATCGCCGCGAGGAGTCCCGGCAGGTTGGCCTTGATCCAGTCGACGACGGCGTCGGCACCGAGGCCGATCGGCAGGTGCGGGAGCCAGCTCATCGGTCTCCTCCTTCGGTGTCGGCCGTTCCGACGCCGACGAGCTCGGACTCCGCCTCGTCGTCGCTCGGGGTGTCCGGGAGGGCGAGGGCGCTGAGCAGCGTCACCCGCGGGATCACGCCGACGAGGGCGCCGGCGTCGTTGACGACCGCGAGCGGCGCGCGCGTGGAGGCGGCGTCGGCGAACAGCTCGGCGAGGGGGGTGTCCGGGCTGACGCTCACGTGCCCGTCGGCGCGGCTGGGCAGCCGGTCGGCGCCCGAGCGCAGCGCGTCGGCGACGTCGTCCTCCCACACGATGCCCTGCACGGCACGGTTGCTGCCGACCACCAGCATCGAGGAGGTCTGGTGCTCGCGCATCAGCCGGTGCGCGGCGCGCGGACCGGCGTCGGGGCCGACGACGGCGACCGGTCGCTCCATGACGGCAGCGGCCGTCAGGACGCGGGTCCGGTCGACCTCGGCGACGAACTGCGCGACGTAGTCGTTGGCGGGGTCGGTGAGGATCTCCTCGGGGGTGCCGACCTGGACGATGCGACCGTCGCGCATCATCGCGATCCGGTCGCCGAGACGCCTCGCCTCGTTGAGGTCGTGCGTGATGAAGACGATCGTGATCCCGAGCTGGGCCTGCAGGTCGAGCAGCTGGTCCTGCATCTCCTTGCGGATCAACGGGTCGAGGGCGCTGAAGGCCTCGTCCATCAGCTGGATGTCGGTGCCCGCAGCCAGGGCGCGCGCCAGACCGACGCGTTGCCGCATCCCGCCCGAGAGCTCCGACGGCAGGTGGTCGCCCCAGCCGTCGAGGCCCACCATGCGCAGGGCCTCGTCGGCCCGCTCCGCGCGCTCGGTCTTCGCGACCCCGCGCAGCTGCAGCGGGTAGGCGGCGTTCTCGGCCACGGTGCGGTGCGGCAGCAGGGCGAAGTGCTGGAACACCATCGAGATCCGGGCTCGTCGGATCTCCCGGAGCTGCCGAGCGGTCGCGCCGTCGATCCGTTGATCGCCGATCGTGATGCGTCCCGCCGTCGGCTCCGACAGACCGTTGAGGGTCCGGATCAGGGTCGACTTGCCGGAGCCGGAGAGCCCCATGACGACGAAGATCTCGCCGGCGCGCACATCGAAGCTGGCGTCGATGACGGCAGCCGTGGTGCCGCGAGGCAGCTCGGAGCGATCGGCTCCGGCGTCGAGTCGTTCGACGGCGTCGCGGGCGCCACGGCCGAAGACCTTGAAGAGGTGCTCGACCCGGAGAACGACCTCGCGGTCGTCGCTGGGCTCGTCGTGGTGGGCAGGGCTGGGTGGTGCAGCAGTCTCGGTCACGCGTCCTGTGCCCGCGCATCGTGAGGCATGCGCAGGTCTTGGGTTACGGTCCGGGCTTCCGGGGTGGGCACGTCGGCCACGCGCCGCATCGAGGGGCGCCACCACCGGCCGCCGTACGCCCGCCGATGGTCGGCGGCCGCGGCCTGGGCTGTCCTGGCGATTCCCGAGCGCGGCCCGGAATTCGCCTCTTCATCGACCGTAGCAGCAGCTCGGGGTGGCGCCCAGGACCCCGTTCGGGGCTCGATGCGCGATCAGCCGCATGCTGGTGCGGCTGAGACCGGATCGCGACCGAGTGGCTTCGTTAGCGAATCGTGATACGACGCACGTCAGCGACCGGCGTGCGACTCGCGCCCGTGCGACGGGACGGCGATGCCCCGGGCCGGCGTCGGAGGCAGCCCGCGGGACCGGCGGCGGCGCGCGATGATCTCGTCGATGCCCTTGGCGCGGCGGGGGGTGGCGAGCACGTCGAGACGACGCAGCAGGGCGGGCGTCTCGACGATGCGGCGGGTGGCCGCGGGCGAGAAGCCGAGCCCGGAGAGGAAGCGCTGCTCGGACCGGGAACCGGTGAGCGGCATGGTCACGACGTGCGTGGCTTCGCTGTCGACGGCGACCTGCGCCACGAGCGACATCAGTGCCCGGCCGACGCCGCGACGCCGGTACCCGCTGTCGACGAACAGGGCTTCCAGCTGGAGGTAGACGACGTCCGAGAACAGGTTGACGTCGACCTTCTGCGCGAGGGCGATGCCGACGAGGTCGTCACCGGCCTCGGCGACGAGCAGGCTGGCGCCGGGCATCGCGCACCACGCCTGCAGCTGCTCGCCGAGCGTGGCGGAGTCAGGGCTGCAGAGCTGCGGACCGAGCGGGGAGTCGGCGCGCGCGCTGCGCAGCAGCTCGATCACGCGCGTGAGGTCATCGGGGTGCGCGGGTCTGGCGACCGGGTTGTGCCGCACGCATCCTCCTTCAGCTCGCGCCCCGACGTGTGGTGGACCACCTTACGCCTCGGAGGCGGGCTGGCGAGTCCTCAGCCGGAGGTCCGACCGACCTGGTCGATGACGGCGTCGGCGACCTCGCGCATCGTGAGGCGACGGTCCATCGAGGTCTTCTGGATCCACCGGAAGGCCTCGGGCTCGGACAGCCCCATCCGCGTCATGAGCAGCCCCTTGGCGCGGTCGACGCGCTTGCGGGTCTCGAAACGGTCGGTGAGATCGGCGACCTCGGCCTCGAGGGCGGCGATCTCGCGGTGCCGGTGGAGCGCGATCTCGAGAGCGGGGAGCAGGTCGGCCGGGGTGAACGGCTTGACGACGTACGCCATCGCGCCGGCGTCGCGGGCGCGCTCGACGAGCTCGGTCTGGGAGAAGGCGGTCAGCAGCACGACGGGCGCGATCCGCGCCTTGGTGATCCGTTCGGCGGCCGTGATGCCGTCGAGGACGGGCATCTTGACGTCCATGACGACGATGTCGGGCTCGAGCTCCGTGGCGAGCTTGACGGCGGTCTCGCCGTCGCCTGCCTCACCGACGACGTCGAAGCCGGCCTCGTTGAGCGTCTCGACGACGTCCATGCGGATGAGCGGCTCGTCCTCGGCGACGACGACGGTGCGTCGGCCCCGCCCGCTGGGCGTGGGCTCGTCGTCGTCGGTCTCGACGACGTCGTCGAGGTCGAGATCGAGGATCACCGGCTCGGCCTGGGCGCTGTTCTTCTTGGCATCCGTCACCGTTGTAGCGTAGTGCTCCGTCGCGCCTCGGCACGTGGGTGCCGATGAGAGCAGCATCACGCCCGCCCCGATAGCCCAACCGGCAGAGGCAATCGGCTCAAACCCGATCCAGTCTGGGTTCGAATCCCAGTCGGGGCACGGAGCGTGCGACGTGCCCCGACAGGGATGACGGGAGCCGGAAGCGCGTGCGAGGAACGAGCACGCGCTGACGGCGGCTCCCAGTCGGGGCCAGCACCGAGCGCCCTCCCCCCTGTCACCCCCGCTAGACGTGCGCTCCCGGTCCACCACGTGAACCAGGAGCGCACAGCACACGGTGACGAGCGCTACGGCCGTTCAGCAACCTCGACGTCGGCGTCGTCGTCCACGTGCTCGTCGGCGTCATCGGCTGCGTCACCGGAGGCATCGTCGGACGACTCGTCGGTCCGCGCGGCCGCGTTCTCGACGAGATCGAACGCCGCGGGGACACCGCCGCCGATCGTCGCGAGCATCTGCCGCACGTTGGAGAGCTGGGCGGTGATGGCCTCGCGCTGGTTCGCGGCGGCGGAGAGCTCGCGGTCGGACTCGCGCTTGATCTTCTCGGCGGTCTCGCGGGCGTCGCGGAGGATCTGCTCGGACTCGGCGCGTGCGGAGGCGAGGAGCTCGTCGGCGGCCCGCTCGGAGTCGGCCTGCCGGGCGTCGGCCTCCTTCTCGATGGCGGCGAGCCGCTCTTCTGCGGCGGCCATGCTCTGGTCCTGGGCCGCGAGGGCGCGCGCGAACTCGGCCGCCGCGTGGTCGCGACGCTGGGCGAGCGTGGTCTCGAACTCGGTGGCTGCGGCGGCGGCGCGGGCGCGCTGCCGCTCGTAGACGGCCTCGGCCTCCTCGCGGCGGGCGGCGGCCTCACGGTCGGCGACATCGATGATCTCGTCGGCGCGGCGCTGGGCGTCGGCGAGCCGGCGAGCGACCTCCGCGTCGGTGCGGGAGATCGACTCGTCGGCGTGCGCCTGCGCCTGCGCGACCAGGCGATCGGCCTTCTCCTGCGCGGCGCGCAGCTGCTCGTCGGCCTGGTCCGCGGCCTCCTGGCGCACCTGCGCCGCTTCCTCGTCCGCGAGGGTGAGGATCTTGCCGATCCGCTCCCCCAGGTCCGTGTACGACGGCGGCGACGCCTGCTGCTCGGCCTCGCTCGCAGCGGACTCGAGCGAGGCGACCTTCGAGCGCAGCTGACGTGTCTCCGCCTCGCCCTGGGTCAGCAACGCCCGGAGCTTCTCCAGCTCGACGGTGCGCTCGGCCGCGACGACCTGGGCCGCCTCGGCGGATTCGCGCAGCGAGTGGAGGTACCGATCGACCTCCGCGGGCTCGTACCCGCGCAGGACGGTGCGGAAGGACGACTCAGACATTCATGGCTCCCGTGGGATGGTCGGTGGGGTGACGCTCCGCCTGCTCGGGGACGGAGAGGGCTTCGATGGCGCCGGCGAGACCGCCGAGCTCGGAGGCGATGGCGTCGCGCCGTGTCCGCAGCTCGGCCACCTCGGCGCGCGCCTGCGCCAGCACACGCGCCGCCTCCTCGCGCAGCTGCTGGGCATCGACACGCGCGGTGTCGAGCAGCTCGACGGCCTCGGCGCGCGTCCGCGCGGTCTCGGCGTATGTCTGCTCGTGGAGGCGGGCGAGGTCGTCGGCGGCCCGTTCGCGGATCATCCGCGCGCCGTTGTCGGCGTCCGCGAGCCGCTGGTCGGCACGGGCGAGCTGGTCCGCCGCCTGCGACCGCGCCCGGTCGAGCAGCTCCTGCGCCTGCGCCTCGGCACGGACGCGTGTCTTCTCGGCGTCCTCGTTGGCGACCCGCACCAGCGCGAGAGCGCGTGCCGACTCCTCCTCGGCCCGCGCGTGCGTCTCGGCGGCGAGCTGCCGAAGTCGGTGCGAGGAGCGCGCCAGGATGATCGACAGGCGGGTGCGGACACGTCGGGTGTGGGCTGCGAGCTCGGCGGCGTGCCGACGCCGGCTCGACTCGACGTCGGCCTGGGCACCGGCCAGCAACCCCGCGACCACCTCGCGAGCCCACGCCAGGTGCTGCTCGGCCTCGGCGAGCGTCGTCGACGCCTCGCGTCGCGCGTCGTCGAGCATCCGGTCGCGTTCCGCGCGCGCGTCGCCGAGCACACGATCCGCCTCGGCCCGATGCTGCTCGAGCATCTGCTGCGCCCGACCGACGAGCCCCTCGCTCTCCGCACGTGCCTCCGACCGCATCCGAGTCGCGTCCGCCTCGGCCTGCGCGACGCGGTCGGCGGCGTCGCGAGCGGCCGCTGCGACCAGGTCCTCGGTCTCGGCGCGCGTGCGACCGAGGGCTTCATCGGCGTCGGCACGTTCCTGACGAAGACGGTCGTCGTGCTCGAGCTGGGCGCGTTGACGGTCCTGGTCGGCCGTCGCCTGCACGTGCGCGATTCGCTCACGCGCGGTCCGCTGCAGGCGATCCGCCTCCTCGCGTGCCGCCTGCACGGCGGCCGCGGCGGCGCGTTCGGCCGAGCGGGCGACGGCGCCAGCCTGATCGGTCGCGTCGGCCAGCAGCTGCTGAGCATCCTCGCGCGCAGCAGCGAGGACCGCTGCCGCGGAGTCGCGGTCCGCGGTGGCGGCCTCTCGTGCGCGCCGCGCCTCGTCGGTCAGCAGCCGCTGCTCCTCGCGCTGCTCGTCCAGCCAGCGGGCGTGCTCGGCATCCTGCTCGGTCGCCTGGGCCCGTAGACGGTCGGCGTGCTCCTGGGCGGTCTGGAGGATCTCGACGGCGCGCCTGTGCACGTCGCCGACCTCGGGACCGTCGCACGTCACGTCTCCGATGGTAGTCGCGTCCACCAAACGCCCGTCCAAGGGTCAGGACGAACGTCTCAGATCTGGCCGACAGGCTCGCGCTTCTCCGCCTGGAACTGATCCTCCACGCGGCCCTGGGCCCAGTACGCCGAGATCGAGAGGTCGCCGCGGTCGACACCCCGCTCGTCGGTGAGGTGACGACGCAGCAGCTTGACGCTCGACCGCTCACCGTGGACGAAGGCGTGCACGCGTCCGGGCAGCCAGTCGAGGTGGCGGACCGCGTCGACCAGCGCCTCCTCCCCCCGATCGGCGACCCAGGTGATCCGCACTCCCGCCGGCGCGGTCGGGACGATCCGGTCGCCGGCGTCCTCCGCCTGCACGACCGCGTGCCCGACGGCGTCCGGCGCGGTCCTGGCGAGCTCCTCCAGCCCCGCTCCGATCGCCGGAAGGGCGGCGAGATCACCGACCAGCAGATGCCAGTCGGCACTCGGGTCGGGCGAGTAGGCCCCGCCCGGACCACTCATCACCAGCGTGTCCCCCGGCTGCGCGCGCGCCGCCCACGGTCCGGCGATGCCCTCGTCACCGTGGACGACGAAGTCGATCGCGAGCTCGGACGCCGCCGGGTCGACCCAGCGGACGCTGTAGGTGCGGACCGCGGGGAGCGCCTCCGGGCGGTCCGCTCGCAGCGCGTCCAGGTCGTACGGCGGTTCCAAGCCGGCGTCGGGATCGGCGAAGAGGAGTTTGACGTAGCGGTCGGTGAAGCCGTTGTCGTGGAAGTCGGCGAACCCTGCTCCTCCGGCGACGACCCGCACAAGGTGCGGGCTCCGCCGCTCCGTCCGGATCACCTCGAGCACCGTCTGCGGTCGCCGTCCGCGCCCCTGCGCCATGCCGTCCGCCATCCTCTCGATCGACTGAGGTGACCCTAACCCCGTTCTCGGCGGTCGCCGTCGAGCGGTCACCACCTGGGACGGTGCCACCCGCTCGTGACGACGTCGTCGCTGCCGCTCAGGCGCCGGGCACCTGCACGGAGGACACGAGGGCGTCGCAGCCGGCGACGATCGACGCCTTGTACTGCGGCTCGGTCCACTGGCAGTAGACGTGCAAGAGCTCGGTCTCGGTGAACAGCCAGTAGCCGGTGTAGGAGTAGCGCTCCAGGCCGATGTCCTGCTGGATCGCCGGGAGGCCGGCCACCTCAACCATCTGCGCCTCGCTGCGCGGGTCCGCGCCGATCTGGTCGCGGTACCGGGCCAGCTTCTCCTCCACCGCCGACAGCGGCACCCGTCCGCAGCCGTCGGCCAGGTCGCCCCAGTCCACGCCGGTGTAGATCACGACGTTGATGACGTTGAGCGTCGGCAGCGGCGGGTCGGTCGGCTCCGCGATCCACTCGCTGTACAGGGTCTCGACCGGGTTGTCCTCGGCGTAGCCGGCCGCCTGCTGGAAGCCGGCCGGCATGCTCCACGTGGCGGCGGTGAGGTCGAGCGTCGTCAGCTGCAGCGCCTCGTCGCGATCGCCGTCCTTGCCCGTGTCGTCACCGCACTCGAGCAGCCATGACGGGATCTCCGTCGGCATCGTCGCGGTCGATCCGCCATCCGGCCCCGACGACGTCGGGTCGTCGCCGCCCCCGCCCACACCCGGGATCGCACAGCCCGCGACGACGGCCAGCAGCAGGGCGACCACCGCCGGGCCACGCCATCGACGGCTACGCACCGGGCACCTCGACGGAGTCGAGGAGCTGCTCGCAGCCGGCCAGGATGCGTTCCTGCTCCGCGTCGCTCGTCCACTGGCAGTACAGGTGCACCATCTGGGTGCGGCCGAAGATCCAGTACCCGCGGTAGGAGTACTCGGGGAGCGCGACGTCCTGGGTGATCGCGGGCAGACCGGCGACCCGGGTGGGCACGGCCTCGGTCAGAGCCTCCGCGCCGTTGGTCTCGTTGTACGACAGCAGTCTCTCGTCGACGGCGGTGGTGGGCACACGATCGCACTGATCCGCATCGCCGCCCCAGTCCATCTCGGAGTAGACGACGACGGTGAGCACGTTCCTCGGCACGGCGTCCTTCGTCGGCTCGGCGACCCAGAACGTCTCGATGTGCTCGACCGCCCGGTCCTCGCTGTACCGGAAGGTCTCGACGAAACCGTCGGGCATCGACCACGTGGCCTCGGTGAGGTCGACGTCGAGCAGCTGCCACGTCGGGTCCTGGTCCGTCGCCTCGCCGCACTCGAGCAGCAGCGGATCGATCGAGGTCGAGGCGTCCTCGCCGCCGTCGGCGGCGCCGCACGCGGCCAGGGTGGCCACCAGCAGCAGGCCGCCGACCATGGCGGCGCCGCGCGTCCGTCCGTGCCCCATGTCGCCAGTTCTAACACAGCGAGCGGACCTCGTCGCCGTGCGCCGACGGGGAGCAGTCCTCGACCTCATCAGGCGAGCCCGACGTGATCGAGGAAGAACGCGCACGCCTGCGCCACGTCGTCCTGGTAGCCCTCGCCCCACTGGCACTCGATGTGCACGAGGGAGTCCACGCCGTAGACGAAGTAGTTGTCGTTGGTGACGTCGATGTCGGGATAGACCAGGCGCACCACCCAGGCCGGCTGTCCGGCCACCTCGGTCTCGGTGGGGCCGGAGAGGATGGTGGCACCACCCTCGGATGCCTGAAGCTCGATCCGGGCGGTCACCTGCTCCGAGTCCAGCTGTCGGCAGGCGTTGGTCACGGGCCCTCGTGCCAGCTGCGGGAAGTAGTTGAGCCCGACCTGGTTGGGCCAGTCGGTGACGTCGTGATTGAAGTAGGACTGGACGTAGTCGCCCTCGATCGGCGCGAAGTGCAGCCCCTCGCTCGAGGCGTGATAGCCGTCGGGACCCTGCACGGTCCAGCTCGACAGGTCGGTGGGGGCGTCGGGCCAGCCCTTGACCCGGTCGTCGCACTCGACGAGCGCGGAGCTGATCTCGGTCGGCATCTCGGCCGTCGAGGAGCTGGTGCTCGTGCTCGGCTCCGGGTCGGTGAAGCCGGGGACCGGGACATCGCACGCCGAGAGCGCGGCGGCCACGACCAGCGTCACGACCACGCCACGCCCGATCCGGCGCCCCGTGGCACGGGTCACGTCAGCCCCAGGCTCGCGACCAGCGTGTCGCACCCGGTGAGGACCGCGTCCTGGTGCGAGGTCCACTGGCACTGGACGTTGAGCAGGTCCGTGGCCGAGTAGATCCAGTAGTGGCGCACGTAGATCGCCTGCTGCGGGTAGCTGCGCTCCTCCGTCACCACCGGCACGTCGTCGATCTGGGTGACCGCCGGTTTCACGGTCACCTGCGACCCGGAGGCCTCGTTGTGCTGGGCGATCCGATCGAGCACGGCGTCGACATCGAGCTCACCGCACGGATCGGTGACCGGGCCGTGCTCGAGCTGCGGGTAGTAGATCAGCGCGAGCACCTCGAGGCCGTCGGCGCCGTCGAGCAGGTAGTAGACGTCCTCGTGCGCACCTTCCGCGTCCTCGATCTGCGCGAGCCCGGCCGTCTCGGTGAAACCGGCGGGCGTGGCGTAGGTGTAGCCGGCCACCGACGAGGCCGTGCGGCCGCCCTTGTCACCGGGGCACTCACGCAGATCGGTCGGAACCGCCGTCGGCGTCCCGCCCTCGTCGGTCGCCGCCGGCGAGGACGACGGCGATCCGCCGCCGTCGCCGCCGTCGGACGTCGAGCAACCCGCCAGCAGGCAGACGGCCAGGACCGCCGTGGTCAGGATCTTCGCTCGCCGCACCTGGGCAGCCTGGCACGCCCGCGGGCACCGCGTCGCACGGTACCCCCGGAAGGAGTACCCGTCAGTAGTGCCCGACCTGCTCGCCGATGCTGTGCAGACGGATCGAGTTGGTGCTGCCCGCAACGCCGGGCGGCAGGCCCGCCACGACCACGACGGCATCGCCGACCTCGGCCGCACCCGACGCCTGCAGCACCTGGTCCATCTGCTCCACCATGTCGTCGGTGTGCTTGACCGACGGCACGATGAACGCGCGCACCCCCCAGCTCAGGGCGAGCTGGTTGCGGACCTTCTCGATGGGCGTGAACGCCAGGATCGGGATCGCCGACCGGATGCGTGAGACCCGGCGGGCGCTGTCGCCGGACTGGGTGAAGCACGCCAGGTACCTGACCTCGAGCGACTCGGCGATCGTCGCGGCCGCACGTGTCATCACACCGCCCTTGGTGTGCGGCGGGACCTTGAGCTTGGCGATCCGGTCCAGCCCGTGCTCCTCGGTGTTCTCGATGATGCGCGCCATCGTGCGCACGCACTCGATCGGGTACTCGCCCACGCTGGTCTCACCCGAGAGCATGACGGCGTCGGCGCCGTCGAGAACCGCGTTGGCGCAGTCCGACGCCTCGGCCCG
>JBMDXU010000063.1:0-10616 GCA_048594485.1 Pseudactinotalea sp. | reverse complement strand
GCCCAGCTGATCGGTGTCGCGGTCGGGGGGTGGTTGGCGCTGCTGGGCGGGGCCCTGTCGTTCCGGCTCTCGGCGTGGACGATGCGGGTGGTGTGGGAGCTCGACGACGCCCGCGCGGTCGCGGGCCGGCTCGCGGTGGCTGAGGAGCGCCTGCGGTTCTCGCGCGACCTGCACGACGTGTTCGGGCGGACGCTCTCGACCGTCGCGGTCAAGAGCGAGCTCGCGGCCGCGCTCGCCGAGCGAGGGGACCCCCGGGGGTCGGCCGAGATGCTCGAGGTCCGCCAGCTCGCCCACGACGGCCTGCGCGAGGTCCGCGGCGTGATCCAGGGGTACCGCTCGGCCGACCTGGACACCGAGATCGCCGGTGCGCGGGCCCTGCTGGCCTCCGCGGCGGTCGAGTGCCGGGTCGCGGGCGAGGGCCTCACGATCACGCAGCCCGTGGCGGAGGCGGCGTCCTGGGTCGTGCGCGAGGCGGTGACGAACGTGGTGCGCCACGCGATGGCCACGTGGTGCACGATCGAGGTGCGCGAGCACGACGGCGGGTGCCGCGTACGGGTCGCGAACGACGGTGTTCCCGCGGGGACCGATCCCCGGCGGGGCGGCAGCGGGCTCCAGGGCCTGCGCGAGCGCCTGACCGCCCGTGGCGGATCCCTGGTGGTCGAGGTCGAGGAGGGCGAGTTCGTGGTCGAGGCGAGGATCCCGCCGTGGAGCGAGGAGACGACGTGAGCATCCGCGTGCTGCTCGCCGACGACGAGACGCTGATCCGGGACGCGGTCGCGAGCCTGCTCGGGCTCCAGGACGACCTGGAGGTCGTCGCGGTGGCCGGTCGGGGCGACGAGGCGGTCGACGCCGCCCGCCGGCACCAGCCGGACGTGGCCCTGCTCGATCTGCAGATGCCGGGTCTGGACGGGATCGAGGTCGCCGAGCGGCTCGCCGTCGACGTGCCGACCTGTCGCTGTCTCATCGTCACGAGCCACGGCCGGCCGGGCTACCTGCGGCGCGCGCTGGAGGCGGGCGTGCGCGGGTTCCTGCCGAAGACCAGCTCCGCCTCGGTGCTCGCCGCGGCGGTGCGCACCGTTCACGACGGCGGACGCTACGTCGACCCCGAGCTCGCCGCGGACGCGATCGCCGCCGGTGCGAGCCCGCTCACCACACGCGAGAGCGACGTGCTCGAGCTGGCCGCCGACGGGGCGCCCGTCGAGGAGATCGCCCAACGCGCCCACCTGTCTCCCGGGACGGTGCGCAACTACCTTTCGGCCGCCGTCGCCAAGCTCGGTGTGGCCAACCGTCACGAAGCGGTGCGCGTCGCACGCGAGCACGGATGGCTGTGAGCCGGCCGTCGACGCCGCGCGCGGCGCCGACGCGGGTCTACCGGGCCGCCGTCGGGCTGTGCCGCCCGTTCGTCCGCATGATCACGCGACCGCGCCGCTGGCGTGGCGCCGAGCACCTGCCCGGGCCGCCGTTCCTCGTGGTCGCCAACCACATCTCGGTGTTCGACCCGTTCACGATGATGGACTTCCTGACCGATCACGGCATCTACCCGGCGGTGCTGGCGAAGGCGTCGTTGTGGCGCTACCCGGTGGTGGCGTGGGTGCTGCGCCAGGCGGGGGCGGTGCCGGTGCACCGGCAGCGTGCGGACGCCCGTGACGCGCTCACGTCGGCCGAGGAGGCCTTGGGTCGCGGCCACGTGGTGCTCATGTTCCCCGAGGGCACCACGACCCTCGACCCGTGCGACTGGCCGATGCGGGCCAAGACCGGGGCCGCGAGGCTCGCGCTCCGGTCGGGGGTGCCGGTGGTGCCGATCGCGCAGTGGGGCGCCCAGCGTGTCATCCCCAACAAGGGCAGGGTGTGGTTCCGGCCGTTCCCGCCGACGCCGTCGGACGTTCTCGCCGGGGCGCCGGTGGATCTCGCCGACCTGCGCCACCGTTCCGACGACCCGGACGCCTGGCTGGAGGCGACCGCACGGATCATGGCGCGGCTCACCGAGCAGCTGGCTCAGATCCGCGGGGAGGAGCCGCCGGAGGAAGTGTTCGACAGGCGCTCGGCCGGGGTGTGAGGGCGATCAGTCGTCGACATCGGCGACATCGATGACCAGCCGCGAGGGCTCGGTCAGCGTGAAGACCCGGTAGGGCGCCGCCTGCCCGTCGATGCCCGCGAGCACCTGGGTGTAGCCCTCGAACCAGCCTCCGACGTAGACGTCCTCGACGTCGCCGGCGTCGGGGTCGAACTGCTTGGGCCCGTCGTAGTAGTCCTCCTCGGACTGCGGCATCGCCGTCCCGGTGGCGTAGATGTCGAGGTACGAGTCGCCGTCGAGGGCGACGACCTCGCCGCTGCCGTCCAGCGTGGGCTCGTCGACGTAGCTGATGGTCCATCCGGGCTCGCCCGTGCCGGTGAACTCCATGACGATCCGGTCGAAGCCCTCGTGCTCGGCGACGCGGACATCGACGAGGACGAGGTCGGGCTCGCCCGAGCTCTCACCCTCCTGGGCCTCCGTTCCGGTCGGGAACTCCGGCAGGTCGCCGGTAGGGTCGTCGGCGGGGGTGCTCGAGTCGGTCGAGGGCTCGGTCGTCGGATCGGTGGTGGCGTCTGTCGTGACCGGCTCGCTGCTGGGGGGTTCGGTGGTCTCGTCGTCGGAGGGACCGGCCGTGCAGGCGGCGAGCAGCGCGGAAGCTGCGGCGAGGCTGATGAGGATCGGGCTGCGGCGCATCATCACTCCTTCGTGCGAGGTGTGCCCAGAATATGTGCCGGCGGGTCGTTTCCTTGCGACGGCATGCGGAGGACGACGAGCGCCTCCGCCACGATGTCGTCCGGGAGGTCGTCCCACAGGACCGGGATCGTCGCGACGTGCTCGAGGACGGTCCCGACCGCGTCGGCGACGTCCCGGACGAGGGGCGTCAGGTGGCCACCGTGCCGGATGTCGGCGACGTCGAGGACGAGGTGACCGCCGGGGCGCAGCAGCGCCCGGAGATGCCGGGCGATCTCGGCGAGCGCGCCGAGATAGCCGCGGTAGTCGCCGTCGTCCTGCTGGTACGCCGTGAGCGGGTTGGCGGGGTGGTCGTTCGCCGTCATCCAGGGAGGCGAGGTGAGGACGAGCGCGACGGAGCCGCGGCGGACCGGGAGGTCGAGCGTGGCCAGGCCGCGCGCGTCACCCTCGACGACGACGGCGCCCGGCACGCGGGCCCGGATGGTGGCGACCCGCTCGGGGAGGAGCTCGACGCCGACGGCGCCGCGGCCGGTCTCGTGCGCGACCTCCAGGGTGGTGCCGAACCCGGCGAACGGGTCGAGGACGAGGTCGCCGGGATCGGTCAGCGCCTCGATGACGGCACGCGCGAGCCCGCGGGTGAAGTGGACGTCCTCGTCGGCGTCGGGGTGCCGCTCGGCGTGGAGCTCGGCGAGCGTGGCGCGGACGTGGGAGGGAAGCGGGGTCACGACATCACGACGTCGCGGCGTCCAGCGCGGCGAGCAGGTCGGCGGCGAGGTCGTCGGGGTTCTCGATGCCGACCGACAGGCGCAGGAGGTCGTCGGGGACCGTCTTCGGCTCGGCGGGGAGCCGTCGGCGCCGCTCGATCAGCGACTCCACGCCGCCGAGGCTGGTGCCGGGCACCCACAGGCGAACGTGCTCGACGAGGGCGGTGGCCGCGGTCGCACCGCCCCGGGGACGGAGCGTGAGGATCGACCCGAACCCGCTCATCTGCGCGGCGGCGCGCGCGTGCTGCGGGTGGCTCGCGAGACCGGGGTGGGCGACCTGCGCGACGCGCGGGTCGCCGTCGAGCAGGTGGGCCAGCGTGAGGGCGGTGGCCTGGGAACGTTCGACGCGGAGGGCGAGGGTGCGCAGGCCGCGGAGGGCGAGCCAGGCCTCGACGGGTCCGGGGACGGCGCCATGGACGTCGCGCTGGGTCTTGACGGCGGTCCAAAGCTGGTCGTCGTCGGTGACGACGGCGCCCATCACGAGGTCGGAGTGCCCGGCCAGGTACTTCGTGACCGAGTGGACGACGACGTCCGCACCGAGCTGCAGCGGGCGTTGCGCGAGCGGGGTGGCGAAGGTGTTGTCGGCGATGACGAGGCCGCCACGGGCGCGGGTGGCGGCGACGAGAGCCGGGATGTCGGCGATCTCGAGCATCGGGTTGGTGGGCGACTCCAGCCACAGGTGCGGCGTGGTGGTGGCGTGCTCGATCGCGGCGACGACGGCGTCGGTGTCCGCGATGTCGATCTCGACGAGCCTGAGCGCGCGAGCGTCGGCGTGCGCGCGGGCGGCGACGAGCGAGACGTTGTAGCCGTGACGGGGGATGAGCAGCGTGTCGGCGTTGGGCACGAGGGACATCGCCGCGGTGACGGCTGCCATGCCCGAGGCGAACGCCAGCGCGCGGTGCGTCGACCCCTCGAGCGCGCCGAGGGCGTCCTCGAGCGGGCGCCAGGACTCGGTGTCGTACCGGGCGTAGAGCAGGTCGTCGGGGCCGGGGGTGTCGGTGCCGAGATAGGTCGACGACAGCACGATCGGCGGGTTGACCGGCGCGCCGGTGGTGCGCGGTGGCCGTCCCGCGGCGACGACGAGGGAGTCCGGTCGGAGGTCGGGGAGATCCACCTCTCGAGCGTAGGACGTCGAGGCTCGGGGTTGCCGAGGCGTTCGAGCCCCGGGACGGCCACGGGGCGAGCCGACGAGCTCCGGCCACCCCGCTGTCGGAGCCACCCCCTACGGTCGTGGGATGGCTTCGTTGGACGACGTGCTCACCCGGCTCGACATGCTGGAGTCGCGCGAGGAGATCCGGGATCTCGTGTCGCGCTACTGCTGGGGAGCGGATCGACGCGATCTCGACGTGTGGCGATCGGTGTGGGCGCCTGACGCCGTGTGGTCGGTGGCGCCCCAACGCTCGTTCGTCGGTCTCGATCAGATCAGCGACGCCGTCCGGCGTCAGTGGACTGCCTTCCCACGGATGCTGCATGCCACGTCCAACCATCGCATCGACGTCGACGGCGAGCACGCGACCGGTAGCGCCGATGTCCAACTGCTCACGCAGCTCGCACCGTCGGACGACGGCCAGCCGGCCGCGTGGGTGGTCGGTACGGGTCGCTACACCGACACCTACGTGAGGATCGGTGGCCGGTGGCGGATCAGTCGGCGCGAGGCGAGCGACGACGTGCTCGCCGGTCCGATCCCTTCCTTCGATCCCGCGGTCCGACGAGCGTGACCGACGTCGGCGCCCGCCGTCTCGGCGACTCGCCCTCGGGCCTCGGTGTGTCCACCGATGAGGTCGGGCCCCGCCGGTAGCCTGTCGCCGATGACGAAGACCCGGGTGGCGATCGTGTTCGGCGGCCAGAGCTCCGAGCACACCATCAGCTGCGCGACGGCGTCCGGGGTGCTCGCCGCGATCGACCGCGACCGCTACGACGTGGTCCCCGTCGGTGTCACCCGCGAGGGCCGCTGGGTGCTCGCGGCCGACGACCCCGCTCGCTGGGCCATCCAGCCCGGCGTGCTCCCCGAGGTCACCGACGCCGACGGCCCGTCGCTCGCCCTCCCCACCGGGTCCTCGGGCGTCCTCATCCTGACCGAGCCCGGGCCCGACCTCGACCCGGTCGACGTCGTCCTGCCGTTGCTCCACGGACCCTTCGGTGAGGACGGCACCATCCAGGGCATGCTCGAGCTCGCCGGGACCCCGTACGTCGGCTCCGGTGTGCTCGCCTCGGCAGCGGGCATGGACAAGCACTACATGAAGGTCGTCCTCGCCGCCGCGGGCATCCCGATCGGCCCGTACGTCACGATCTCCGCCCGCCAGTGGCGCACCGACCCGGACGCCGCCCGCGCCGCCGTCGCCGCTCTCGGGTTCCCGGTCTTCGTCAAGCCGTCCCGTGCCGGATCCTCGATCGGGATCAGCCGCGTCGACCACGCCTTCGAGCTCGACGACGCCGTCAAGGCCGCCCAGCAGCACGACCCCAAGGTGATCGTCGAGGCGGGGATCTCCGGTCGCGAGATCGAGTGCGCGGTCCTCCAGGGCCGTGACGACGAGCCGCCGCGCACCTCGACCGTCGGTGAGATCGTCGTCGGCGACGCGCACGCCTTCTACGACTACGAGGCCAAGTACTTCGACGCCGACCACCTCGACATCCGCGTCCCCGCCGACGTCCCCGCCGACGTCCTGCGACGCATGCAGGACCTCGCCGCCGCCACCTTCGACGCGCTCGAGTGCGAGGGCCTGGGGCGCGTCGACTTCTTCTACACCGACGACGGCCGCGTGCTCGTCAACGAGATCAACACCATGCCCGGGTTCACGCCGTTCTCGATGTACCCGATGCTGTGGCAGGCCGAGGGCATGAGCTACTCCGACCTCATCACGGAGCTGGTGGAGCTGGCTCGCGCGCGCCCCGTGGGCCTGCGCTGACTACAGGCACTCCCGGTCGCCGTCGCGCGGGAGACCGGCGACCGCCTCGGTGAGATCGGTGAGGATCGTCGAGTCGCCCGCGTAGGCGGCAGGGATATCCACCTCGACGGCGGGGAGCAGCCCGTAGGTCGTGAACCGTGAGCCCTCGTCGGTCTCGACGGCGACCCACCCCACCTCCGTGCCGTCCTGCGCCGTGACCACCAGGCACGGCTCGTCCGTCGGCGGGAGGGGGTCGACGCCGCACCGCAGCGTGATCGCCGGGTCACCCCAGGCGCGGCTCGCCTGGCTCGTCGTCGAGCGGCGCTCCTGGCCCCCGAGCTCCTCGGGCGACGCCTGCAGCACGTCGGCGCACACCGGTTCCGACGCGCTCGGCGCCGGGTCGGTCTGCACCGGGCGGGCGCACGCGGTCAGCGCTCCGGCGCCGACGAGGACGACGACGGCACCGACGCCGAACCGCCCGCCTCTCGCCACCCGGCCACGGTAGCCGAGCCCGAGCGCCTCACCCGTCGTCGCGACGATCCCGGTGCGCGAGCGGCAGCACCCACAGGCAGCCGATCCCGACGATCGCGACGATCCCGGCCACGATGCCCGCCGCACGACCGACGACGAACTCGAAGATCAGGTGCGTGACGCCGACGGCGAGCACGGCCACGAGGATCGTCGTCGCCAGCAGGTACCGGTTCCCGAGGCGCACCACGCGCGCCTTGCGCAGGGTGCGGAAGAGCACCCGGTGCATGACGACGGGGGCGAGCCCGGTCACGGTCGCGAGCCCGGCGAGCACCACCAGCACCAGGTAGACGCCGAGCTCATAGGGGTCCAGCTCGTCGAACCGCTGCTGGAACGCGACCGCGAGCAGGAAGCCGCTGACGAGCTGGGTGCCGGTCAGGGCGACGCGCAGCTCCTGGAGGATCTCCGCCCAGTTCCGGTCGAGCCGCTGGTTCTCCGTCTCGGGACGGCCGTCGCGCAGCTCCGGCTCCCCGCTCAGCGCGACCTCAGCATCGCGATCAGCTCCGCCTTGGTCTTGCGCGAGTAACCGGCCAGCCCGAGTGCCTTCGCCCGCTCCCTCAGCTCGGCGACCGTCTGCTCCTCGTACGCCTCGTCGTCGACGTCCCCGGCCGGCTCCGGCTGTGCCGGCTCCGGCGCCTCGCTGACCCCGTTCACGGCGTCCTCGACGGCGTCGCGCAGATCCGGTGTCGTGAACCGGTAGCCGGAGTCGAGCAGGGCGGTCGGCCGGATGTCCTGGCTGAGCAGGAGCATCTCGTCGGCGGTCGGTCCGAGAGGCAGGCGCAGCAGCCAGGCGGGCAGCACGAACAGGTGGGGCCGCCCCATGACGTCGGCGAGCGTGCGGGTGACGTCCTCGCTGGTGCTGCTCGCGGGCGCGACCAGGTCGACCGGGCCCGCGACGTCGTCGTGGGTGAGCGTGTGCAGGATGGCACCCACCTCGTCGGCCAGCGCGATCCACGGCCAGATCTGCGTGCCGGCCCCGATCCGCGCGCCGAGACCGAGGCCCGTCGCGAGCATGAGGGGCTCGAGCGCGCCGCCGTCGGCGAGGACGAGACCGGTGCGGATGGTCACGACCCTGGTCGACGGCGACGCGGCCTCACGCGCCTCGGCCTCCCATCGGCGGCACACGTAGGCGAGGAAGCCCCGCCCGTGGCCGGAGGTCTCGTCGAGCTGCTCACCCGGCCGGTCGCCGTAGAAGCCGACGGCGGAGCCGCTCACGAACACCGACGGCGGCGCGTCCGAGGCGCTGATGGCGCTCGCCAGTGTCCGTGTGGCGTGCACGCGGCTGTGCACGATCTCGCGCCGGTAGGCCTTCGTCCACGGGAGTCTCCCGAGCGGGGCTCCGGAGAGGTTGACGACGCCGTCGGCCCAGGCGATCGCGTCCGCGGGCACACGACCGGCCGCCGGGTCCCACGCCCACTGCCCGGGGCCGCTCGCCTCACCGCGCACGAGCAGCCCGATCTCGTGGCCCTGCGCTCGCGCGGCGCGCTGCAGCGCGGTGCCGATGAGCCCGCTGCCTCCAGACATCAGGATGCGCAAGGACAACCCCTCTCGTTCGCGTCGCCTACAGTGTGGCAGTTCGTGCAAGCGACGATCCCGAAAGAGTCGCAGTGGACAATTCCCCTCTGTTCCAGATCTCCGGCCTGCGCTGCTCGCGCGGTCCCCGCCTCGTCCTCAAGGGCGTCGACCTCTCCCTCGACCGTGGTGAGGTGCTCGGCCTGCTGGGCCGCAACGGCGCCGGGAAGTCGACGCTCGTCGACGTGATCACCGGGCGGGTCCGCCCCGAGGGCGGCACGATGGTGCTCGACGGCGCCGAGTACCGCCCGTCCTCGAGCGGCGACGCCCGTGCGGCGGGCGTGAGCGTCATCGAGCAGGAGTTCCAGCCGCCGGTCGACCTCACGGTCGCCCAGGCGGTGCTGCGGGCCACCACCGACATCGGCCGCCCGCAGCACGAGCTCGCCGAGGAGGCTCGGCCCCTGCTCGAGGTCATCGGCGCCGAGCTCGACGTCGACACCCGGGTCGGCGAGCTCGATCCGGCGCAGCAGGCGCTGGTCGAGGTGGCGCGTGTCCTCGCCGAGGAGCCCCGGCTCGTCATCGTCGACGAGGCCAGCGTCTCGCTCGACGACCGTGAGATCGCCCAGGTCCACGCGGCGATCCGCGTGCTGCGCGAGCGTGGTGCCGCCGTCGTCTACATCGCGCACCGGCTCGACGAGCTGCACGCCATCGCGGACCGGGTCGCGATCGTGCGCGACGGCGTGGCGGCCGAGCAGATCGACACCCGGGAGTCGAAGTCCGGCGACCTCGCGTTCGCGCTGCTGCGCCACCAGGTCGAGGTCCGCGAGCCGCGCGCTCCGCGCGAGCGCGGCGACTCCGTGCTGCGGGTGCGCGGCCTCGTCACCGACAACGTGCACGGCATCGACCTCGACGTCGACGCCGGCGAGGTGGTCGGCGTCGTCGGCACCCGGGGCTCCGGTGCGATCGAGTCGCTGCAGGCGATCGCGGGCGAGCGGGAGGGACAGGTGGCCTCGTTCGCCGTCGGGCACCGGCACTACGGTTCGCCGCTGCAGGCGCGCAACGAGGTCGTGGCCCTGGGTGGCCGTTTCGAGTACGACACCCAGACGATCGCCGAGACCCTCGGGCAGGCGTCGGCGGCCCAGACGTCGCTCGGACGGCTGCGCGACGCCGCCACTCTCGTGCGGCACCTCAACATCGCCACCTCCGACATCCACGCGCCCGTGGCCACCCTGAGCGGCGGCGACCGCCAGAAGGTCACGGTCGCCTCGGCGAGCCTGGTGCCGCAGCCGGTGATCGTGCTCTCGCAGCCGACGCGGAGCGTCGACGTCGGTGCTCGGCGCCGCGTGCACGAGATCGTCGACACCTTCGTGGACCGCGGCAAGGCCGTGCTGTTGGTGACCAACGACCTGAGCGAGCTGCTCGAGCTCTCGCACCGGGTCGTCGTCATGCATGACGGGCGCGTCGTCGCCGATCTCGTCGCCGCCCGCACCGACCCCGACGAGGTCATGACCTTCGCCGAGACCGGTGCGCCGCGACCCGTGAGGCCGGTGCGGCGCCGTCGGCGAGCCGCGGCCTCGGCGTCCTCGTGAGGAGCCGGTGACCGAGCGCGAGAGCGTCGGCGACCTCGACGAGACCGAGCTGATCGCGCGGTTCGCGCCCCTGCTGCCCCGCGGCCCGGCCACCCGGGTCGGGCCGGGCGATGACGCTGCGGTGCTGCTCGCGCCGGACGCCTCCGTCGTCGTCACGACCGACGTGCTCGTGGAGGGTCATCACTTCCGCCTCGACTGGAGCGACCCGGCCGACGTCGGCTTCCGCGCCGCGATGCAGAACCTGGCCGATGTCGCGGCGATGGGCGCGACGCCCACGGGCGTCGTGGTGGCGCTCGTGCTCCCGCCGACGACACCCGTCTCGTGGGTCCTCGGTCTGGCCGAGGGCCTGGCGCAGGCGTGTGGCCCTGCGGGTGCGGGGGTGGTCGGTGGCGACCTGTCGGCGGGCGAGCAGCTGGTCGTGTCGGTGACGGCGCTCGGCGATCTCGCCGGTGCGTCGCCGGTGCTGCGCAGCGGCGCGCGCGTCGGCGACGTCGTCGCGCACTCGGGGCGTCTGGGGCGGTCGGCCGCGGGTCTCGCGGCGCTCGCCGACGGCCGGCCCGAGCTCGTCGCTGCCGGAGTCGACGCGTTCCGGCGGCCGACGCCGCCCCTGGCGGACGGTCCTGCCGCTGCCGCC
>JBMDXU010000062.1:0-3954 GCA_048594485.1 Pseudactinotalea sp. | reverse complement strand
CCCTCGGCGAGCGAGCTCACCACCCGCACCTCGGCGTCGGAACGCCAGGTGCGCAGCAGCGTCTCGACACGGTCGGCGAGGTAGTCCGCCGTCGTCGTGTCGTAGAACCGATGGCCGCTGACGGCGACGATCACCCGACCGACTCCTCCGGGACCCGACCCGGCTCGGCGTTGCGCAGCGAACGCCACGCGCCACCCTCCTCGGCGAGGATCGCCTCGGCGCTCTCGACGAACGCCGTCCAGCTCTGCTCGGCGACGCCGTCGGTGGCCTCGGCCGCGAGCGTCGCCAGCCGTGAGGCGGTGCCGCGGTAGATGGTCGCCGTCTTGCGGTGCTGCCGCATCTGGCTCCACGCCCCGAACGCGGACGCGAGAGCGCCGAACACACCGAGCAGATCGATGTCGAGCAGCCCGGATGCCTTGAGCACACCCGCAGCCAGACCTGCTGCCTCGGCGAGCAGCATCGCCAGCATCCACCGGTTGGCCCTCGTCGCGTGCTGCGCGGACTTGCGCGCGTACCAGCGCATCTGGTCGATGACGCGGCCCTGGATGTACGCCGCCTGGCGCTCGGCCATCGGCGCCTCGCGCAGCTCCTGCATCCGATCGGTGACCAGCGGTGTCGTCGGGTCGTGCTCGGCGGCCACGCCGAGGTCGTGCACCTCGTCGCGCTGGCTGCGGACGAACGCCGAGCGGGCGTCCGCGGCTCCGAGGGTCGGCGGGAACGGCTCGACGGCCAGCGCGTACCGCCAGCTGTCCGCCTTGATCGACTCGGCGATGCTGCGCGAGCGGAGCCAGGTGACCTCGGAGTCCTGCGACGCCATGTAGACCCGGAGCAGGAGGCTGCCACCGAAGCACATCGCGCCGATGACGGCCATGAGGTCGCCGCCGGTGGACACCCTGATCGAGAAGGCGCCGGCGACCGCCGCGGCCACGAGTAGCGTGTAGTGGATCCTCATCGTCCGCACGTGCGACCGCTGCGCCGAGATGGCGAGTGTGTCCGCCGACACGAAGATCGACGAGAGGTCGGCATCGGTCAGAGGCTGCGCCGTCGACCTCTCCGCCATGGAAGGAGAGATTAGTCGGGCGAACGGTGCTTTCGCCGTCGGCCGAACTCCCGACCTCCCCAACGCCGGACGCGCGACCTACGCTGACGCCGTGAGCACCGTTCGTATGCCCGCCATCATCCTGCTGGCCCCGAACCACGGCGACGTCCTCGGCCCCGAGTTCCAGCGCTACGCGCGCGACTACGACGTCGTGATCGCCTCGACGCTGGCCGAGTCGAAGGCCGCAGCGAAGGCTGCGCTCGCCGCCGACCAGCCGATCGCCCTGTTCGTCATCGAGTCGCGGCTGCCGCCCAGCGGGGCGGATCTCAGCGAGCTGGCGGCGAACACGAAGGGCACCCCCTACGAGCCCGCCCTCGAGCTCTTCTTCGCGATCGGCCACATGCGCGAGGGGGTGCCGACCGCACGGCGCCTCGTGGTGTCCCACCGTGACGACTACGTCGCGGACGTGCCGGTGCTGGCGCACGCGATGTCGGCCGGCAAGATCGACGCCCGACTCCTCATCCCCCAGGGCGCCCGTGACGAAGAGTTCCACTACGCCGTCACCGAGCTGCTCTCCGACTGGAACTCGCAGCGACCCAACGACAACGTCGACGTCATCCGACTCGTCACGCCCACCTTCGACACGACCACGGTGGCGCTGCGCGACGTCATGGAGCGGCTCGGGATGTCGTACCACATGCACACGCCCGACGAGCCGCAGGGCGCCGAGGTCGTCGAGCAGTACCGGGCCGCCGGGCACGGCGAGCCGGTGTACCCGATCGGGTGGATGCGCGACCGGTTCGTCGGCACCGTCTCCGACCCGCGCCAGTTCTCCGTGCTGATGTACGGCCGACCGGACGAGGTCGAGGAGGACACCGTCGTCGACCTCGCCGTCGTCGGCGCCGGCCCCGCCGGCCTCGCGACGGCGGTCTACGGCTCGTCCGAGGGTCTCAGCACCGTCGTGATCGAGTCCGACGTGATCGGCGGCCAGGCGGGCACCAGCTCGATGATCCGCAACTACCTCGGCTTCCCGCGAGGGATCTCGGGCATGCGGCTCGCTCAGCGGGCGCGGATGCAGGCGCTCAACTTCGGCGCCCGCTTCTACGCGGGCTGGCCGGTCACGGCCCTCGAGGTCGGCGCTCCCGGCGAGCCGCACGTGCTGCGGACCGACGGCGGCGACGTGCGCGCTCGTGCGGTCGTGGTCGCGGCGGGTGTCGCCTACCGTCGGCTGCCCGTGAGCGGCATCGAGGATCTCGTCGGTCGTGGCGTCCACTACGGCGCCGCCATGGCGGCGGCGCGGGAGATGACCGACCGGCACGTGTTCGTCGTCGGCGGCGGCAACTCGGCCGGGCAGGCCGCCGTCCACCTCGCCCGGTTCGCGACGTCGGTGACGATCCTCGTGCGCCGCCCCGACCTGTCGGCCACGATGTCCGACTACCTGATCCAGCAGATCACGTACAACCCGCGGATCACCGTGTGCGGCAACTGCACCGTCGTCGACGGCGGCGGGCAGGAGCAGCTGGAGTGGATCGAGGTCCACGACGCCACGACCGGGCAGACCGAGCGTCACGAGGCCGGTGGCCTGTTCCTGCTGCTCGGCGCGCTGCCGAGCTGCGACTGGCTGCCGGAGGAGGTCGACCTCGACGAGCACAGCTTCGTGCGGACCGGCCGTGACACCGACGCGTCCCAGTGGCCCGACGGCCGTCCGCCGTCGAACCTCGCCACCAGCGTCCCCGGTGTCTACGCCGTCGGCGACATCCGCTCGGGCTCGATGAAGCGCGTCGCCTCCGCGACCGGCGAGGGTGCCAGCGTCGTCTCGAGCGTCCACGCCTGGCTGGAGCACCTCTCCAGCCTGACCCCCACGCCCACCCCCTGAGGTAGCGGAACGAACGACGGACTCAACGTCCGTATTCGCACCGGAGGGAGGCTCGAGACCGGTGAGACCGTCATTCGTTCCGCGTCCACCGGGCGGAACAGCGGCCGGCTCAGCGTGGGGTGCGGGTCTGGACGAGGTCGTCTCGGTGGACGACCTCGCGGTCGTCGCCGAAGCGGTCGCGGAGGGTGGCCGAGCTGAGTCCCAGGCGCGCGGGGAGCTCGTCGGAGGAGTAGGAGACCAGGCCACGGGCGACGACGACGCCGTCGGTGCCCACGATCTCGACCGGGTCGCCTGCCTCGAACGTCCCGTCGACGCCGGTGACCCCCGCGGCCAGGAGCGACTTCTTGCCCGTCGTGATGGCGCGCACCGCACCGTCGTCGAGGACGAGGCGGCCGCGGGTGTCGGCCGCGTGCGCCAGCCACAGCCGGCGCGAGGTCGCACGCTTGGACGACGGCGAGAACCACGTCCCGACGTCCTCTCCCGCGAGCGCACGGCCCAGGGTGTCGGCGCGTGTGAGCACGACCGGGACGCCGGCGCCGGAGGCGATCGCGGCGGCGTCGACCTTGGTGACCATGCCCCCGGTCCCGATGTGCGTGCCGCTGGCGGTGATCTCGAGATCGGCGAGTGCCGCGACGTCGTCGACGACGGCGATCCGCTCCGACCCCGGGCGCGACGGCGGCGCCGTGTACAGCGCGTCGACATCGGTCAGCAGCACCATCGCGTCGGCGTGCACGAGATGGCTCACGAGCGCCGCGAGCCGGTCGTTGTCGCCGAAGCGGATCTCCCGGGTGGCGACGGCGTCGTTCTCGTTGATCACCGGGACGACACCGAGCTCGAGGAGCCGCGTCAGCGAACGATGGGCGTTGCGGTAGTGCCCACGCCGGATGACGTCCTCCGCGGTGAGCAGCACCTGACCCACCCGCAGCCCGTGCGCCGCGAACGCGCGCGTGTAGTGCGCCACCAGCAGTCCCTGCCCCACGCTGGCGGCCGCCTGCTGGGTGGCCAGATCCTTCGGACGCTTCGGCAGCTTCAGCACCGG
>JBMDXU010000061.1:0-13545 GCA_048594485.1 Pseudactinotalea sp. | reverse complement strand
GCCAAGCTGCGCGACTACCTCGACGTCGGAGCGACCAACCTGTCGGTCAACGTCCCGTCGCTGATCCTCGACCGGCCGCGCGACGGCGCGTACCGGATCGCGCACCTGCACCGGAACGTGCCGGGTGTGCTCGCGGGAGTCAACCAGGCGCTGTCGGCGGTCGGTGTCAACGTCGAGAGCCAGGTCCTGGGGACCTGGGGCGACATCGGCTATGTCGCCACCGACATCAGTGCGCCCCTGCCCCCGGCCGCGTTCGCCGAGCTCGAGGCGATGGACCCGACGATCCGGGTCCGTGTCCTCGAGCAGGTCGCCCGCCCGCGCCTCTGACAGGCGCGCCGCGGGTCTGCGTCAGCCGCCCGACTTGCGGCGGAACATCCGGCGACCGCCGGCGACCTCGGACCCGTGCACCTGACCGGTGTTGCGGCGGCCCTCGGCGGTGAGGTGGTCCTCGTTGGCCTTCTTGCGCTCGAGCGCCTCACGCATCTTCGCCTTCGCGTCCGCCATGTCGGCGCCTGCGGGATCGTTCTTCTCGGCCACGTCCACCACACCTCTCGTCGTTCATCGAGCACGGACCACCCTGCCGCACTCCGGCCGGGGCTGCCACCGCATATCGGTGGCCGGACCGGATCAGCCGCTGAGATATCGCATCGCGTCGGGGACGAGATCGGACAGCGGGCGGACCGAGTCGAGCACCAGTCGGTCGTCGACCCAGCGCTCGACCTCCCGCGCTCGCACCTGCGCCCACGTCGGTTCGGTGAACCCGGCGTACCGCGTGCCCCGCTGCTCGAGCCGACGGCGGTGCTCACGTTCGTCCGAGCACACCACCTCGATCCACCGGATCGGCACCGCATGATCGGCGGCGAGGTCACGCCAGGCGGCTCTCGCGGGTTCGACGGCGTTGACGGCGTCGATCACCACCGTCAGCCCGGTCCCGAGCAGGTCGCCGGCGAGAGCGTGCACCACCGCGTAGGCCGCGAGGCCGGTGGGCACGTCGTCGCTGCCGGGGCCGCCGCCGCCGCTGCGCCACATCGCCGCCTCGACGGCATCGACCGCAAGCACAGGGGCGCGGACCTCGCGCGCGATCGCTCCGGCGAGCGCGCTCTTCCCGCTGCCGGGCATGCCGGCCATCACGATCAGCACCGCGTCACCGCGCCAGCAGGGCCATGGAGCCCAGGGCGATCGTCCAGCTGACGAACGATCCGACCAGGAAGTACTCGGTCAGCCGGTGGAGCTGTTCCTGGTCCTCCTTGCTCGAGCTGAGCTCGGGGAACCGGAGCAGGCCCTTCGCCGCGACCACGATACTCGCGGCAGTGAGGTTGCCTGCGAGGCCGAGACCCACGATGAGCAGTCGCTCCATCGGACCCAGCAACCGACCTCCCTTGAGGTCGTGCGCCGGGTCGGCCGGGTCCGCTGCGGCCGCTGCCGCGCGTCGCGCCGGGTTCGACGTGCCGGTCGAGGCGAGGACGAGGCGCACGATCACGTTCGCCGTGCTCAGCTGGAGCAGCATGACCCCCACGACCAGCAGCGCGCGGTCGAGAGGCACACGATCGGCGAGCGGCCAGGCCAGGCCCTGCCACCACGATGCGAGCGGACCGCCGGCCACCCCGCCGAGCCCCGACGACGCCAGGGCGAGCGCGATCGCACCTCCGAGCACGAGCAGAGGCAACCAGGGGCGACCCCGGTCGAACGCGAGCGACGCGGTCCGGCTCCAGCCGACCACCGCAGCCGCGACGAGCACCAGGCCGAGCAGCGCGACGCCGCCGGCCAGACCACCGAGCAGCCCGAGCACGACGACGACGGCCGCGCCGACCGCCTCCGGGAGCACGCGAGGTGCCGTCGGGCGGTTGACGAGATCGGCGACGCCGGCACCGACGAGGAGCAGAGCCAGCCAGGTCATCCCACCAGCCTCCTCACCCGATGCTCCGCAGCAGATCCTGGGTGGCGAGCACCACCGCGATGCCATCGTTGCGCACCCGCTGCGAGATCGCGGACGGCGACACCCCCTCCTCCTGCGCGATGTCCGTCTGCGTGCTGCCCTCGAGCAGCTGCGCGAGGATGCGTCGCCAGCGGTCGTCGCCCTGGCCGATCAGCTGGTCCCGCGCCAGCAGTGCGGCGTTGATCGGGTCCGATGCGGGGCCGGGTGACGCGGGATCGCACCGGTACACGGTCCGCACCGCGTGCAGGCCCGGTCGGCGACTCATCGCCTCCGCCTCCTCGATGGCCTCGCGCGCGACCCACCAGCCCGATCCGTCCTCCACACGCGGCTCGTTCTCGAGGACGGCCGTCCGGCCCCATCCGATTCCGTGCCGCACGTCGACATCGCCCAGGATCGCCAGTCGCAGCCAGAGCGCGGCATCGATCGCCTGGCCCACGCTCGCGAAGGCGCCCTGGTACTCGTCACCGACGGTGATGCGCAACGGTGTCACCGGGTCGAACCGTTCGTTCGCTCCGTCGACCGCGGCCCGCAGGCGCCTGTGGACATGTCGGCGGTCGACCGTGGATCGCGACCCCACCAGATCCCCGATGAGCGTGGACACCGACGTCGATCCGGCCTCGTGCTTCACATCCGCCATATGAAGATCATAACTTCATTCGTGGTAAAAGAAGCAGAATGCTTAAACCGTCGGCAGCGCCGGCTTCCCCTCCGGCGCCACCGACGGCGGTCTCAGGGCGTCAGCGTCCCACGTCGACGGGGGCGCCGTCTCGCTCATGGCGCAACGCCGTGATGGCAGCCTCGAAGTCCTCGAGGGATGTGAATCCGCGATACACGCTGGCGAATCGCAGGTACGCGATCTCATCGAGCTCCTGCAGGGGGCCCAGGATGGCCAGACCGACCTCGTGCGCGTCGACCTCGGCGGCACCGGTGCTCCGGATGGTCTCCTCGACCTGCTGAGCGAGCAGAGCGATCTGGTCCTCGCTCACCGGGCGGCCCTGGCAGGCCTTCCGTACCCCCGAGGCGATCTTGTCGCGGCTGAACGGCTCCGCGGCGCCGGACCTCTTCACGACCACCAGGCTGGTGGTCTCCAACGTCGTGAACCGGCGGCTGCACTCCGGGCACTGACGTCGACGGCGGATCGACGAGCCGTCATCGGCCGTGCGCGTCTCGATCACCCGCGAATCGGGGTGCCGGCAGAACGGACAGTGCACGCGCTTCCCTCGATCCGCTACGTCTGGATCCGCTACATCTGGTGGATCACATCGCTGTAACTACTAGATGTAGAGAATCTAGGCGTGCAGAGCCGTGCACGCAAGCCAACGAACGCAGCGGTCGGGATCAGTCCCCGGCCGGGACGGTCAGCACCTGACCCGCGTACAGGACATCGCCGTCGAGATCGTTCAGTGCGGCGATCTGCGCCATCACCTCACGCGGGTCGTCGCCATCGCCGGCCACCGCGACGGCGACGCTCCACAGGCTCTCCCCCGTGCTGACGGTGACCGTCTCGCGCTCCGTCGGCAGTGCGGTCTGCGAGCTGGCGACCATACCGGCGACCGCTCCGACCACGGCGGCGACCGCGAGGACGAAAGCCGCCAGCACACGGCGGCCACGGGTCGTCAGCCGGAGGGGTGCGACAGCCGGGACCTCCGCCGGCTCGGCGACCGGGAACGGGATGACCACGGCGAGCTCGGACGTGACCGGTGCGGCGGCGTCCGGGACCAGCGCGAGGTGACGCCGGCGGGAGGGCGCGGCGACAGGGGCGCCGGGGTGGGCGAGTGCGCTCATCGGATCTCCTCGAGGTGACTGCGACGGTGGCTCGTACACACGTTCGCCGTACGTCTGTACGAGAGTAGCACGCATGTTTGAACGGCGTCCATCGACATCGGTCCGACACGCGGGTCGAACAGATGTTTCGCGATCGGACGCTGTGCTCGTACGCTTGTTCTCACGTCGAGCACTCCATCACCCGCCACTGACATCGGCGGAACGTCAACGAAATCTCGGCGATCGGCACCCCGGAACGGCGACCAAGGAGAACTCCCGATGACACCGATCGACCCGGACGCGCAGCCCGGTTCGCCGCTCACCGAGCGGCAGCAGCGGATCATGGAGGCGATCCGCAGCAGCCTCGCCTCGCGCGGGTACCCGCCGACCATGCGCGAGATCGGCGAGGTCGTCGGCCTCGCCAGCCCCTCGTCCGTCAAGTACCAGCTCCAGGTGCTCGAGGAGAAGGGGTACCTGCGACGGGACCCGATCTCGACCCGCGCGATCGAGATCGTCGCTCCGGACGACGACGTCGCGATCGCTGCGCCCGGCGACGGCCGGCACCTCACACTGCACGACGGCGAGTCGACGGCAGCGGCGCCGTCGTACGTCCCGGTCGTCGGTCGGATCGCCGCCGGTGGTCCGCTGCTGGCCGAGCAGGCCGTCGAGGACGTCTTCCCGCTCCCCCGCCAGCTGGTCGGCGAGGGTGACCTGTTCCTTCTCAAGGTCGTCGGCGAGTCGATGATCGACGCGGCCATCTGCGACGGCGACTGGGTCGTGATCCGTCAGCAGGACGTCGCCGAGAACGGCGAGATCGTCGCCGCCATGATCGATGGCGAGGCCACCGTCAAGACGCTCAAGCGGACCGACGGCCAGGTCTGGCTCATGCCCGCCAACCCGGCCTTCTCCCCGATCGACGGCACCGACGCCGAGATCCTCGGCCGCGTCGTCAGCGTGCTCCGCTCACTCTGAGGAGGCGGGGCCGGACCCGCGTCCGGCCCGCCCGGGCTCGTCAGTCGTCGCCGTCGGTCGCCAGCCGTCGCAGGGCGGCACGGACGACGGCGGGATCGGTCGTCGGCCACAGCGGCGGGAGCGAACGGGTGAGATAGCTGCCGTAGCGCGCCGTCGCGACCCGCGGATCGAGGACGGCGACCACGCCGCGGTCCGTCACACCTCGGATGAGCCGCCCCGCTCCCTGCGCCAGCAGCAGCGCGGCGTGGGTGGCCGAGACGGCCATGAACCCGTTGCCGCCCCGCTGGGCGACCGCCTCGGTGCGTGCGGCCATCACCGGGTCGTCTGGGCGGGGGAACGGGATCCGGTCGATGAGGACCAGCTGGCACGCCGCGCCCGGGACGTCGACTCCCTGCCAGAGCGACAGCGTCCCGAACAGGCAGGTCGCCGGATCCGCGGCGAAGGCGCGCACGAGGGCGGGGATGGAGTCGTCGCCCTGGACGAGGATCGGCACGTCGAGTCGCTCGCGCATCGCCTCGGCTGTCGCCGTCGCGCCGCGCCGCGAGGAGAACAGCCCGAGCGTCCGGCCGCCGGCCGCCTCGATCAGCTCGGCGACCTCGTCCATGATGCGCGGATCGGTTCCGTCGCGCCCGGGCGCCGGCAGGTGCCGGGCGATGTAGAGGATGCCCTGGCGGCCGTAGTCGAACGGCGAGGCGACCTCGAGCGCCCGGTAGGCGTCGCGCGCCAGCCCCAGGCTCGCCGCCGTCGCGTCGAACGTCCCGCCGAGCGTGAGCGTCGCCGAGGTGAGCACGGCGCCGCGCCCGGCGAGCAGCTGGCCCGAGATCGGCCCGGCGACGTCGAGCGGCGCCACGTTGATGCGGATCGGGTCGCCGGGGTTGATCCCCCGACTGCACCACACGACGTCCTGCCGGTTCTTCAGCCTGTCCGAGAGCAGCCGGTCGGCGACCTCGAACAGCACCAGGGCAGCCGACCGCGCCTGCGCCAGGCCCCCACCCGCGTCGCCTGCCGAGACCCCGGCCTTCACGTTGTCCTGGCGGATCGCCGACACGACCGCACGAGCACCGTCGGCGACCGCCCGCACCGCCCCCTCCACCTCGGGCGGCAGCTCGTGGGGCCAGCGGCCCTCCGGCGTCGCCGTCAGCACCGTGCGCAGGAGCACCGCGGCGTCGTCGAGATCCTGGGTCGCGACGCCCGCCTGCCTCCGCGCGAGCCGCGCGACGCGCTCGACGGCGGGCGCCGACAGCTCCACCGACGCCTGCGCCGTCACCCGTGACGGCAGCTCGTGGGCCTCGTCGACGACGAGGGCGTCGAACTCCGGCAGCGCGCCGGGCGACCCCGAGGCGGCGATGCCGAGCATCGCATGGTTGGTGACGACGACGTCGGCCGTGCGCGCGGCCTGCCGCGCCAGCTCGGGGAAGCACTCGGCGCGCATGGGGCAGGTCTGGCCCAGGCACTCCATCGAGGTGACCGACACCTGTCTCCAGGCGCGGTCGTTGACACCCGGCACGAGGTCGTCGCGATCGCCGGTCTCGGTCTCGTCGGCCCAGGCCCGCACACGCACGACCTGACCACCGAGCGAGTCGTCCCGACCGCCGTCGGCGGGGTGCTCCTCGGCGGTCGACGGCGCCCCCGCGGACGCCAGGTCGAAGAGCGCCGCGTCCTCCTCCTGCGGGTAGCCGCCGGCGATCTTGTGCTTGCAGAGGTAGTTGTGCCAGCCCTTGAGCAGGGCGACCTTCGGAGGTCGCGGCAGCGATGCCTCGACGACGTGCTCGACCAGCGGCAGGTCGTGCCCGAGCACCTGGCGCTGCAGCGCGAGCGTCGCCGTCGACACCACCGCGCGCTCCCCCGTGCGCACGGCGTGGAGGATCGTCGGGACGAGATACGCCAGCGACTTGCCGGTGCCGGTGCCCGCCTGGACCATCAGCGGCTCGCCGCCCGCCAGTGCGGTCGCGACGGCGCGTGCCATCTCGTGCTGCCCCTCGCGCCGGGAGCCGCCCATCGAGGTGACGACAGCGTCGAGGACGGTGTCGACCTCGTTCAGCAGCTCGGCGTCGAGCGGCCCGTCGTCCGCGGACGTGTCGTCATCGGAGTGAGCAGGACCGGACGACGACACGCGTGCCATCGTCGCACCGATCGGCACCGGTCGCGGTCAGGCGGAGCGGACGGCGTTCCTCAGCTCGTTGGCCAGTGCGCCGTCGACACGAGCGTGCAGTCGCGTGCCCTCGGCCGTGTGCTCCTCGCTCATGACCTCGCCGCTGGTGTGGGCGCGGTTGACGAGGTCGCCGCGCTGGTAGGGCACGACGACGTCGACCTCGACGTCCGGGCGCGGCAGCAGCTCGGCGATCGCGTCGCGGAGCTGATCGATGCCCGCACCGGTCTTCGCGGACACGGCGATCGCCTTCGGCTCCCGTGTCCGCAGCCGCGCGATCGTCTCGGGGCTGGCGAGATCGGCCTTGTTGAGCACGACGAGCTCGGGGAGCTCGGACACACCCTCGATGTCGCGCAGGGTGTCACGGACGGCGACCAGCTGTCCCTCGGGGTCGTCGTGGCTGGCGTCGACGACGTGCAGCACGACGTCGGAGCCCGCCACCTCCTCCAGCGTGGACCGGAAGGCCTCGACGAGCTGCGTCGGGAGCTGCCGGACGAAGCCGACGGTGTCGGCGATCGTGAAAGCGCGGCCGTCCGGGGTCTGCGAGCGCCGCACGGTGGGGTCGAGCGTCGCGAACAGGGCGTTCTGCACGAGGACGCCCGCTCCGGTGATCCGGTTGAGCAGCGAGGACTTGCCGGCGTTGGTGTAGCCGACGATCGCGACCGACGGCACCGCACCGGCGCGGCGCGAGTGCCGCTGGGCCTGGCGCGCCGGCGCCATGTCCTTGATGGCGCGGCGCAGCTTGGCCATCCGGGTGCGGATGCGGCGGCGGTCGAGCTCGATCTTGGTCTAACCGGGTCCGCGCGAGCCCATGCCGGCGCCGCCCGCGGCGATCCGGCCACCCGCCTGCCGGGACATCGACTCACCCCATCCGCGTAGACGCGGGATCAGGTACTCGAGCTGGGCGAGCTCGACCTGGGCCTTGCCCTCGCGGGACTTGGCGTGCTGGGCGAAGATGTCGAGGATCAGCGCGGTGCGGTCGATGACCTTGACCTTGACGACGTCCTCCAGACCACGGCGCTGCGACGGCGACAGCTCGGTGTCGACGATCACCGTGTCGGCACCGGTGGCCTTGACCACCTCCGCGAGCTCGGCGGCCTTGCCGGACCCGAGATAGGTGCCCGGGTCGGGGTTCTGGCGACGCTGCAGGACGCCGTCGAGGACCTCCGAGCCCGCGGTCTCGGCGAGCGCCGCGAGCTCGCGCAGCGAGATCTCGGCGGCCTCGGCCGGCCCGCTGCCGCTGCCGCTGTAGACGCCGACGAGCACGACCTTCTCCAGCCGGAGCTGCCGGTACTCGACCTCGGTGACGTCGGTCAGCTCGGTCGACAGACCGGCGACACGCTGGAGGGCACCACGATCGGCGACGTCGAGCTGGTCGCCGTCGACGTCCGAGTAGGCCGCGGTGGACTCGTCCTGCAGCGCGGTGCCGGCGCGTGCGAGCACACGAGCGACGACATCCTGGGCGCGGCGGTCGACGTCGTCCTGGTGCGGCATGGAGATCCTTCGAGAGACTGCGGGTGCACCTCAACTGTCGCACGGTCGCAGCCGTGATCCCAATGATTTCGCCGAGAGCGCGCGGACCGGGGCACCCGGGGACGTGGTCGGACGCCGTAGGGTGATCGGCGGTGTCGCACTACTTCTCCTCCGACTCCCCCGGCGCGTCCCAGCCCCGGGAGTTCGACGTCGTCCTCCGCGGCCGGCCGGTGACCGTGGCCAGCGATCGTGGTGTGTTCTCGGGCGAGCGGCTCGACCCCGGCACCGCGGTGCTGCTCGGCGCGGTCCCGGACCCGCCGCCGACGGGCGTGCTGCTCGACGGCGGGTGCGGCTGGGGGCCGATCGCGCTCGCGCTGGCGCTCGCCTCGCCCCGTGCGCGTGTGCTCGCGGTCGATGTCAACCCCCGCGCGCTCGAGCTCACCGCGCGCAACGCGACCACGCTCGGCCTGCGGGTCGAGACGGCGCAGCCCGACGCCCTGCTGGCCGCCGAGCCCGATCTCGCCGTCGACACGATCTGGTCGAACCCGCCGATCCGCGTGGGCAAGGCCGTGCTGCACGAGCTGCTTCGCACCTGGCTGCCACGGCTGACGCCGGACGGCTCGGCCCATCTCGTCGTCAGCAAGAACCTCGGCGCCGACTCTCTGCAGCGGTGGATCGAGACCGAGCTCGAGATGCCCACGAGCCGCGTCGCGAGCAGCAAGGGCTTCCGGGTCCTGCAGGTCACCCGGGACTGATCACCGCTGCCGTGAGGAGCGCGGGCGCGGGCCGGCCCGCCGGTGCGCTCGTTCGCCCTCCTTGCCGAACAGGCTGAGGAACTCGACGCTGTTCTCGTCGGCCGGCCCGATCCAGTGCGGCACACGGGTGTCGAACTCGGCGGCCTCGCCGGCCTCCAGGACCAGGTCGTGCTCACCGAGCAGCAGCCGCAGCCGACCGTCGAGGACGTACAGCCACTCGTAGCCGGAGTGGGTCTTCGGGCTCGGCTCCTCAGCGCGCGCGGCCGCGTCGACGACGACCTTGAAGGCCTGGATCCCCTCGGCGCGCTGCGTCAGCGGCACCATGGTCATGCCGTGATGGGTGACCGGCTTGAGGTGGACCCGCGGATCCCCGGTGGTCGGGCCGTCGACGAGGTCGTCGAGCGTGACGCCATGGCTGCGCGCGAGCGGCAGCAGCAGCTCCAGGGTGGGCTTGCGGCCGCCGGACTCCAGCCGCGACAGCGTGCTCACCGAGATCCCGGTCTCGGCGCTCAACGCGGCGAGGGTGATCTCGCGCTGCAGGCGGAGCTGACGCAGCCGCGGCCCGACGCCGCCGAGCGCGAGGGTGTCGTTCATGCCCACGAGTTTGCCACAACGGCAAGCGCACTTGCCATCCATCGACGGGTCGCCGACGATCGTGACCATGACCTCCCTCGACTCCACCTCGCCCCGATCCGACCACTACGACGTCGTCGTCATCGGCGGCGGCGCCGCCGGGCTGGCCGGCGCCGTGACCCTCACCCGCTCCCGGCGTTCCGTTCTCGTGGTCGACGGCGGCGCACCGCGCAACGCGCCCGCCGACGGCGTCCACGCGCTGCTGGCACTGGACGGCGTCCCACCCGCCGAGCTGCTGGCTCGCGGGCGCGCCGAGATCGTCGGCTACGGCGGCGAGGTCGTCACGGGCGAGGTCACCGGTGCCGGGGCCGAGGGTGACGGATTCCGGCTGACCCTGGCCGCCGGACCCGTGGTGCGCGCACGGCGGCTGCTCGTGGCGACCGGCGCCGTCGACGTGCTTCCCGACATCGAGGGTCTGGCCGAGCACTGGGGTCGTGGCGTGGTGCACTGCCCCTACTGCCACGGCTGGGAGGTCCGCGATCAGCCGATCGGCGTCATCGCGAGCCACCCGATGTTCCTCCACCAGGCGCTGCTGTTCCGCCAGCTGAGCGACGACGTCGTGGTCTTCACCCACGAGCTCGACCCGAGCTCCGAGCAGCGTGAGCAGCTGCTCGCCCGCGGCATCGGGCTCGTCGAGGACGGTGTCGCCGCCGTCCGGTCGGAAGAGGGTGCGATCGTCGGGGTCGAGCTGCGCGACGGTCGTGTCGTGCCCCGCCGGGTGCTCACCGTGCAGACGACGCTCGCACCGCGCCTCGGCGCGCTCACGGACCTCGGGCTGCGGGCGGTCGACTTCGCCATGGGCCAGCACGTCGCCACCACCGACATCGGGGGCCGTAGCGAGGTCCCCGGGGTCTGGCTCGCCGGCAACGTGACCGACCCGATGGCGCAGGTGGGCGCGGCAGCCGCGGCCGGCACGATGGCGGGCGCGCAGATCAACGCCGACCTGGTGATGGCGGAGGCGGCCGCGGCCGTCGCCGACCTCAGAGCAGGCTGATCTCGCCGACGAGCTCGGCCGGACCGCTGAGCTCGACCCCACCGCCGTCGAGCATGACGACCCTGAGCTGGCCACCGGGGACCAGGACGACCCAGTCGGTCGGAGCGCCGTCGCCGAACCAGAGCTTGGTCGCGACCGCCGCGGCGCAGGCACCGGTCCCGCAGGACAGGGTCTCCCCCACACCTCGCTCATGGACGCGCATCGTGACCACGCCGACCTTCTCGGTGCCGACGACGGTCCCTTCGTCGTCGACGAGGTCGACGTCGCGCTCCCCGAGCGGGACGACCAGCTCGACGTTCGTGCCGTCCTCGGGCTCGGGCTCGACCCGCGGCGTGACCGTCAGGTCGATGCTCGCCAGCTCCTCCCGGTCGGCCAGCGCGATCACGGTGTGGGGGTTGGGCATCGCGATCCGCAGACCCGGTCGGGGCTCCTCGAGCCCGGCGCCGGCGCCCGTGGCGGCGAACCCCTCCGCGAGCGCTGGCTCACCGCCCGGCGCGGTCCACACCCCCATGTCGACGGCGTAGCCGTCGACCTCCTTCCGGACGGTCAGGGTGCCGGCGCGGGTGGCGATGGTCGTCGTCGCCTCGACGTCGAGCGTGAGGAGCCCGGAGCGCTCGAGGTAGGCGACGTAGACGCGGATGCCGTTGCCGCACATCTGAGCGACCGAGCCATCGGCGTTGCGGTAGTCCATGAACCACTCGGCGGTGGCCATCTGGTCGGCCGCCTCGGGCAGCGCCGCGGTGCGCACGGCGCGGATGACGCCGTCGGCCCCGATGCCGGTGTGACGATCGGTGAGGGCGACGATCTCGTCCTCGCTGAGGGGGTCGACGCCGTCGGCATCGGTGTAGAGGAGGAAGTCGTTGCCGGTGCCGTGGCCCTTGACGAGGATGCGTGCGCCGGTCATGGAAGGAGCCTACGGGTGCGCGCCGCGAGGTCCGGGCCGGGGGTCAGCCAGTGGATCCGGTCGTCGCGGCGGAACCAGGTGAGCTGGCGGCGGGCCAGCTGGCGGGTGGCGACGACGGTCGCCTCGACGGCGGCCTCGACGTCGAGGCTGCCCGCCAGCACCTGCCGGGCCTGCGCGTAGCCGACGGCGCGGCGCGCGGTCGTGCCCTGGTCGAGCCCGTCCGCGACGAGCCGCTCGGTCTCCTCGATCAGTCCGCCGGCGAACATGCCGCGTGCGCGGGCGGCGATCCGCTCGCCGAGCTCGGCGCGGGGCACGTCGACGGCGACCTGGGTGGCGAGGACGACGGGTGTGGCCACGGTCGGCTGGGCGGCCGCGAACGGGCGACCGGTGAGCGTGACCACCTCGAGGGCGCGGACGACGCGGCGGCCGTTGCGGCGGTCGATGCGCGCGGCCGCGTCGGGGTCGAGCCGGGCCAGCTCGTCGTGCAGCATGCCGGGACCCTCGCGCTCCGCACGAGCCTCGAGCTCGGCCCGCAGCTCGGGGTCGGTGTCGGGGAACGCGAGGTCGTCGAGCAGGGCGCGCACGTACAGGCCGGAGCCGCCGACGACGACCGGGACCGCGCCGCGGGACCGGATCGCGGCGACGTCGGCACGGGCCTCGGCCTGGAAGGCCGCGACGGAGGCGGCCTCGGTGACCTCGAGGACGTCGATCTGGTGGTGGGGGACGCCGCGCCGGTCGGCCGGGGGCGTCTTCGCGGTGCCGATGTCCATCCCGCGGTAGAGCTGAATGGCATCGGCGTTGACGATCTCGCCACCCAGCTCGACGGCGAGCTCTAGCGCCAGGTCGGACTTGCCGCTGGCCGTGGCACCGACGACGGCGATCACGGGTGGTGCGGCGGTCGTCACGGCCGCGACGCTACCGTCCCGCGCCCTCGACCCGGACTCGGCCTAGACTCGTCCATGTGTCCGACGCCCTGCCTCCCGCGGATGGCGGGGCGGATGAGGACGACATCGACATCGACGCCCACGAGGTGCGGCCGGTCGACGCAGCACGGCTGATCGCCTGGCTGTCCCGGGAGAACCAGCGGTACTTCGTCGGCGGTGACGGCCGCGTCGGCGGTATCTGGAACGGCTGCGTGTTCACGTTCGTGCTGGCCGGCAACGGCCGCGTGCTCCAGGTGCGTGGGCAGTGGAACCGCCTGGTCGCGATCGAACGACGCGCGGAGATGATCGAGATCGCCAACGCGCGGCACGCACGCTCCGCATGGCCCAAGTGCTTTCTGCTCGTGCTCGACGACGGGTCGATGAGGGTCGCCGTCGACCACGGCACCGTGATCTCCCACGGGCTGTCCGAGCGCCAGCTCGACCGGGCGATGCGGGTCGGCCTCGCGTCGGGCCTGCAGGTGTTCGGCGAGCTCGACGCACGCTTCCCCGACCCCGTGTCCTCGCCCTCGGAGGGGCTCGCATGACCTCCCCCGCCGATCTGCCGAGCTTCGCCGAGATCCCCGGCGAGGTCACGGTCGACAGGGTCGGCGCCCTGCTGTCCTCACGCGGGTTCGTCCCCACGCAGGAGGGGACGTTCCGCGGTCAGACCGACACGGCCGACGTCGAGGTCACGATGCCCCCGGCCGACGGCGTGGTCGTGCTGTTCCGCGGCACACGGCGGGGCGAGCCGTTCGCGCCGGGCCGCTTGCGCGACCTGGAGGCGTTCGTCAACGACTGGCACCGCGAGCACGTGTGGCCGACGGTCGTGCTCGCCACCGGCGAGCGCGGGGTCGCGGTGCACGCCCACGTCGGCGTCGACGCCACCGCGGGACTCACGCAGGCGCAGCTGGTCGAGTACGTGCGGATCGGCGTCGGCACCATCGAGCAGTGCTTCGGCCGGTTGAGCGAGTGGCCGGGCCTGGCCGAGAGTGAGTCGTCAGAGGACCCGGATGCCTGACCCGAGCGAGACGGGGACGGGCGC
>JBMDXU010000060.1:0-10191 GCA_048594485.1 Pseudactinotalea sp. | reverse complement strand
ACCCGTGGGCGCCGGTGAGGCTGCGCGCCCGCCCGGGGCTGTGCGGCGGCGCGACCGCCCGCGCGCGGGGCGCGCGCGCGCCGCACCGCTTCGTCGTAGGGGAGCGGGTCGATGGGAACCACGGAGAGGACCGTGTCGTCGGTGACGACGGCGGCCACCCCCATCGAGTCGATGAGGTTGCGACCCGTGGTGACGTCGACATCCGTGACGAGAGCGAGCCAGTACGAGGAGAGCCGGGGTGTGAGCACCGGGACCGGCTGGATCGGGACCGGGCGGCCGTGCAGCTGCTCCGCCGCCACCCGCAGCATGTCGAGATAGGTCATCTTCTCGGGCCCGCCGATCTCGTAGACCTGGCCGAACGTCTCTTCCTTGCCCGCCACGCCGGCGAGGTACCCGACGACGTCGTCGATCGCGATCGGCTGCGGGGGCGTCGTCGCCCACCGCGGGACGCTCATCGCGGGGATGTTCTTGACGAGCTGACGGGTGAGCTCCCAGGAGATGCCGCCATGACCGACAATGACCGCGGCACGCAGCACGGTCACCGGCACCCCGCCGCGACCGAGCAGGGTCTCCGCGTGGCGACGGCTGCGCAGGTGGGCGGAGAGCTCCTCGTCCTCGGGTCCGAGGCCACCCAGGTACACGATCTGGCGCACGCCGGCGCGTCCGGCGGCGACGCCGAAGGCGAGAGCGGCCGCCTGGTCCTTCGCCTCGAAGTCGGGCTGGTCGAGCGAGTGGACGAGGTAGATCGCGACGTCGACGCCGTCGAGCGCGGGGCCGAGCGAGTCGGGGTCGCCGACATCGGCCCCCACGGGGCGGCCCGGCCCGTCGTAGTCCTCCGGATGGCGTGTCATCGCGACGACGTCGTGACCGGCGTCGAGGAGGACCGGCACCAGGCGGTGGCCGACGAACCCGGTGGCACCGGTCACGAGCACGCGCAGGGGCTTCATCGGACCACCCTCTCATCCGTCCGGCTCACCGAGATCGAGGATCGACGTCGGGATCGGTGATCGCACGCACCGATCTCGGTGCGGACAGACGATCTCGACGGCGTCGCCCTCACCGCCGCTCGAGGAGCACGAGCACCTCGGCGTGGTGGTTGTGGGGGAACATGTCGAAGAGGCGGGCACGGACCGGGCGCAGGCTCGGCATCGCGGCGAGGTCGCGGGCGAGGGTGGTCGGGTTGCAGCTGGAGTACAGCACGTGGCCGGCGCGCGCGGACTCGAGCCGGGGGGCGAGGTCGCCGATGCCGCGCCGCGGCGGATTCACCACCACGAGCGCCGAGTCGAGGTGCTCGGCCGCGGTCGCGTCGCCCACCTCGAACCGGGCGGCGACATCGGCGACCGCGGCAGCCGCCCGGGCGCCGTCGACCGCCTCCGCGCTCGACTCGACCCCGACGACGTCCCGCCCGTCACCCGCCAGGTGCAGTGCGAAGCCGCCGACACCGCAGTAGAGATCGGCGACGCCGGACGGCGCGACGGCGTCGGTCCAGGCGGCTGCCTGGCGGTAGAGGCCCGCCGCGACCGCGGTGTTGGTCTGGAAGAACCCTCCCGGCCGCAGCAGCAGATCGATCCCGTTGAGCCGCATGGGCAGCAGCTGCTGCTCGGTGAGCGGGATCTCGTCGGGTCCTTCGGTGAGGGCGACGTGGGTGGGGAGCAGGTTGGCCGAGACGACGACGGCGCCGGGCAGGTCGCGCTGCAACGTCGGCAGGTGCTTGCGGAGCCGAGGGAGCGCCTCGGTGGACCGGAGCACGAACCGGATCATGAGCTCGCCCGCCGGGGAGCCCGTGACGAGCACGTGCTTGAGCTCACCACGCCGGTTCGGGACGTCGTAGGGCGTCAGCCGCGCCCGCTGGATCAGCGCCCGCAACGGTGGCATCGCCGCCACGACGGCCGGCTCGTGCAACGGGCAGCCGGTGAGATCGACGCCGAGACCGTCCGGTCCGAGGATCCCGAGGGTCGGGTCGTCGACCGAGCCCGCGACCACCATCTTCGCCTTGTTCCGGAACCCGGCCTGGGCACTGGCGAACGGCTCGTCCCAGGTGACGCCGTCGCCGCCGACAGCCTCGACCGCGCGGGCGTGCTTGCTCGCGACCTGATCGGGGTACGGGACCTCGATCAGGGTGCACGATCGGCACCGCCCGGCGGCGTAGTAGGCGCAGTCCATCGTCCACCAGGATCCCAGGTCGACGGCCGCGCGGCCGTCCGGTCAGTGTGTGGCGAGGGCGGCGTCGAACGCTTGCTTCGCGCCGGCCGCGAACGCCTCGCCCATCTCGCTGTCCAGGATCCGAGGTCGACGGCCGCGGGACCGTCCGGTCAGCGGGTGGCGAGGGCGGCGTCGAACGCCTGCTTCGCGGCGGCCGTGAACGCCTCGCCCATCTCGCCGCCCTCGTACCCGCCGGCCAGGTGCGCGGCGCCGAACGCGGCGCCGAGCAGGACGTCGCGGATCTCCTCCGCGTCGAGCTTCTTCGGTCGCGGCCACCGCCGCGGCCAGCCCGTGCCGCACCAGTCGTCGAGATCCTGCATGAAGGTCCTGGCGCCGCCGTCCCCCGCCGCGATCGCGGCGACACCCATGGCGACGACCTGGTGGTACCCGAGCTCCGCGGGCGGCAGCGGCTGCGGGTTGAGCGCGACGGCGTCGGCGACGCGTCGGAACGCCGGGCCACCGCCGACGACCTCCCAGATCCGCGGGTTGAGGTGGGCGAGGAACGCGAGCTTGTCGCCCGAGGAGAGCGCGTGGGCGAGCTCGTAGGCACTGGCCATGATGACTCCTGAGGTGTCGGTGCGTGCCCGGTGCACGCCTGCTCCCTCAAGAGCCGCGACGGGCCCGGCAGATACACCGCGGGCCCCGGCACCTCCCGGTTACCCTTCCTGGACCGACGTCGATGGAGACATGGATGAGCACCGAGGCCGACCTGACGATCCCGGACGTCACCGTCTACGACAGCCTCTTCGGGTCGCTGTCGGAGGACGACCTGGACCGCGTCGCGATCGTCGAGGGCGCGTCGGGTGCCGAGACGACGTTCGGGCAGCTCCGCGACCGCGTCGACGCGTTCGCCGGCTGGCTGGAGAGCAAGGGTGTGCAGCCCGGCGACGTCGTCGGCCTCCTCGCCCCGAACGGCCCGGGCTTCGCAATCGCGTTCCACGGCATCCTCCGCGCGGGCGCCACCGCGACCACGATCAACGCGCTCTACACCGCGACCGAGGTGGCGAACCAGCTGGGGGACGCGGGCGCCGTCGCTCTCGTCACGGTGTCGCCGCTGCTCGCCAACGCGCAGCCGGCGGCGGAGCGCCTCGCCATCCCCGCGGACAGGCTCGTCGTGCTCGACGGCGCGGACGGGCACCCCTCGCTCGCCGATGTGCTCGGTGCCGGTGAGCCCGCCCCCGAGGTCGCCCTCGACCCCGCGACCCACCTCGCCGTGCTGCCCTACTCCTCGGGCACCACAGGGTTCCCCAAGGGCGTCATGCTCACGCACCGCAACCTCGTCGCGAACGTCACGCAGTGCGAGGCGATCGGCCTGACCCGCGACGACGCCGTCCTCGCCGTGCTGCCGTTCTTCCACATCTACGGCATGACGGTGCTGCTCAACTACGCGCTGCTGCACCGTGCCCGGCTGGTGACGATGCCGCGTTTTGACCTCGCCGAGTTCCTCCGCATCATCGCCGAGCACCGCACCAGCTGGCTGTTCATCGCGCCGCCGATCGCCGTGGCGCTCGCGAAGCACCCCGCCGTCGACGGCGTCGACACCTCGGCTGTCAAGGTCGTGTTCTCCGGGGCCGCACCGCTGGACGCCAACCTGGCCGACGCCGTCGCGGACCGCCTGGGGTGCGTCGTGGCGCAGGGGTACGGGATGACGGAGACCTCGCCCGTGACGCACGTGATCGACTGGACCGACCCGAGCATCGACCGGTCCTCGATCGGCCGGCCGGTGCGGGGGACGCAGGTGCGGGTGGTCGCCGCCGACGGCACCGACGTCGAGGTCCCGGCGCAGGGCCAGAGCGCCCCGGGCGAGCTGTGGATCCGCGGCCCGCAGGTGATGACGGGTTACCTCAACAACCCCGAGGCCACGGCCGCGACCGTCGACGCCGACGGCTGGTTGCACACCGGTGACCTCGCGACCGTGGACGACGGCGGCGTCTACCGCATCGTCGACCGGCTGAAGGAGCTCATCAAGTACAGCGGGTACCAAGTCGCTCCCGCCGTGCTGGAGGCGGTGCTGCTCGATCACCCCGAGATCGCCGACGCGGCGGTGGTCGGCGCGCGCAACGAGGACGGTCAGGAGATCCCCAAGGCGTACGTGGTGCGACAGTCCGGCAGCGAGCTGACGGCGGAGCAGGTGATGGCGTTCGTTGCCGAGCGGGTCGCGCCGCACGAGAAGGTCCGCGCGGTCGACTTCATCGACGCGGTGCCCAAGTCCGCGTCGGGGAAGATCCTGCGTCGCGAGCTGCGCGCGGGCTGAGGCGGCCGGGCTGGCGTCGCCGGTGGGCGAGATCCGGGGTCGCCGGGTCGCTGGGTCGCCGGGTCGCTACGTCGTGGGGTGATCGGGTTGATCGCTCGGCGAGCGTCGGCGCCGCCGGGGTCGGCGACCCGTCCCGCGAAGGCGACGAGACCCTCGGGGGTGGTGGGCTGATCGCTCAGCGAGCGGCGGCGCCGCCGGGGTCGGCGACCCATCCCGCGAAGGCGACGAGACCGGCGTCGGGCTCGACCACGAGGAATCCGAACGGGCGGTCGTGCTCGGCGACGACACGCACGATCGGGGCGGTGGGGGCGACGGCGGCCGACCGGGCCATCCCGATGGCCGTCGCCGCGGCCGCACGGAAGCCCTCGGCGGAGAACTCGGCGACGGCGTCCTGCGCAGCCGCCTGCACGTACAGCGGCACCACCGCGCTGATGAGCGGGAAGTGACCCTCGCGCGCGTCGCTGGCGGCGCCGAGCCCGAAGAGTGCGGCGCGTTCGAGCAGGTCGTGGTGCTCGCGGACCGTGAACACGGGCAGCGTGATCGTCGCCGTGCCCTCCTGCGGGGTTGCCGCGGTGACGCGCTCGACCCGCACCATTCCGGCCGAGGCACCGACGGGGACGGTGTCGACCGCCCGCCCGCCCGTCGACACCGCGTCGATGCCGCGGGCCAGCACGTCGCCCACCGACATCGACGCAGGCCCGCCGAGCAGGTGGACCTCGAAGCCCTCGGTCGTGGTGCAGCGGACACGGCTGACGGCGGTGGCGTCGTCGGGGTTGTCGCCGGCATCCAGCAGGTCGACGGCGGAGGTGTCCGGGTCGACGCGGCGCAACGCCTCGCGGTGCTCGCCCCGCCAGGGGATCCCGGCGGGGTCGAAACGGCGCTGCCAGGTGCCCTGGGCGGTGACGATGCCGAGCAGCAGCAGGAGGGTGTCGGCGTCGATCGTGATCGGGCACTCGGCGAGGAGGCCGTCGGTGCCCTCGGTCACCCAGGCGTCCGCCTCGGCCTGCGTGGGCGCGCCGCCGGTCGCGACGCCGTCGCCCAAGGCCTGCACGAAGGCCGACGCGACGGCGATCTCCGGGGCGGTCCAGAGCGCGAGAAGGGCGGCCAGGCCCTGCCTGCTGAGAGCGCCGGCGAGCTGCTGGGCTCCCGGGGCGGCATCGTCGCGCGTGGTGGCGAGCACGGCCTCGAGCTCGGCGCGGGCGCGGCTGTCGGCGCCGGCGAGCGCGCTCGCGAGCACGACCCAGGCGCCGGCACCGCTCACCACGTGGTTCGCCTCGCTCGTGAGGTCCTGCACCCAGCGCCGGGTGAGGGCATTCGCGCTGTCGACCGCCGTCATGGCGCGAGTCTAGGAAACGGGGCGCGGCTTGCGCGTGGGTCGAGCAGGTGCCCCTGGGGTCGGATCACTGAGTCAGCGTCCATACGCTGCCACGCGTCGATGTTCGTATCGCCCGCAGTGGCGCATCGCGCATTGCGCGCCCGAATCCCCAGGGAAGGGAGTTCGCGCTGTGCGCGGCTGAAGTCCCCACCGTGGGGAGTTCACGCTGTGCGCGGCTGAACCCCTCACCGTGGGGGGCGTGGGCCGCGGCGACCTCGCGCGACCCGTCGAGCACGTCGTCGCCCAGCTCAGCTGCAGCAGCCTTGCCTGCGGCGGGGATCGGCGCGTCGGTGTGCTGTCACGACCGCGCCTTCCGACTGACCCAGCGGGTGTTCATGGTGTTGTCGCAGGTCAGCCCGTTGTCGGTGGTCGATGATTGAGTGTACGTATGTTCGACACCCTGCCCCACCCGGAGGCCCCCGCCGGCGCCGTCGCCGGCCTGCCGCGGCGGGGTGTCGTCGCGGATGCCGCAGACAGCTCGTGGCTCGATGAGCTGATCGAGCTGGGTGTGCCCGTCGTGCGGGTGGCCGGTGGGCTGGATCTGGGCGAGCCCTCGCCGGAGCGTGCTGAGACGTCGCGCCCGGACGCGCTCGCGATGCCCGTGACGGTGCCGATCGCCGACATGGTTGCGGCCGCCCCGTCCAGCCGGGTCCTGTCGAGCCTGGAGTGCCTCGCCGAGGGGTCGCTCGATGACTACGACGCCGTCGACAGCCTCGCGGTGTGGCAGGCGCTGGAGTCGTACTGCGGTGCGGGCAAGCGGCACGCGGCGGCGGCCCTTGCGCGACGTCGGCGGCTCGCACGCGGACTGGCCGGGTTGTCGGAGGTGGGCGCGCAGACCTCCGAGGAGAACACGGCCGCGGACGAGATCGCGATGCGGATCGGGATCAGCAAGCGCGCGGCTGGCCGACTGATCTCGACCGGGCGTGTCATGGAGCGAGCGGGTATCCCGACGCGCGAGGCGCTGCGGGCTGGGCGCATCACTGCTGCTGTGGCCGACGCGATCTGCGAGACGATCGATGATCTCGATGGTGAGGCGGCGCTGGCGGTGCAGGATCGGGTGCTGCCGAAGGCGGGGTTCCTGTCCGTCCCGGCGGTGCGGCGAGAGCTCGCCGCCGCCTGTGCGGCTGTGGTGCCGGACCGGTACGAGGCGCACGCGGAGCGGGCGGCGGTGCTGCGGCATGTGAATCCGCCGCGGGTGCTGCCCCACGGGATGGCGGGGATCTATGCGGTGCTGCCGGCCGTGGAGGCGTCGGGGTTGTACCGCGCGGTGGACGCGGCAGCCCGCTCGGGCAAGGCCGGCGGAGATCCGCGCACGATGGATCAGCTGCGTGCCGACGCCCTGGCCGCGATGGGCACAGCCGCGCTGACCACCGGCTGGATCGGCCCCGCACCCGGACTCACGGCGTGCGAGTGCGCGGCGGAGCCGGTCGAGAGCACTGCGTCACGTAATACCGGCTTGGCTGGGGCTGACGAGCGACCTGGCGAGGGCGTGACCAGTCCGGCGGCATCGCGGTCCTTGCGCGCTGAGCGACCACCCAGAGGTGCGGCTGGCGCCGATCAACGATGTGGGCCCGCGATCACAGGCGGCGAACGAGTGCCTGCTCGGGGAGGATCGGTAAGACGGGGAGGACCGGGCGACGGAGGACGAAGTCGCGGTCCCGTGAGCAACGGTGACGCGCGATGGCGGTCGATGAAGGTCGGGGTGATCGGTGGAGCGCCGGCACAGGTGCGTGTGACGATCCCGTTCACCATGCTGATGGACGCAGCAGTCGTCGCGCCCGAACGCGAGCCTGAACCTGGGCGCGGATCTGTATCTGAGCGCGGATCCGGAACTGAAGGTGGATCTGGAACTGAAGGTGGATCTGGATCCGAACATGGATCCGGAACTGAAGGTGGATCCGGAACTCAAGGTAGATCTGGATCCGAACATGGATCCGAAACCGAACGCGCAGCCGGACCTGGTCGCGGGCTCGGGTGTGGTTGCGGCTCCGTGTCTGAGCGCGGGCCGGGATCGGGTCGCGGATCCGAATGGCGATTCGAACCTGAGTCCGGAGTCGGACCCGTCGCGGCTGGCGAGCACGTCGAGGCTTGCCACGACGGTGAGTCTCGGGTGCCCGACGAGCTCACGATCGCTACGTTGCAGGGTTATGGGCCGATCCCGGCGGCGGTGGCGAGAGCGGTCGCGGCGGGTGGAACGTGGGCGCGGATGGTTATCGACCCCGTGGATCGCACGGTGCTGGAGGTGTCGCGGGAGCAGTACCAGCCGCCGGCGACGATGGCGGCTCTGGTGCGCGCGGGTCAGCCGTTGTGCGCTCGGCCGGGCTGCGGTATCAACGCGGATGCGTGCGACCTGAACCACCGCATCCCGTGGCCCGTGGGGGCGACCGAGGTGAGCAACCTCGACCCGCTCTGCCGCCGCGACCACCTGCTCGTCACGCACGCCGGCTGGCGATACGACCAGCACGAGGACCGCTCCCGCACCTGGACCACGACAGCCGGGCACACCTACACCGAGCACCCGGACGGCACACTCGCCCACGTCCCGAAACCCGCCACCCACCGATTCTCAGAGGCGGCCGACGGCCCCACGCCGACACCGCCACCGTTCTGAGGTGCGCGGCCGTCCATCGGGGGCAACGTGGCCGTCCGCGATCGACCTCCAATGACGGACACGGCGCCAGGACTCGGACGGACCGCCCCCTGCGCACTCGGACACGGACCCGTCGCCTGCGGAGGCGGACGTGGACCGTCGCCTGGGGGCTCGGACACGGACCCGTCGCCTGCAAACACGGACACGCACCGGCCCTGTAGACGCAATCACGAACCGCGGCTCCGCGTTTACCCGGCGGCACCGTTCACGTGGCGACGTCAGCCCGTGCCTGGGCGAACGCAGCGACGCACGCCTCGACGTCCTCGGCCGAGTGCGCGGCGGAGAGCTGGACCCGGATCCGGGCCCGCTCGCGCGGCACGACCGGGAACGAGAACGCGGTGACGAACACGCCGAGCTCCAGCATGCGGGCGGCGATCCGTGACGCCACCACGGCGTCGCCGAACATCACCGGGACGATCGCGTGCTCGCCGTCGAGCAGGTCGAAGCCCTCCTCGCCCATCCGGCGCCGGAACAGCGCGGCGTTCGCGAACAGGCGCTCGCGCAGCTCGCCCGCACCGGCGACGAGATCGAGAGCGGTCATCGTTGCCGCGACGATCGCCGGGGCGAGGGAGTTCGAGAACAGGTACGGCCGACCGCGCTGGCGCAGCAGATCGACGATCTCGGCCCGACCGCTGACGTACCCGCCCGACGCGCCGCCGAGGGCCTTGCCGAACGTCCCCGTCCAGATGTCGACGCGGTCGCTGACGCCGAAGTGCTCGGGTGTGCCCGCCCCGGTCGCACCCATGAACCCCACGGCGTGGCTGTCGTCGACCATGACGAGCGCGCCGGCCTCCTCGGCGACCTCGCAGATCCGGTCGAGCGGCGCGAGGTACCCGTCCATCGAGAAGACGCCGTCGGTGACGACGACGACCCGCCGGGCGCCGCCGTCCCTGGCCGCTCGCAGCTGGGCGCGCAGGTCGTCCATGTCGCGGTTGCGATAACGGAACCGCGCCGCTTTGCTCAGCCGGACGCCGTCGATGATCGACGCGTGGTTGAGCTCGTCGGAGACGATTGCGTCGTCGGCCGTGAAGAGCGGCTCGAAGACCGCGGCGTTCGCGTCGAAGCAGGAGGAGAACAGGATCGTGGCCTCGGTCCCCAGGAAGTCGGACAACCGTCGCTCGAGCGCGAGGTGGGTGTCCTGGGTGCCGCAGATGAAGCGCACCGACGCCATGCCGAACCCGTGGGGGCCGAGCGCGTCCGTCGCGGCGGCGATCAGATCGGGGTGGTCGGCGAGCCCGAGGTAGTTGTTCGCGCAGAAGTTCAGCACCTCGCGCTGCGGCTGGCCCGACAGACCCGCGCGGATCCGGGCGCCCTGCGGCGTGGTGATCTCCCGCTCGACCTTGTCGAGACCGGAGTCGCGGATCTGCGCCAGCTCGGCGGCCAGCTCGTCCTTGATCGAGTACACGTTCGCCCTCTCTACAGCCGTGTCCAGTCGAGCACGACCTTGCCGCTGCTCGCGCTCGCGGCCAGGTCGAACCCCTGCTGCCAGTCCCGTGCCGGGATGACGTCGGTGATGACGGCCGCCACACGATCCCACAGCGTCGTGCTCGGCGACAGCAGCGCCGTCAGCGCGTTCCAGGTCTCGAACATCTCCCGGCCGTAGATGCCCTGCAGCGTGAGCATGTGCGTGACCACGACACCCCAGTCGATGTCGATCGGTGCGCTCGGCAGCCCGAGCAGCGCGATCCGACCGCCGTGGTTCATGTTCGC
>JBMDXU010000006.1:0-12752 GCA_048594485.1 Pseudactinotalea sp. | reverse complement strand
CAAGCTGGAGCCGGCCGAGGCGTTCCACGAGATCCTCGAGCACCGCTGGTACCTCGCCGAGAAGGAGGGGCACGACATCCCCATGGCCGAGGCGGTCCGGGCCTACGTCGACAACGTGCTGCCCCACCGGCCGGACGAGGAGGCGATTCTCGAGCTGGACACCGCCACCCTCCGGGCGATCACCGACACCGACAGCGACCTCGTCGGCTGACGACTCTCCGCGCCCCACGCCCCACGCCACACACCGCAGAGCGGTGACTCAGCGTCCACCCACGGGCCTGCGGTGGACGCTCACGCACCGCTCCGGTCCGGTCAGCGCACGAGCGAGCGCTCAGAGGCCGCGGCGCAGCTTCGGGACGAGGAAGACGGCGGTGTTGACGACGGCGTCGACGAGCAGCAGCACCCCCACGGTGCCGACCACGCGCTCACCGGCGGTCATGGCGGTGCCGAGCCGGTGGCCGCGTCCCGCGCGGCGCAGCAGCACGAGGGCGCCCGCGACCTCGACGGCCGCGACGGCGGGTGTCCACCAGGTCTGCCGGATCGGGACCACGACCTCCTCGGTGAACGTCTCCGCGGCGTCGAACGCGGACTCGGCGCGCACCCGGGCCGCCTCGGCGCGCAACCGGACCTGCTCGGCGCGTTCGCGCACCTGCTCCGCGCGCTCGCGCATGAGCTCGTTCTGCTCGCGCACCCGCTCGCTCACCTGCGCCTGCGCGTCGGTGACCGCGCGCGAGAACGCCGTCGACGGCTGCACCAGCCGGGAGCCCGGGAGCGACGCCGCGGCCTCGCCGTGACCGAGGAAGGTCGCGAGCTCCTCAGGCAGGCCCAGCGCCTCGACCAGCGCCGCGGGCCCGCCGTCCTCGCCGTCGATCGCGACGCGCAGCGCCGCGGTGTCGGCACCCGGCAGCAGCCCGGCGATCGCGTCGATCAGCGCGGCGGTGCCGAGGGTCGCGTCGCTGAACGGCCCGACGATCCCGGCCAGCGCCGGGTCGGTGGGCACCACGGTGACATCGGCGTCCCACGTGTGCACGTGGGCCGAGACGCCGTCGACGACGGCGACGGCGGGATAGGCCGCACCCTGCTCGACGACGAGCGACGGCTTGAGCCGCTCCGGCCACTCGACGGCGGTCAGCGCCGGGCCGTCGGTGACGAGGACGACCTGGCCCTCGGCGTGCGGTGCGGTGCGCACGGGCAGGTCGATCGCATCGGCGAGCGCCACCACGTCCTCGGCCGCCGCCCGTGTGTAGACGACCGATCGGTCGGGCACGTACGCGGTCACGACGTCGATCTCGGGGTCGAACGGGTCGCTCGGGTCGGCGGGTCCGCCGTCGACCTCGACTCCCGCCTCGACGCCGTCGAACGCGGCGTACCCGTCGCACTCCTGGGCCAACGCCTCGGCGAGCTCGGTGAGCGTCGGTCCCGGCGTCACGCCGCTCCGGTCGGCGTCGACGACGGCGACCCTGCCGTCGCCGTCGACGGCCACCGTGACGGTGACGGCGTCGGGCGTCTCGGGCTCGGACTCGACGAGCGCGATCACGAGCGCTCCCTCGAGAAACCCGCTCGCCCGATCGGCGTGACCATCGGCGCTGGTCACGAGGCCGGACACGCGCTGCCACTCGGACGTCATGATCCGAACACTACCTACGTCGTCGGCCGACCAGCGGCGAGACGACGTCGCCGCGCGACCTCGTAGAGCGCGATTCCGGTGGCGGTGCCGGCGTTGAGCGACTCGGTGCTGGCGGCGATCGGGATCGAGGCGATCACGTCGCACGTCTCCCGCACGAGCCGACCGAGCCCCTTGCCCTCCGAGCCGGTGACCAGGACCAGCGGCTCCGTCGCGAGCTCGAGGTCGCCGATGTCCATCGACCCGCCGGCGTCGAGACCGACGACGAAGCACCCGGCCTCCTTGTAGGTCTGCAGGGCACGGACGAGGTTGGTGGCACGCGCGACCGGCACACGCGCCGCGGCCCCGGCCGAGACCTTCCACGCCGACGCCGTCACCCCGGCCGCGCGACGTTCGGGCACCACGACGCCGTCGGCCCCGAACGCTCCTGCGGAGCGCAGCGCGGCACCGAGGTTGCGGGGGTCGGTCACGCCGTCGAGCGCCACGATCAGCGGGGTCCGCCCCTGGCCCTGGGCCTCGTCGAGCAGGTCCTCGGGCTCGACGTAGGAGTAGGCGGGCACCTGCATCGCGACACCCTGGTGCGTGGCGCCGTCGGTGATCTTGTCGAGCTCGCCCTTGGCGATCTCGAGCAGCGGTACGCCCCGGCTGCCGACGGCGCGCAGGATCTCGCGCGTGCGGTCGTCGGCGTCGATGCGGCTCGCGATCCACACCGTCGTCGCGGGGACGTCGGCGCGGAGCGCCTCGACGACGGCGTTGCGACCCGAGATCACCTCGTGCGTGCGATCGGCGGGCCGACGCTGCGGTGCCCGGGGACGACCCTGCGCACCCTTCGCCTGGGCGCGATCGGTCGCGACCTTGCGCTTGTGCGCCACGTGGTACGGCCGGTCCTCGGCCTTGGGAGTGGGCCCCTTGCCCTCGAGGCCGCGACGACGCTGCCCGCCCGAACCGACGGTCGCGCCCTTCTTGCTTCCGGCCTTCCGGACGGCGCCCCGGCGCTGAGAGTTCCCTGCCACGTCACCAGGGTGTCACATCCGAGGGGCCGTGCGCCCGGTCAGCCGATGCCGGCGAGCGCCTCGCCCAGCGGGGTGCGCGTGTGCAGCACGCTCTGGCCGGACCTGCGGCTGTCGATGAGCCCGGCGTCGCGCAGCACGGTGAGATGGTGCGACGCCGTCGACGTCGCCACGCCGGCGACGTGGGCGCACTCGGACGTGGTCAGCGGCTGCTGCAGCTCCAGCATGAGCTGGGCGCGCGCCGCGCCGAGCAGCGCGGTCAGCGAGGCGAGGGCGTCGGAGGCGTCGCGGAACCACGTCTCGGCCACACCGTGCGCGGGGTAGAAGATCGTCGGCTGGGCGGGGCGCTCGGTCAGCACGGCGCAGCCGCGGGCGGACATCATCACCGACGGCACCAGCACGAGCCCCGCACCCGCACAGTCCACGACCTCCTCGTGCATGCTCATCTGCACCCTCACGACGTCGTCGGCCCAGGTCACCGTCGAGTGCAGGGTGCTCGCCATCTCGCCCAGCCCGGCGTCGCTGCTGCGCCGTGACCGCACCGCGATGTCGGCACGGGCCAGGCGCAGCAGCTGCGGCCACACCGGCGCCAGCAGCGTCTCCCACACCTGCGCCCACGCCCGCGCGATCAGGTCGCGGGACCGGGCGGGATCGTCGGCGAGCTGCTGCAACCGGGCCTGCTCGGCCCCCGTGGACCGGACCGCGCGTTTGACGAGGTCCCGGTGCACGTGCTCGTCGGGCACCTCGTGCAGCCGCTCGATCTCCTCCGCCGGGGTCATGTCGCCCGACGGCGTCGCCGTCAGGAAGTCCGGCAGGTAGCCCTGAGCGCCGCTCACCGCGCACATCAGCCGGAACGACTCGCCCGACAGCGACCCGCGGAGCGCACGCAGCCAGCCCCAGTGCAGGGGCACGCTCTGCGGCCGCATGACGGCACGGAGGGCGTGCACGAGCTCGAACCCGGGTGAGATCCCGAACCTGACGGCGGAGAGGTCGCTGGTGCCGAGCCGGAACTCGACGAGCTTTCGATCCACATCGGAAGGCTAGTGAGGCCGCCGTCGACGCGGCGAAGGTTGACCGCATGCGGGGCACCCGGCACCGCGGAAGGAGCACCACCATGGAGCGCACCATCGCCATCCCGGCGGACGACATCCGCGTCGGCGACAGCCGCACTCTCCGGTTCGAGGGAGGTCGGTACGGCTCCAGCGTCTCGTTCTTCCTCGTGACGTCCGAGCCCGGCCAGGGCCCCGCCCTGCACCGGCACCCCTACGACGAGACGTGGTCGATCCTCGAGGGCGAGGCCACCATCGTCGTCGGCGACACCACCCTGGTGGCCGGCGCCGGCGACACGGCCGTCGCACCCGCAGGCGTCTGGCACCGGTTCACGAACACGGGCACAGGCACGTTGCGGATCGTCTGCATCCACGCCTCGCCCGTGATGATCCAGGAGTGGGCCGAGCCCACCGCCTGACCACCTCCGTCACCACACACCACCACGCCCCATCACCACGCACCGAAGGATCAGTGATCACGATGACGCAGTACTTCTTCACCCTGCCCCACGACTCCGAGACCGAGCCGACCATGGCGACCATGGACCCGGCCGAGCTCGAGGAGGTGTTCGCCAAGGTCGGCGCGTTCAACGACGCCCTGGTCGCCGCCGACGCGCTGGTCATGGCGGGCGGTCTGCACCCGCCGTCGACGGCGGTGACGGTCGACGGCACCGCGGGCACGCCGGTCCGGCGTCCCGGCCCGTTCGTCGAGGCGCCGGAGTACCTGGGCGGGTTCTGGATCATCGAGGCGGCGGATGACGAGGCCGCCCTGGTCTGGGCCGAGCAGTGCGCGGCGGCCCTCGGAGCCCGCATCGAGGTGCGTGCCCTCCAAGAGGTGCCGGAGCAGTAGTCGGCGTCCACGGCGCCACCCCCGGTCCGCGACCGTGGGTGGCGCCGCCTCGTGGCGAGGCGTCGTCCGGATCAGCGCAGCGACCACCGGACGCCGTCGGCGCCGTCCTCGACGACGACGCCCGCGTCCGCGAGCCGGTCCCGGAGCGCGTCGGCCCGCGCCCAGTCCCTGTCGGCGCGGGCCTGAGCCCGCTCGGCGAGGAGGACGGGGACGAGGACGTCCAGCGCGGACCGGGCACCGCCGTCGCCGCCCTCGCGCTGCCAGGCCGGTGACAGCGGGTCGAGGGCGAGGACGTCGAGCATCGCGCGGACCGCGAGCGCCGTCCCGGTCGCGGGCTGGGCCGCGGCGAGCGCGCTGTTGCCGGTACGGACGTGCTCGTGCACGACCGCGAGCGCGGCCGAGACGTTGAGGTCGTCGTCCATCGCGGCGACGAACGCCTCGGGCAGAGCGACGGTCGCGACGTCGCCCCGGACGCCGTCGTCGGCCTCCGCGGCTCGCTGCACGAAGCCGGTGATCCGCTCCCAGGCCGCCCCGGCCTCGACGAGCGACTCGGCGGGTGTGTACTCGACCGTCGAGCGGTAGTGGACGGCGCCGAGCGCATAGCGCAGCACGGCGGCGTCCGCCGTCCGCAGCACCTCCTCGACGACGAGCGAGTTGCCGAGCGACTTGCTCATCTTCTCGCCGCTCACCGTCACCCAGGCGTTGTGGAACCACAACCCCGCGAAGCCCCAGCCGGCCGCGTGCGACTGCGCCTGCTCGTTCTCGTGGTGCGGGAAGCGCAGGTCGATGCCGCCGGCGTGGATGTCGAAGCTCTCACCGAGGTAGCGGTGCGCCATCGCCGAGCACTCCAGGTGCCAGCCCGGTCGGCCACGGCCGAACGGCGTCGGCCAGGCGGCGCTCTCGGGCTCGTCGGCCTTCGGCGCCTTCCAGAGCGCGAAGTCGCGCGGGTCACGCTTGTCCGGGGGCGGCTCGACGGCGTCGTCGCCCGCGCCGAGGCTGTCGGCCCGCTGGTGGGTCAGCTCGCCGTACGACGGCCAGGAGCGGACGTCGAAGTAGACGTTGCCCTCCTCGCCCGGGTAGGCGTGGCCGCGCTCGACCAGCCGCTCCATCAGCTCGACCATCTCGGTGACGTGACCGGTGGCACGCGGCTCATAGGTGGGCCGGAGCACCGCGAGCGCGTCGTAGGCCTCGTTGAACTCGCGCTCGAACCGGTTCGCCCACGCCCACCACGGCACGCCGGCGTCGGCGGACTTGGTGAGGATCTTGTCGTCGATGTCGGTGACGTTGCGGATCAGCGTCACGCGCTGCTCGTGGCGCTGCAGCCAGCGGCGGAGGATGTCGACGGCGATCGCGGACCGCAGGTGCCCGATGTGCGGGCTCCCCTGCACGGTGGCGCCGCACAGGTAGATGCCGACCTCGCCCGGGGTCCGTGGTTCGAAGGGCCGCAGGCGTGCCGTCGCCGTGTCGTACAGGTGCAGTGCCACGCCGGGGAGTCTAGGTGCGGGGTGCCCCGTGCACCGGGAGCGACCTGGTGGTCCCGGCGCTCGGGACAGCCCGTCTCACGATGCGTCCTCGTCGGCCTGCTGGAACTCCTCGAGGACACCGAACATCGCCTCGCCGAGCTCGACCTGGGTCAGGAGGATGCGGAAGGAGCCGTCGGGGTCGACGAGGAAGTCCGTCCCTTGCCCGCCCGACCATCCGTAGCGCCCACGGTGCTCGCCGCCCGTCATGACGCAGACGCCGTACCCCCAGCCCGTGTCGGTCCAGAAGCCGGGGAAGAAGCTGTCGTCGGTCTTGGCGCCCGGCACGACCTGGTCGCTCGTCACCTCGCGCACCCAGCCCGGTTCCAGGAAGACGGCGCCGTCGTGCCGGCCGTCGTCGATGAGCATGCGCAGCAGACGGGTGTAGTCGGCGGCCGTCGAGACCAGCTCGCCGTGCGCGACGTCGAAGGGCGGGTCACCCGCATGGAACCCGCCGCCGGCCGGCTCGGTCTCGACCGGCGCACCGTGCTCGAGCCGGTAGGCCGCCGGCAGTCGATGGAGCTGCGAGGGCGGGACCGTCAGCCCCGTGTCGGGCATGCCCAGCGGGTGCAGGACGGTCGCCCGCAGCAGCTCGTCGAGATCGGTCGCCGCCGCGCGCTGGAGGGCGATCTGCAGGATCGGGTACGAGAGGTGATACCGGAAGCCCTCGCCGGGCTGGTGGGCGAGCGGCAGGGTGGCGAGCGTGGCGAGCCACTCGTCCGCCGGCACCGACGGCGGTTCCGGTCCGGGATCGACGCCGAGCTCGGCCATCGCGCTCGCGAGCGGCGACTCCCCGACGATCGCGCCGTAGCCCGATCCGTTGACGAGCAGATCGCGGACCGTGATGGGCCGGTCGGCGGGCACGACGTCGTCGAGGTCGGCCCCGGGCTCGCGCAGCACCGTGCGGTCGCGCAGCTCGGGCAGCCACCGCTCGACCGGGTCCGCCAGGTCGAGCAGGCCGTCCTGGACCAGTCGCAGGGTGGCGACGGCGCTGACCAGCTTGGTCATCGACTGGATGCGAACGATCGCGTCGCTGCGCATCGGCGGGCCGCCGATCGCCATCACGCCCATCGCCGTCGTCTCGACGTCGTCCTTCCCGACGACGACGATCGCACCCGGGATCATCCCGGCGTCCACGTGACGGCGCACCACCGCGACGGTCGAAGAACCGGGGGCCAGGGACTCGTCGTCGGGCATGGTGGCGACCCTACGCGCCGCGCACGAGCCGTTCCCTCAGCTCGTGCCGAGCCGGTAGACCGACACGTGGGACGGCGACTCGCCCGTGAACTCGCTGCCCGTCCAGTCGGCGTGCCGCGACTCCAGGCTCATGCCGGCGAGCCGCGCCATCAGGTCGAGCTCGGCAGGCCAGACGAACCGGAAGGGTGAGAACCCGATGCGGGCCGAGCCGTCGGCGTCGTACCGGACATGGTGGGAGACGCCCCGCTGTCGCGGCAGGTCGAGCACGTCGACGCCGAGGTAGCCCTCGTGCGCCGCGAAGACCTGCGCGTGCCCCGCCCCGGCGGGGACGGGCTTCGGGACCCACAGCTCGACGACGAACGCGCCGCCCGGCCGCAGGTGCGCCGCTGCGTTGCGGACGCAGGCGATCTGCTCCTCCTGCGTGTACAGGTTGGAGATCGTGTTGAAGACGAGGTAGACGAGCGAGAACTCGCCCGGCACCCGCGTCGTCGTCATGTCCCCCTCGACGACGGCGATCTCGTCCTCGCCGACCTTCTCGCGCAGACGATCGATCATCGGGCGGTTGAGCTCGATCCCGGTGACCGGTACGCCCGCCTCGCGGAGCGGGATGCCGACCCTGCCGGTGCCGATCGCCAGCTCCAACGCCGGGCCACCCTCCGCGAGCTCGGCGAGCCGCCGCACCGTCGGTCCCAGGACGTCGGCGGCGAACATGCCCTCACCCGGGGTGTCGTACCGGCGCGCCGCCTCGGCGTCCCAGATGTCGCGTTGGTCGAGGTCCCAGACGTCGCTCATGTCCCCACCCTCGCGAGGAGAGCACCGGGAGTCCACGTGTTTGCGTCCTCGGCCCCGACCGGGGTGTCGGGTTTGTGCAAGACGGCGACCGACCGGCCGCGCACGATGGTCGCATGAGCACAGCACCTGTCACCGCGTTCATCGCCGTCACCATCGACACCCCCGACGCCTCCGCGCTGGCCGCCTTCTACGGCGCGCTCACGGGTGGCGAGGTCACCGACTACCCCGAGTACGGCGTCGCCAGCGTCGAGGCGCTCGGCTCGACGCTCTACTTCCAGACGGTCGCCGACTACACACGACCGCAGTGGCCGTCGCAGCAGCACCCGCAGCAGGTCCACCTCGACCTGCGCACGGCCGATCTCGAGGCGGCGGTCGCGGCCGCCGTCGACCACGGGGCCACCGTCGCGCAGGACCAGCCCCACCCGGAGATGTCCACCGTCATGATCGACCCCCACGGCCACCCGTTCTGCCTCTGCCCGCCGAAGGGCGACGACGCGTGAGGGTGGCGGGCGACTTCCGGGTCGCCGAGTTCACCGCGGTCGGGGAGACGCCCGAGATCGAGGTCGGCCTCCCCGTCGGGCACGCGCGGATGGTCAAGGAGTTCGCCGGTGAAGTCGCTGGTCGGTCGATCACGCAGTTCAGCTACGTCTACGACGACGCCCGCGGCGGCACGTACGTGGCCACGGAGTCGTTCGAGGGAACGGTGGGCGGCCGCTCGGGCGGCTTCGCGTTCGTGCACTCGGCCACCGACTCCGGCTCGGGCACCCGGTCGCACGAGTTCCTGCTCGTCGTCCCGGGAAGCGGTACCGGGGATCTCTCCGGCATCGCCGGTGGGGGTGCCATCGAGATCGACGACGACGGCACCCACCGGCTCGTCCTCGACGTCGACCTCTGAGGGGACTCCGCCCGACCGCGCCGACCGCGGGGGCATCTCGTGCAGCGGTGAGTGAGCGCCCACCTCAGGCGCTCTGGTGGACGCTCACTCACCGCTCCCGGGCGGGATCAGGCGGTGACGAGGGAGCGACCACCGACGAGGTGGGCGTACTCCCCGCCGCGGGCGAGGAGCTCGTCATGGGTGCCGCGCTCGACGACGCGACCGTGGTCGAGGACGACGATCTGATCGGCCCCGGCGATCGTCGAGAGCCGGTGCGCGATCGTGATCGTGGTGCGGCCGGCGGCGAGCGCGTCGAGCGCCTTCTGCACGGCGCGCTCGGTGGTGGTGTCGAGGGCCGACGTCGCCTCGTCGAGCACCAGCACACGGGGGTCGCGAAGGATCATGCGCGCGATCGCGATGCGCTGCTTCTCGCCGCCCGAGAACCGGTGACCACGGGCGCCGACGATCGTGTCGTAGCCGTCGGGGAGCCCGGCGATCAGCTCGTGCACCTGGGCGGCGCGCGCGGCGGCCTCGATGTCGTGGTCGGTGGCATCCGGACGCGCGTAGCGCAGGTTCTCCCGGACGCTGGCGTGGAGCAGGTACGTCTCCTGGGAGACGACGCCGACGACGGAGCTGAGGTCGGCGAGCGTCATGTCGCGCACGTCGACGCCGTCGATGGAGATCGCTCCGACCGTCGGGTCGGCGAGCCTGGCCACGAGCGATCCCAGGGTGCTCTTGCCCGAGCCCGTGTGCCCCACCAGCGCCAGCGACGATCCCGCGGGCACCTCGAGGTCGATGTCGGAGAGCGCCGCGCGGTCGGCACCCGGGTAGGTGAACCCGACCCCCTCGATGCGCACGTCGCCGCGGACGCGCGCACGGTCGACGTCGACCGGACGCTCGGGGTCGTCGATGTCGACGACGAGGTCCAAGTACTCGAAGACACGACTGAACAGCGCCAGGGAGCTGATGACCTCGACCCCGACGTTGAGCACCCCCATCAGCGGCCGGAACAGTGCCGCCTGGAGAGCCGTGAACGCGACGAGGGTGCCGATGGTCATGCCGCCCGACGTGGCGGGCAGCCCGGCGACGAGGTAGATCAGCGCCGGGATGGCCGCGAAGATGATGCTCATGGTCGCCATCCGCCACCGACCGGCGAGCTGCGAACGGACCTCGAGGTCCATGAGCTCGTGCGAGGTGCCGGCGAACGTGGCCGACGCCGTCGGGGCCGTTCCGAGGATCTTGCCGAGAATGGCGCCACTCACCGAGAGAGACTCCTCGACCTGACCCTGCAGGTCGGCCATCGCTCGCTGCCGCTGCGCGGTCACCTCGCGTCGCATCGTCGCGACCTTGCGGGTGAGCCAGACGGCGGGTGGCAGGACGACCAACGACAGCAGCGACAGCTGCCACGACAGCGCGACCATCGCCACCGCGGTGCCGACCGCCGTCGTGATGTTGGAGGCCACCGACGTCGCGGTGGAGGTCACGACCGACTGCATGCCCTGGATGTCCTGCGTGAGCCGCGCCTGCACCTCGCCGCCGCGGGTGCGTGTGAAGAAGTCGACCGACTGTCGCTGCAGGTGCGTGAAGACGTCGGTGCGGAGGCGGTGCATCACCTGCTGCCCGATCGTGGTCGAGAGCCAGGTCTGCACGACGCCGAGGACGGCGGACACGATCGTCACGGCGAGCAGGCCGCCGACGAGCGTCACCAGCAGGGGGACGTCCTGGGCGGGGATCGCGTCGTCGATGAGCGACTTGGTGATGAAGGGTGTCGCGAGACCGACGAGCGACGTCACGACGATCAGCGCGACGACAACGGCGATCCCGCGGCGGTACGGACGGAACAGCGACGCGACACGGCGCAGGCTGACCGGGTGCTCGGCGAGCTGGGCCCGGTCGGCCGGGTCGACCTTCGCGACGAGCGGACCGCCGGGACGGCCACCGTCGTCGCGGCCGGGGAGTCGGGATGGACGGGGCGCTGCCATGCGCACCACCTGCTTTCTGGGTTCGGGGACGCGGGTCGGAAAGGATCGACACGACCGTTATGCTGAGGTTACCTCACAATGAGCCTAACGCTGCGATCCGGTACGGTATTCCCGTGCCCGACCAGGAACCGCCGAGCCCCGACAGCGCCGATGCCGCGGACCTGATCGTCCGAGCCGCGCGCGAGCTGCGACGACGTTGGATGTCGTCGCTCGAGCCGTGGGGGCTGTCGCCTCACGAGTTCCGCGCTCTGCGCGCGGTGCTGGACGGCGGCCCCTCCGGCGGCGCCGCACGGCTGTCGGAGATCGCCGAGTCCCTGCGGGTGGCGCCCCGGTCCGCGACCGACGTCGTCGACGCGCTCGAGTCCAAGGGACTGGTGCGACGCAGCCCGGACCCGGCCGATCGGCGGGCGGTGCGGGTCGAGCCGACCGACCACGGTCGGCGCCTCGCGGACGAGATCAGGTCGCAGCGCGCCGTCGTCGGGGCCGCGATGCTCGCACCGCTCGACGCGGACGAGCAGGCCACGCTTCACGGTCTGCTGACGCGCGCTCTCGCCCAGCCGTCCGCCGGCCCCACCCGATCCGAGGACCCTCCGACCAGTCGGTGACGGCGAAGCGATCGGAAGATGTCGCTGGGCCACCGCCTGCGACGACCGTGAATGGTTTACGGTGACACCAATTCTGCTGCCGGGGACCCCAGGACACGTGTGAGCGAGACGACCGACACCCTTCCCTCTCCCGCGAGCCCGGACGGCGAGGCCCGTCGGCTGTCCGAGCTCCTGCTCGACGACGGCCTGCTGACCGCGGAGCAGCTCGCGTGGGCGCGCGACGTCCGCGACCGCACCGGCTCGCGACTGGGTGCGATCCTCGTCGCGGCGGGCCTGGTGTCGCGGCAGACCCTGCACCGCGTGCTGGCCCGGGAGTGGGGCCTGCCCTACGTCGACCTGTCCGAGGACGTCCCCGAGCGCGAGCTGCTCGACCCGCTCGACGTGGACGATCTCATCCGCGAGCGCTGGAAGCCCGTGCGTCGCCTGCCCGACGGCTCCGTGCTCGTGGCGACCTCCGAGCGTCCGACACGCGCGTGGCGACGCCATGTCTCGGAGACGCTCGGGGCACCGATCGAGGTCGCCGTCACCACCGACTGGGACCTGCAGACGTCGCTGCTGGGGGTCTACCGCGAGACCGTCGCCGACCGTGCCTCGCTCGGGCTCTGGCGGCGCTCGGCGGACCAGTCCGCGCGCACCGTGTTCACACGACCGCAGGCCATCCTGCTGATCGCCCTCGGGCTCGCCGTCGTCGCCGGGCTGGTGCTCGCCACCGTGCCGACGCTCGTGACGATCTCCGCCGTCATCGGTGTCATCTTCCTGATCACGGTCGGTTTCAAGTTCGTCGTCTGCATGGAGGGGGCGCGGCTCGAGCGCGACGAGTCGATCTCCCCCGAGGAGATCGCCGCGCTCCGGGACGACGAGTTGCCGACCTACACGGTGCTCGTGCCGGTGTTCAAGGAGGCGAACATCGTCGCCGACCTGATCGACAACCTCGGTGACCTCGACTACCCCGCGGCCAAGCTCCAGATCCTGCTGCTCATCGAGGAGATCGACGACGAGACGCGCGAGGCCGCGCTCGCGGCGAACCCGCCCGAGACGATCAGCATCCTCACCGTGCCCGCGGGGTCCCCGCAGACCAAGCCCCGCGCCTGCAACGTCGGCCTGTTCGTCGCCACCGGCGACCTGCTCGTCATCTACGACGCCGAGGACAAGCCCGACCGGGACCAGCTGAAGAAGGCCGTGATCGCGTTCCGACGCGGCGGCGACGACCTCGTGTGCGTCCAGGCCGCACTCAACTACTGGAACGCCG
>JBMDXU010000059.1:0-5877 GCA_048594485.1 Pseudactinotalea sp. | reverse complement strand
GTGCGCACCCGTCAGCGCCGTCTCATCCTCGTCCGCCGTCGACATCTCGACATCATGGAGCCGGAGGGCGTGCTGCCGCCACCCCTGCGGACGGGACGACGCCGCACCCCGTATCACCTCACGGTGAAGGTCGCGGAGAGCAGGTCGGCGCGGCGTGAGGAGGGACCGACGAGGATCTCGACGTCGCCGGGCTCGACGCGACGGACGCCGTCGGCGTCGACGATCGAGCAGTCCGACACGGCCAGCTCGATGCTCACGCGTTCCGAGGCGCCCGGGCCGATCCGCACCTGCCGGTGCGCCTTGAGCTCCCGCTCGGCCCAGCTCGCGCTCGTGACGTCGTCGCGCACGTAGAGCTGCACGGTCTCCACCGTCTCGCGCGATCCGCCGTTGGTCACCGTCACCTCGGCGGTGACGACGTCGTCGACGGACGCCGACGGCGTCGAGAGGGTCAGGTCCGCGTACGTGACGCTCGTGTAGGACCGCCCCTCACCGAACGCCCAGGCCGGCGACTGCGTGAGGTCGGCGTACCGGTCGCCGTGCTGCCCGCGGATCTGGTTGTAGTAGGTGGGCTGCTGCCCGACGTGCCGGGCGAACGAGATCGGCAGCCGACCCGACGGCTCGACGTGCCCGAGCAGGATCTCCGCGATCGCGCGTCCACCCTGCATGCCCGGGTTGGCCACCCAGAGCACGGCTGCGGCGTCGGTCACGGACGCCGGCAGCACCAACGGCTTGGACGCCAGCAGCACCACGACCACCGGGGTCCCTGTCGCGATGACGGCGTCGAGCAACGCGACCTGGCCGCCGATGAGCTCGAGGGTGGCCGTGGACCGGCCCTCCCCGACGAGCTCGATGTGGTCGCCGACGACCGCGACCACGACCTCGGCCCGCTCGGCGTCGGCGACGGCCGCGGCGATCATCGCCTCGTCCGGTGCGCACGGCACGGCGAGCGCGTGCCGGGGCTGCCCGTCGGGGAACGTCGGCCCCGCCGGGTCGGGCTCGAGGGTGATGACATCGGCGCCACGGGCGTAGGTGATCGTCGAACCCGACGGCGAGACCTCGCGGAGGCCGTCGAGCACGGTCGTGATCATCTCCCGCGGCTGGCCGTCGAGCCATCCTGCCTGCCCCGAGCCTCCCGCCCAGTCGCCGAGCTGGTACTGCGCGTCGTCGGCGAGCGGCCCGGTCACGGCGATCCGCAGCGGCCGTGCCGCCGCGCCGGCGGTGCCCGGCTCGACGCCGAGCGGGAGCGTGCCGTCGTTCTCGAGGAGCACGACCGAGCGCCGTGCCGTCTCCAGGTTGAGCTCGGCGTGCGCCGCCTGTCCCACGACGCTCTCCCGCCCCGCCGCGGGCAGCCGCGGGTCCTCGAACAGGCCGAGGTCCACCTTGATGGTGAGGATCCGTGCCACGGCGTCGTCGAAGGCGTCGCTGCGCAGCAGCCCGGTGGCCACCGCCTCCAGGGCACCCTCGAAGAACCGCGGCGTCGTCATGATCACGTCGTTGCCGGCTCGGGTCGCCGCCGCCGCCGCGTGCGCGTAGTCGGGCTGCACCCGCTGCTCCCACACCATCCGGCCGACGTTGTCCCAGTCGGTGACCAGCATCCCCGTGTACCCCCACTCGCCCTTGAGGACCTCGGTGAGCAGCCAGTCGTTGACCGTGATCGGGACGCCGTCGGTGGTCTGGTAGCCGAGCATGAACACCCGGCACCCCTCGCGTGCAACACGCTCGAAGGGCGGCAGGAACCAGGACCGCAGCTTGCGTCGGGAGATGTCGGCCTCGCTCGCGTCCCGGCCGCCCTGCGTCTCGGAGTACCCGGCGAAGTGCTTCGCGGTGGCGAGGATCGCCGTCGGGTCCGCCAACCCGTCCCCCTGGTAGCCGCGCACCATCGCGCTGGCGAGCTCCCCGATGAGATACGGGTCCTCGCCGAAGGTCTCGTCGACCCGACCCCAGCGCAGGTCGCGCGCGATGCAGAGCACCGGCGAGAACGTCCAGTGGACACCCGTCGCGGCGACCTCGACGGCGGTCGCGCGCGCCACCCGTTCCAGCAGGTCGGCGTCCCACGACGCCGCCATGCCGAGCTGGGTCGGGAAGATCGTCGCGCCCGGCCAGAACGAGTGGCCGTGGATGCAGTCCTCCGCCACCAGCAGCGGGATCCGCAGCCTGGTGCGCGCCGTCAGGGCGTTCGCCTCGACGATGCGCTCGGGCGAGGTGTGCAGGATCGACCCGGCGTGGCGGCCGAGGACGGCGTCGGCGAGGTCCTCGCGGGCGTCGAGCTGAAGCATCTGCCCGACCTTCTCCTCCAGGGTCATCCGGGAGATCAGGTCGGACACGCGCTCCGCCGTCGTGCGGGCAGGGTCGCGGTACGGCTCGGTCACACCGTTCCCTTCTCGGAACGGGCGGCGAGCTCGGGCCGGATCGCGGTGACGGGGTCGTTGACGTCGAGGCCCTTCCGCTTCATCGCGCGTGCACGCTCGCCCGCGGAGCGCAGACGCGGGTTCACGTACTCGTCGATGCCGAAGTTCACGAGCGACAGCGCCACCCCGATGATCGCGATGCACAGCCCGGGCGGGAGGTACCACCACCACTGGTTCTGCTGGAACGCACCCTGAGCGGACGCCCAGTTGAGGATGGTGCCCCAGTTGTAGGTCGTCACCGGGATGACCCCGATGTAGGAGAGCGTCGTCAGCCCGAGGATCGCGGCGGTCACCGTGCCGACGAAGCTCGCCGCGATCAGCGCCATCAGGTTGGGCAGCATCTCGATCGTGATGATCCGACGCAGCGGCTCACCGTTCGCGCGCGCGGCCTGGATGAAGTCGCGGTTGCGCAGCGACATCGTCTGGGCACGGAGCACCCGCGCACCCCACGCCCATCCGATGAGCCCGAGCACGCTCGCGATCACCCACAGCGGCGGGTCCTCGAACATCGTCGCGACGATGATGATCAGCGGCAGCCCCGGGATCACCAGGAACACGTTCGTCAGCGCCGACAGGCCTTCACTGGTCCAGCCGGACAGGTAGCCGGAGATGACGCCGACCACGATCGCGATCACGGTCGCGATCGCCGCGGCGAGGAACCCGACGACGATCACGCCCCGGGTCCCGAAGATGACCTGGCTGAGCACGTCCTCGCCGATATGGGTGGTGCCGAGCCAGTGCTCGGCCGACGGCGGCTGGAACCGGGCGGTGTGATCGACGCCGGTGGGCGAGTAGGGAGCCAGCACGTCGGCGAAGATCGCGACCAGCACGAAGAACCCGATGATCGCGAGCCCGGTGATCGACTTGCGGTTTCGGAACATCGCGAACGCCGAGCCGAGGCGGTGCCGACGGCTGGCGCGGTCCGGGACGGCCGCGGTGCGGGGTGTGTCCAGGGTGTCGGTCATGGGTCAGACCCCCGTCTGCCGCGTGCGCGGATCGAGATAGGCGTAGGCGAGGTCGGCGAGGATGTTCGCGACCAGCACCGAGATCGTGATGACCAGGAAGACGCCCTGCATCAGCGCGTAGTCCTTGGCGTTGGTGGCGTCCAGCAGCAGCTTGCCGATGCCGGGGTAGCTGAAGACCATCTCCATCACGATGGCGCCGCCGACGATGAATCCGATCGAGAGCGCGAAGCTCTGGATCTGGGGCAGCACCGCGTTGCGGGCCGCGTACCCCCACAGCACCCGCTTGTTCGGCATCCCCTTGGCCTGGGCGACCGTGATGTAGTCCTCGTCGAGGACCGTGAGCATCATGTTGCGCATGCCGAGCATCCAGCCGCCGAGCGAGGCGATGACGATGGTGAGCACCGGCAGCGTGCCGTGATGGATCACCTGGCCGATGAACTCCAGCGACCACTCGGGTCGCACGCCGACGCCGTACGCCTTGCCGATCGGGAACCAGTCGAGGTTGACGGCGAACACCGCGATCGCCAGGAGCCCGAGCCAGAAGTACGGGATGGTGTTGAGGAACGTCGTGACGGGGATCAGCAGGTCGAGCCGGCTTCCGCGCCGCCACCCGATGACGGCTCCGCCGATGGTGCCGATGGCGAACGAGATGACGGTCGCCAGCCCGACGAGGCCGATCGTCCACGGGAGCGCCTGCGCGATGACCTCGGTCACCGGGCGGAGCCCGTGGAGCAGCGAGACTCCCAGATCGCCGCGCAGCAGCAGACCCCAGTAGTCGATGTACTGCTGCAGCAGGCTCTTGTCGGTGTCGAGCCCGAGCAGGTCGCGCAGCGCCTCGGCTGCCTCAGGGCTCACGTTGCGGTTGCGCGAGAGGTACTGGGTGACGGCGTCACCCTTCATCATCCGCGGCAGGAAGAAGTTGATGGTGATGGCCGCCCAGAGCGTGAAGACGTAGAACGCGGCGCGTCTGCCGAGATAGCGCCACGGTGGTCGACGACGTCCCTTCACTGCCGTCGTCGCCGTCGTGCCGACCTCGAGGGCGTCGGTCTCGACGTCGAGCGCCTGTTGCTGAAGGCTGGTCACTGCGCTCCCCCACCCTGGTGACGTCCGGTTGTTGCGAAGTGCTTGTCGGGATCGGGAGAGGCTTCGCGCAGCTGCCGTGTGTACGGATCCTGCGGACGAAGGATGACGTCGTCCGCCGATCCCCGCTCGACGATGCGGCCTTGGTTGAGCACGATGATCTCGTCGCTGAAGTGACGGGCGGTGGCGAGGTCGTGCGTGATGTACAGGACACCGAGCCCCTCCTCCCGCTGCAGGTCGGCGAGCAGGTTGAGCACGCCGAGGCGGATCGACACGTCGAGCATCGACACCGGCTCGTCGGCCACCAGCAGCGTGGGCCGGGAGGCGAGCGCGCGGGCGATCGCGACGCGCTGGCGCTGCCCGCCGGACAGCTCGTGCGGGCGGCGGTCGATCACCGTCGTCGGATCGAGCCTGACGCGGTCGAGCAACCGATGCACCTCCGCCTCGACGTCGGCCGGGGGCACCAGCCCCTGCAGGCGCAGCGGGCGCTCGACGTGGTAGCGGATCGAGTGATACGGGTTGAGCGAGGCGAACGGGTCCTGGAACACCATCCGCAGCTGCTGCCGGTAGGCGCGCAGCGCTCGACCGCGCCGGGGCACGGGACGCCCGTCGAGCAGGACCTCACCCGTCGTGGGTGTCTCGAGCTGGATGAGGATCTTCGCGATCGTCGACTTCCCGCTACCTGACTGGCCCACGAGCCCGATCGTCTGCCCGGACCGCAGGGTGAAGCTGACGTCGTCGAGCGCTGTCAGCTGACCCGCGCCTCGCACGTGGTAGGTCTTGCTGACGTGGCTGAGCTCGAGCACGGTCATCGGACCACCACCCCCCGATCTCCGGTCAGCCGTGGGAACGCCTCGAGCAGCGTCTTGGTGTACTCCTGCTGCGGGTCGGTCCAGATCCGCTCGGCGGTCGCGAGCTCGACGATCTCGCCCTCCCGCATGATGGCGATGCGGTCGCTGATCTCGAGCAGCAGCGGCAGGTCGTGGGTGATGAAGATGACCGAGAAGCCGAACTGGTGACGCAGCTCGGAGATCTGTCGCAGGATCTCGCGCTGCACCAGCACGTCGAGCGCCGTCGTCGGCTCGTCCATCACCATGAGCTGGGGTCGGAGCGCGAGCGCCATCGCGATCATCACGCGCTGCCTCATCCCGCCGGAGAGCTCGTGCGGGAACGAGCGGATGCGCTGCTCGCCGACCTTGACGATCTCGAGCAGCTCGATCACCTGCTCGCGCCGCTCGCGGCGGCTCATGCTCGGGCGATGGACCTCGAAGACGTCGTCGAGCTGCTCGCCGATCGGGGCGACGGGGTTGAGCGCGTTCATCGCGCCCTGGAACACCATCGAGATCTTGTCCCAGCGGAACCGGCGCATCTCCTCGGCGTCGAGCGCATTGACGTCGATGTGCTCGCCCGAGGCGTCGTGGAAG
>JBMDXU010000058.1:0-3394 GCA_048594485.1 Pseudactinotalea sp. | reverse complement strand
CGCTGCCCACGCCCGGCGCAGCCGGTCGCGGTCCAGGGGCCCGATCAGGTCGTGCACGATCGGGATGTGGTACGCCGCCGAGCCCGGGTCGAGCTGGTGCAGGAACCACAGCCGCCGCTGCGCGGCGGATAGCTCGACAGGTGCGGCCGGGTCGATCAACGGCGTTCCTTCGGCGCCCGCGCGGGCGTCTGCTTCCGTGTCCGCGCGACGCGCGCGTGCCCGCCGTAGCCGGTCGGACAGCGCGGTGGGTGCCGTCATCGGCTCTCCACCGCCAGCAGATCCTCGACGGCCACGGCGAAACCGGCGAGCGTCGAGTGCTGGAACAGCACACGCACGGGGATGTCGAGCTCGAGCTCGGCCCGCGCCTGCGCGACCACGCGCGTCGCGGTGAGCGAGTGCCCGCCGAGCTCGAAGAAGTCGCCGTGCCGCCCGATGCGCGCCACCGGCAGGTGCGCCTGCCAGATCTCCGCGAGGAACTCCTCGAGCTCGCCGAGCGGTTCACCGTCGTCCGGATCGCCCCCGGCCTGCGGGCTCGGCAGTGCACGTCGGTCGATCTTCCCGGCGGCGTTGAGAGGGAGGTCGTCCAGGCGGACCCAGAGGGTCGGCACCATCGCGCCCGGCAGCCGCTGCGCGAGCTGCGACCGCATCGCCGGCACGTCGGGGTCGCTCGCCGTCACCACGTACCCGACGAGCTGACCGGCGCCGGGTCCGTCGGGCTGCACGCGGGACGTGGCCCGCAGGACACCGGGGAGCGCGCGGATCGCCTCGTCGACCTCCTCGAGCTCGATCCGGACACCGCGGACCTTGACCTGGTTGTCGGCCCGCCCGAGGCACTCGAGGACGCCGTCGGGGCGCAGCGTGCCAAGGTCGCCGGTGCGGTAGATCCGTGGGCTCCCGGGCAGGTGGTCGGCCACCCGGAACGCCGCCTTGGTGAGGTCGGGGCGCCCGTGGTAGCCGCGAGCCAGTGACGTGCCGGCGAGATGGATCGCCCCGACCGTGCCGACGGGCGCGACCTGGCCCGCGTGGTCGAGCACGTGCACCGCGGTGTTCGGCAGCGGAGCGCCGATCGGCAGCGTCGAGGAGTGCGTGTCCTGCTCCCGCACCCGCAGGGCGCACGACCAGATCGTCGCCTCGGTCGGTCCGTAGACGTTCCAGACGCCGGCCGCGCGCGGCAGCAGCTGGGCCGCCAGTCGTGGCGGCACCGGCTCGGCGCCGACCAGCGCGCGCACCTCGGGAAGCGACGGACCGGCGTCGAGCAGCAGCTGCCAGCCCGACGGCGTCGCCTGCACGAGCGTCGCGCCCACCTCGGCGATCCGCCGGGCGAGGGCGAAGCCGTCGCGGGTCGTCTCCTCGTCGACGACGGCGACCCGGCCGCCCGAGGTCAGCGTCAGCCAGAGCTCGAGCCCGGCGATGTCGAACGACGGCGTCGTCAGGTAGGTCACGACGTCGTCGGGACCGATCGGGACGACCTCGCCGATGCCGGCGAGGAAGGCGGCGAGCGCGCCGTGCTCGATCTCGACACCCTTGGGACGGCCGGTCGATCCGCTCGTGTAGATGACGTACGCGAGGTCGTCGGCCGCGACCGGCACCGGATCGGCGTCGGGGGCGACCGCGACGCCGGGGATCGGGACCGGCAGACGGGGTGGTGCCGTCACGACCTCGGGACAGCCCTCGTCGTGCATCAGCACGACGGCGCCGCTGTCGTCGAGGATGTCGGCCAGCCGCGCGGCCGGGTGCGTGGTGTCGAGCGGGAGGTAGGGCCGTCCGGCGTACCAGGCGGCCAGCATCCCCGCGATCCCGGGTGCGCCACGGCGGGCGGCGACGGCGACGGGCTCGGGTCCCGGTCCGCCCGTCAGACGCAGGATCTCGGCCGCGCCGGCGAGGGCGGCGTCGTGCAGCGCTCGTCGTCCGACCAGCGTGCCGTCCGGTGCGACGACAGCGGGTCGCGCCGGGTCGCTGGCCGCGAGGGCGGCGATCGCCGCGGGCGCCGTCGTGGTCGCCACGACCGGCGTCCGGGCGTTGAGGCGCGCGTAGGCGTCCAGGTCCTCCTGAGCGGCCCAGACGATCTCGTCGACGTGACGTTCCGGCGTCGACAGTCCCGCGTCCAGGATGCGGAGCACCTGGTCGGCGCACCGCTGCGCGCCCTCGGCCGTGTGCAACCCGGTGTCGTACTCCACCTGCAGCTGGGCGCCCGTCGCGTGCGTGAGCTCCCAGAAGAACGACAGGTCGAGCTTGGCCGCACCGTTGCTCAGCTCGGCGTCGACGACCCAGGTGCGGCCGCCGGCGGTGTGCGCTCCCTTGCGATAGTTCTGGACGGCGACGAGCGTGCCGCCGATCGGCTCACCCCCTGCGCCACGACGCTGGCCGAGCGGGGCGAACATCAGGCTGGAGTCGACCCACGAGAGGTCGAGGTCCTGCGCCGTCAGCGCACTGATCCTGCGCGCGAGCTCGGCGAAGGTGGGGTTGCCGGTGACGTCGACGCGTGCGGGGGCGGTCTCCATGAACGGGCCGATGACGTCCTCGAGATCAGGGTGGCGCCGGTTGCTCACGGGCACCTGGAAGACCATGTCGCCGACGCCGGTCTCGCGCTGGATGCGCAGCGCCGTCGCGGCGAGGATGCAGGCGTAGGCGGTCACCTCGTGCTCGCGCGTGAACGCGTCCATGTCCTCCAGCAGCGACGCCGGGAGCGGATAGGTCGCCATGTCACCCTCGCGGGCACGGCGCCGTGCCGCGGCGCCGGGACGTGTCGCCGGGATGACGCCGTGGCCGGGCCGCCCGTCGAGCCGCCGCTCCCAGTAGGCGAGCGCCGCCTCGCGCGTGCGGTCGCGCTCGCCCGCGAGCCAGTCGGCGCCGTCGGCGAGCTGCAGCTGCGGACCCGGGGCGGGCTCGCGACCGTCGGCGACGGCGTCGTAGACCTCGGCGAGGTCGCGCACCAGGAGCCCGATGCTCCAGCCGTCGAAGGCGGCGTGGTGCACCCGGAGCAGGATGGTGTCGGTCGTCCCGCCGTCGGCGACGACGGCGGCCTCGAGCAGTCGCCCGCCGCGCAGCGAGATCGGGTGTGTGCGCAGGTCGTGCAGCGCGGGCTCGTCGGCGACCTCGACGACAGGCACGGGTTCGGCCTCACCGACGATCGCGACGGGCCCGTCGGCGTCGTTGTCGATGACCGTCCGAAGTGCCGCGTGACGCACGGGCAGCACGTCGAGCGCACGCCGCAGCACCGCGATGTCCACACGCTGGTCCGTGCGCACCAGCAGCGGCATCACGGCGACGGCGGAGGTCTCGTCGCCCATCTCCTCCAGCACGTAGAACTCGATCTGGCTGGGCGTGGCGCGGTACCGGCGACCGACGTCCGCGTGCCCGCGCACCGGTGCGCTGACACCGCCGACCGGCGTCC
>JBMDXU010000057.1:0-5972 GCA_048594485.1 Pseudactinotalea sp. | reverse complement strand
GCTCCCGGCAAGAACGGTCAGCCGATCCACGAGTGGCTCGAGGTCCGCCCGTTCTACGGGGTGCACGGCTCCACGACCGTCGTCTGAGTCACCGGGCGACCACGATGGACGAGACCGTGCTCCGCGAGCTCGTGCCTGCGGTGATCGGGGCCCTCGTCCGTCGTGGCGCGGACTTCGCCGCGGCGGAGGACGCCGTCCAGGAGGCGCTGGTCGAGGCCGTCCGGGTGTGGCCGGACGACCCGCCGCGCGACCCCCGGGGCTGGCTCGTGACGGCGTCCTGGCGCCGGCACGTCGACGCCGTCCGCGCGGAGTCCGCCCGTCGTCGTCGTGAGGACCGGGTCGAGTCCGAGCCGCCACCCGAGCCGGTCAGCGGGCGTGACGACACCCTGCACCTGTACTTCCTGTGCGCCCACCCGTCGCTGACGCCGTCGTCGGCCGTCGCCCTCACGCTCCGTGCTGTCGGCGGCCTGACGACACGCCAGATCGCGCAGGCCTACCTGGTGCCCGAGGCGACGATGGCGCAGCGGATCAGCCGAGCCAAGCGCACGATCGCCGATGTCCGCCTCGACCAGCCCGGTGACGTCGCAACGGTGCTGCGCGTCCTCTACCTCGTGTTCAACGAAGGCTACTCGGGGGACGTCGACCTGGCGTCGGAAGCCATCCGGTTGACGCGCCAGCTCGCCGCGGTGACCGACCACCCCGAGGTCGCCGGGCTGCTCGCGCTGATGCTGCTGCACCACGCCCGCCGGCGGGCCAGGACGACCTCCGACGGCGCCCTGGTCCCCCTCGCCGAGCAGGATCGCTCGCAGTGGGACACGGCACTGATCTCCGAGGGTGTCGCCGTGCTGCAGGGAGCGCTGGCGCGCGACCGGCTGGGCGAGTACCAGGCGCAGGCGGCGATCGCGGCCTTGCACGCCGACGCCCGATCGGCGCAGGAGACCGACTGGGTGCAGATCCTCGAGTGGTACGACGAGCTGGTCGCGCTGACGGACAACCCCGTCGCGCGGCTGAACCGTGTCGTCGCCGTCGGGGAGGTCGACGGCCCTCGTGCCGGGCTGGCCGCCCTCGAGGATCTCGACGGCGCGCTCCCCCGCCGCGACGCGGTCGCCGCCTATCTGCACGAGCGGGCCGGCGAGACGGCGACGGCGGCGAGGCTCTACGCCGTCGCCGCCCGTTCAGCGCCGACGTTGCCCGAACGGGATCACCTCACGCGACAGGCCGCACGGCTGAACACGATCGACCGGACGTGAGGATGTGGGCAGCGCCACGGTGCGCGCGAGCCGGATCCGCGTAGACTGGTCGAGATCGCGCAGGCCATTCTGGCGCCTGCCCATTCGATCGCCCACTGCTCCACCGCGGCCGAGTCGGCTGCCCTCTTGATCCAGACGGCGCACGGGCGTTCCCCACGAAAGCTCACCTGTGCCTGCTGTGCTCGACCACGACCTGTCCGCCTTCGCCTCCCTCGGGTTGCCCGATCCGCTCCTCGAGCGCATCGGCCGCCTCGGCTTCACCCAGCCGACCGAGATCCAGGCGGCCTGCATCCCCACCCTCCTATCCGGCCGCGACCTCGTCGGCGTCGCGCAGACCGGGACGGGCAAGACGGCTGCTTTCGGGCTGCCGCTGCTCGCTCGTCTGCAGCCCGACGGCGACCGCGTGCAGGCACTCGTGCTGACGCCGACCCGCGAGCTCGCGCTGCAGGTGAGCGAGGCGCTGCGGACGATGGCGCCGCTGCGGGCGCGTGTGCTCGCCATCTACGGCGGTGCCCCGTTCGGCCCGCAGCTGCGCGGCCTGTCCGAGGGGGTCGACGTCGTCGTCGGCACACCCGGCCGCGTCATCGATCTCATCGGCAAGGGCGCACTCGATCTGTCGGCCGTCCGCACGCTCGTGCTCGACGAGGCCGACGAGATGCTGCGGATGGGCTTCGCTGAGGAGGTCGCGACCATCCTCGAGGGCACGCCGTCGGACCGTCAGACGGCGTTGTTCTCCGCGACCATGCCGAGCGAGATCCGCCGGGTCGCGCGCACGCACATGACCGACCCGGTCGAGGTCGCGACCACCCCGTCGGATCCGACGACCAGCTCGATCACCCAGACCTACGCCGTCGTGCCGATGCGGCACAAGACCGGTGCGCTCGCGCGTGTGCTCGCCGTGACCGATGCCGGTGCGGCGATCGTGTTCGTGCGGACCCGGCAGACCGCCGAAGACCTCGGGGCCGACCTCGTCTCCCGCGGCATCAACGCTGCGACGATCAGCGGCGACGTGCCGCAGGCCGAGCGCGAGCGCATCGTCGAGCGGCTCCGCGCCGGGTCGCTCGGCGTGCTCGTGGCCACCGACGTCGCCGCCCGCGGTCTCGACGTCGAGCGGATCGGGCTCGTCGTCAACTACGACGTGCCGCGCGAGAACGAGGTCTACGTCCACCGCATCGGCCGCACCGGCCGCGCCGGCCGGACCGGGACGGCGCTGACCTTCCTCACCCCGAAGGAGCGCTACCGGCTGCAGTCGATCGAGCGCGCCACCCGGGCGACCGTCACCGAGGTGCCGATCCCCTCGCCCGCCGATGTCAGCGCCCACAAGGCCGACGTGCTGCTGGCGCAGCTGCCCGACCGTCTCCAGCGCGGTCGTCTGGAGCTGTATCGCGAGCGGGTGGCCGTTATGCTCGCCCAGCAGGGCGGCGACGTCCTCGACGTCGCCGCGGCGCTGCTCGCGCTCGGTGTCGGCGACGACGGCCCGACGCCCCGCGGCGAGGCGGAGGTCGACGACCTGCGCCCGGAGGAGACCCGGTTCGCGAACGAACCGCTCGACCGTGCCGCGCGTCGGCTGGTCAAGGACCGCGACGGCGCCGAGCGGCGCAAGCACCACACGCCAAGTCGTGGCGAGCACGGGCGCGCCGGCACCGTCTACCGGGTCGACGTCGGCCGCAACCACGGCGTGCGGCCGAACGCGATCGTGGGTGCTCTCACGGGCGAGGGCGGTCTGCGAGGCTCCGACGTCGGCAAGATCGACATCTTCTCCTCGTTCTCCCTGGTGGAGCTCACCTCGCCGCTGTCCTCGGAGGCGAGCCGCAAGATCGGCACCGCCCGGGTCGCTGGTCAGGCGCTGCGCATCCGGCCCGACGGCGGCCGCCCCGGTCGCCAGCACCGCCGCCAGGACGACGGCGACACGCGGTTCGACAAGCGCAGCCGGCCCAGCCGCTCGGAGCGTCCCCGACGCGCCACCCCCGACCGCCAGCGGTGAGCCAGCGTCCACCCGGACCTCTCGGGTGGACGCTCACTCACCGCTCGACGGACTGAGCTCGCCCTGGGCTCAGCCGGCTGGGCGAATGGTCGGGCGGAGGTCGGTGCTCGGCGGGAGCCACGTGTCGGCATCAGCGGCCACCTGGTCGCCGCTACGGATGTCCTTGACCTCGCCGTCGCCGTCCGCGGCGGGGAACCACACGTAGGGGATCCCGCGACGATCGGCGTGGCGGATCTGCTTGCCGAACTTGGCCGCGGACGGCGCGACCTCGGTCGGGATGCCACGCGCACGCAGACGGCGGGCCAGTGCATCGCTCGTGGCTCGCGACTCCTCGTCGGTGACGGCCACCAGGACCGCGGTCGGGACGGCACGGCTGGTCGAGACGAGACCATCGCGCAGCAGCCGCGACACCAGCCGGCTCACCCCGACCGACATGCCGACACCGGGATACGTGTGGGCGCCGTCGTCGACCAGGGAGTCGTACCGCCCGCCCGAGGCGATCGACCCGAGCGACTCGTGGCCGAGCAGCGTCGTCTCGTAGACGCTGCCGGTGTAATAGTCCAGCCCGCGGGCGATCTTGAGGTCGGCGACGACGACACCCGGCACCGCTCGTTCCGCCGCCTCGACGAGCGCGACCAGCTCGGCGAGCCCCTGCTCGAGCAGCGGCGTGCGGATCCCGAGAGCCAGCACGCGATCGGCGATCCCCGCGTCCGAACCCGAGATCGTCGACAGCGCCAGCGCGGCGTCGGCCTGCCCCGCGGTGGCACCGACCTCGGTCTGCAGCGCCGCGCGCACACCGTCGACACCGATCTTGTCGAGCTTGTCGATGACGCGGAGCGTTCCCTCGACGTCCTCGATGCCGACGCCGGCGTAGAAGCCCTGGGCCAGACGCCGATTGTTCACGGAGATCCGGACCGGTGGGACGCCGATCTCACGGAGCCGCTCGAACGCCGTCGCGATGACGACCGGCACCTCGACCTCGTAGTGCGCGGGAAGCGCGTCGGGGGCCACGACGTCGATGTCGGCCTGCAGGAACTCACGGAAGCGGCCGTCCTGGGGGCGCTCGCCGCGCCATGCCGGCTGGACCTGGAACCGCTTGAACGGGAAGACGAGCTTGCCCGAGTTCTCCGCGACGTACCGCGCGAACGGCACCGTGAGGTCGAAGTGCAGGCCGAGCTGGCTCGCCGCATCGGACGCCTCCGCGTCCGAGGGGTCGGCCTGCAGACGGCGCAGCAGGTACACCTCCTTGGACGTCTCGCCCTTGCTCAGCAGCGACTCCAGCGGCTCCACCGCGCGGGTGCGCACGCCGCTGTAGCCGAATAGCTCGAAGGTCTCGACGAGGACGTCGACGACATGCGTCTCGACGGCCTGTCCCTCGGGGAGCCACTCGGGGAAGCCGGACAGCGGTGCGGGACGTGCCATGACCAGCATCCTTCCACCGGTTGTGACCACACCGTGACCTGCCATGCTCCGGCAGGCGACCGTGGCCGCCGTCGGCCTGCCTAGACTGTGCCGGAGTTTCTGCCCTGACGACACGGAGGACACGTGCCGAGCAAGCGCGAGCGCGAGTACGCGCGCCGACGCTACGAGAAGCAGGCCGCCCGGGCGGCCAAGGCCGCGAAGCTGCGCCGTGAGCGCATGGTCGTGCTGATCGTGACCGTGCTGGCGTTCGTGGCGGTGGGCGCCACCCTCTTCCTGCTCAACCGGAGCGCCGAGCCCTCGGCCGACGCGCCTACCGACACGGTGACCGACGTCCCGACCGACGGCTCGGCGCCGCTGCCGACCACCGATCCCGAGCTCTACCAGGCTCCGCCACCCGCCTCCGACTCGCTCGACCAGGACTGGGACGTGACCATCACCACCAACCAGGGGCCGATCACGATGGTGCTGCACGGCGCCGATGCCCCGCAGGCGGTCGCCAACTTCGTGTTCCTCGCGCAGAACGGGTTCTACGACGGCACCGCGTGCCACCGACTGCTGCCGGACTCCCTGCTCCAGTGCGGTGACCCGACCGCCACCGGCACCGGTGGCCCCGGGTACAGCTGGGGACCGATCGAGAACGCCCCCGACGACGCCACGTACCCGGCCGGCACCGTCGCGATGGCCCGTCAGGGCGACGACGGCGAGAGCATGGGCTCGCAGTTCTTCCTGGTGTTCAACGACGTCGAGCTGCCGGACGACAGCGCCGGCGGGTACTCGGTGTTCGGCGAGATCACCGGCGGCCTCGAGCTGCTGCAGCAGATCGGGGCGGGCGGCGTGGGAGCCGATGGCACCCGCCCCGCCACCGACGTCATCATCGAGAGCGTGGAGGTCTCGTGAGTTCCGATCCGGAGTTCGAGGCGACGATCCGGACCCTCGCGGGGCCGCTGCCGCAGGAGCCGCGCCTGGCTGCGCAGGCCGTCGCAGGCGAGCAGGCAGCCACGCCTGCGGCCGTCGACGACGCCGCTGACCCAGCACCCGACAGCACTGCGGTCGTGGTCGCCCCGACCGAGGACGCTGTGACCGAGGGCGCCACGGTCGAGGACGCCGTGGCCAACGACGCAGCGACTGCCGCCGCCCCGAGCGAGGACGCCCCAGCCGAGGACGCCCCGAGCGAGGACGCCCCAGCCGAGGACGCCACGACCGAGAAGGCCGACGCCCCAGCCGAGGATGCCCCCACCCCCGCGAGGCCGACACCGGCACCGCGCGCACCGCGCCCCGGTCCCCGCCCGGGACCGCCGGCAGCGGCTGCGGCCGCC
>JBMDXU010000056.1:0-2486 GCA_048594485.1 Pseudactinotalea sp. | reverse complement strand
CCCGCGCCGCCGAGATCGCGGCGGCGCGCGGCGTCATCCTCGCCGACACCAAGTTCGAGTTCGGGCGTGTCCCCGGGACCGACGAGGTCGTCCTGGGCGACGAGGTCCTCACCCCGGACTCCTCGCGGTACTGGCCGGCCGAGTCCTGGGAGCCCGGTCACGCGCAGCCCAGCTTCGACAAGCAGTTCGTCCGCGACTGGCTGACGTCGCCGAGCTCGGGCTGGGACCGCCACGGCGAGCAACCGCCGCCGGCGCTGCCGGACGACGTCGTCGAGCGCACCCGGGCGCGGTACGTCGAGGCGTACGAACGCCTGACGGGCCGCACCTTCTGACGCAGAGGCTCCGTCCGCACACCCCCTCGTCCAGATCGATGATGCACGGCGAGATCGGTGCGCGCGATCACCGATCTCGCCGCCGAGCACCGATCCCGGCGACGGCGTGGTGGCCGGTAGCCTGGTCCCCGTCGTTGGCCCATCCGATCGGAGCAGTTCGTGGCACGAGTGATCGTCGAGGTCATGCCCAAGCCGGAGATCCTGGACCCCCAGGGCAAGGCCGTCGCCGGGGCGCTGCCCCGCCTCGGGTTCACCGGGTTCGCGTCCGTGCGCCAGGGCAAGAGGTTCGAGCTCGAGGTCGACGGCGAGGTTGACGACACCGTCATCGAGCGCGCGCGCACGGCCGCGGCCGAGGTGCTCAGCAACCCGGTCATCGAGGACGTCGTCGCGGTCTACGTGGACGAGCAGGCGTGAGCGGCTCGGCCCGGGTCGGCGTCGTCACCTTTCCGGGGTCGCTCGACGACCGCGACGCCGCGCGCGCCGTCCGGCTCGCCGGCGCCGAGCCGGTGCGGTTGTGGCACGCCGACGACGACCTGGCGGGTGTCGACGCCGTCGTCCTCCCCGGTGGCTTCTCCTACGGCGACTACCTGCGCGCGGGCGCGATCTCGCGGTTCGCGTCGGTCATGGGGAGCGTGGTCGACGCCGCCCGCGGAGGGCTCCCGGTGCTCGGCATCTGCAACGGCTTCCAGATCCTGTGCGAGTCGCACCTGCTCGTGGGCGCGATGGTCAAGAACGAGCACCTGACGTTCGTCTGCAAGGACCAGGGGTTGCGGGTCGAGAACGCCTCGACCGCGTGGACCAACGGGTTCACCGCGGGCGAGACCATCACGATCCCGCTCAAGAACCAGGACGGCCAGTTCATCGCCGACGAACGCACCCTCGACGAGCTGGAGGCCGAGGGCCGGGTGGTGTTCCGGTACGTCGGGGGCAACCCGAACGGCTCGCGGCGCGACATCGCGGGCATCACCAACGCCCGCGGCAACGTCGTCGGGCTGATGCCGCACCCCGAGCACGCCGTCGAGGCGGGCTTCGGTCCGGGAACCGACGGGCTGCGCTTCTTCAGCTCGGCGATCAGCGCGGTGCTCGAGACGGCGTGACGACGTCGGTCGCCGCGGACGACACGGTCCACATGTGGACCGATGGCGCGTGCAAGGGCCCCCCGGGCCCGGGCGGGTGGGGTGTGCTCATCCGATGGGGCGACGTCACCAAGGAGCTGCACGGCGGTGAGTCGCCGACGACGAACAACCGGATGGAGCTCACGGCCGTCATCGAGGGGCTCCGCGCGCTCAGGCGCCCGTGCGCGGTGACCCTGCACGTCGACTCCGTCTACGTGATGAACGGCATGAAGTCCTGGATCCACGGCTGGAAGCGCAACGGCTGGCGCACCTCGGACAAGAAGCCTGTCAAGAACGCCGAGCTCTGGCAGGCGCTCGACATCGAGGTCGCCCGCCACGACGTCACCTGGGTGTGGGTCAAGGGTCACGCGGGCGACCCGGGCAACGAGCGCGCCGACGAGCTCGCGAACCTCGGGGTCGACGAGGTCCGCTGACCCGCGTGTCAGGGGGTCGCGAGCAGCGCGACCTCGGTCGACCAGAGCGCCGCCTCGCCCGTGGGCGCCTGCGGGCGCGCGGACCGGATCACCGCGCTGAGCACCCACGCCGGCTCGTCGCGGGGGCGACCGGCGTCGATCTTCACCGGCGGTCGGCCCGCCGGCGCCGAGAGCAGCATGCCCGTGCGCAGGCTCCACTCGAGCGTGCCGCGCTCGCCCGCGAGCTGCAGGAAGGCCTCTCCGGCGGGGGCGCCGTCGAGCTCGACCACCTCCAGGTCGACGTCGCCGGCCGACGTCCGGGCCGTGACGACGACCGCGGCGCCGTCGGCGTCCGACGGCGACGCCGCGTCGACGGACGCGGGCTCACCGCCCGTGAGCCACAGGAACAGATCGGCGCCGTCGGCGAGCGCACGGCGCCGGTCGGCCGGCGACAGGCCACCCTCGATGCCGAGGACGGCGCCCTCGATCTCGCCGACCGTGCCGCCGTCGAGCAGCTCGACGGCGAGCGCCGTGCCCGGGCGTCCCCGCCACGGGTGCAGCGCGCGAAGCTCTCCGCGAGCGTCGGCGAGCGCGTCGCGGACGCGCCTGACGCCGTCGAGGTCGGG
>JBMDXU010000055.1:0-7776 GCA_048594485.1 Pseudactinotalea sp. | reverse complement strand
GTCGGCGGGAACCAGAAGCCGTTCTCGGGGATGGCGCAGTCGGCGCTCCAGCGGACCGCGCCCTCGGCCTCGCCGGCGTCGCTGAGCTCGCTGATCCGCTGCAGCTGACGCGCCGAGTTGATGGCGCCGACGTCGGTGTTCTTGTCCATCGGGTCGCCGAGCCGCAGCGTGCCGAGGCGGGCCTTCAACCGGTCGACGAGCTCGTCATGAAGGGGCTCGGCCACCAGCACGCGGGAGCCGGCGCAGCAGACCTGACCCTGGTTGAAGAAGATGCCGTTGACGATCCCCTCGACCGCCTGGTCGAGCGGGGCGTCCTCGAAGATGATGTTCGCGGCCTTGCCGCCGAGCTCGAGCGTGGCGTGCTTGCGGGTCCCGGCGATCTCCTTCGCGATCGACTTGCCGACCGCCGTCGAACCCGTGAACGCCACCTTGTCCACGTCGGGGTGGCCGATCACGGCCGCACCGGTCGCACCCGCGCCGGTGACGATGTTGACGACGCCGGGCGGCAGCTCCGCCTGCTGCAGCACGTCGGCGAACAGCAGCGCCGTCAGCGGCGTCGTCTCGGCGGGCTTGATGACGACGGTGTTGCCGGTGGCGAGCGCCGGTGCGATCTTCCACGCCAGCATGAGGAGCGGGAAGTTCCATGGGATGACCTGGCCCACCACGCCGTGCGGCCGCGGCTGCGCCCCGAACCCGGCGTGCTCGAGCTTGTCCGCCCAACCCGCGTAGTAGAAGAAGTGGGCCGAGGCGAGCGGCACGTCGACGTCGCGGGACTCGCGGATCGGCTTGCCGTTGTCGAGCGTCTCCAGCACCGCGAACTCGCGGGCGCGCTCGGCGAGCAGCCGCGCGATCCGGTACAGGTACTTGGCGCGTTCCGAGCCGGGCATCGGGGCCCAGACCCTCTCGAACGCGCGCCGCGCGGCACGGACGGCGCGGTCGACGTCGGCGTCGTCGGCGATCGCGATGTCGGCGAGCGTCTCCTCGGTGGCGGGGTTGATCGTCTTGAGCGATCCGCCGCCCCCCTCGGTTAACTCGCCGTTGATGAAGAGTCCGTCGGAGGACGCGATGTCGACGACGGCGCGCGACTCCGGGGCCGGTGCGTACTCGAATGCCATCAGGTGTCCTCAGTCGATCGTCACGTAGTCGGGGCCGGAGTAGGCGCCGGTGGCCAGCTTCTGGCGCTGCAGCAGCACGTCGTTGAGCAGCGTGGAGGCGCCGAAGCGGAAGAAGTCGGGGTCGAGCCAGCGATCGCCCGCGACCTCGTTGACGGCTACGAGGAACTTGATGGCGTCCTTGCTCGTGCGGATGCCGCCGGCGGGCTTGACCCCGACCTGCACGCCGGTCGCGTCGAGGAAGTCGCGGACCGCCTCGAGCATGACGATGGTCACGGGGAGCGTCGCGGCGGGCTGCACCTTGCCGGTCGAGGTCTTGATGAAGTCGGCGCCGGCGAGCATCGACAGCCACGACGCGCGGCGCACGTTGTCGTAGGTCACGAGCTCGCCCGTCTCGAGGATGACCTTGAGGTGCGCGCGACCGGACGGGCCCGAGCCGCACACCTCCCGCACGGCGACGATGTCCTCGTACACCTTGAGGTAGTCGCCCGACAGGAACGCGCCGCGGTCGATCACCATGTCGATCTCGTGGGCCCCGGCGGCGACGGCGTCGGCGGTGTCCGCGAGCCGGACGGCGAGCGACGCACGACCGGAGGGGAACGCCGTCGACACGGCCGCCACATGGATGCCCGACGTGCCGACGGCCTCGACGGCGGTGGGCACCATGTCGTTGTAGACGCAGACGGCGGCCGGGCGGGGACAGGTCGGGTCGCCGGGCTCCGGGGTGCGTGCCTTCGCGACGAGGGACCGCACCTTGCCAGGCGTGTCGGCGCCCTCGAGCGTGGTCAGGTCCATCATCGCGATGACGAGGTCGAGCGCCCAGGCCTTCGAGGTGGTCTTGATCGACCGGGTGCCGAGCTGGGCCGCGCGCCCCTCGGCGCCGACCTGGTCGACGCCGGGAAGACCGAACAGATAGCGGCGCAGCGCCGTGTTGCTGACCTGAGCCGACCCGAGCACCCCGGCAGCATCGGCGCCGACCTGCGCGGCGCTGCGATCCCACGGGCGCACGACCGACGACGTCGTTGCACTCATGGGCCGAGTCTAGGCCGCGTGCCGGACAGGCGAGCGTCCCGGGGCTGGTCGCCCCGAGCGCACCCGGTGCACCCGGCCCGGCCCGGGGCTACTTGTGCTTGCCCGGCTTGTGGGCGCCGCCCGGCTTGTCGCCGGGGGTGGGGTGGGGGTCGCCCGGGGTCCACATGTGCGTCCCGCCGGGGGACCCGCCCGAGCCGCCGTAGATCCGGTCGCCGAGCCAGCGGCCCGCGGCGTCGGCCACCCGGAGGCCACCCTTGGTGTACCACCCGGAACCGGTCTGCACGAGCTCGGAGGCGCGCAGCATGTCGTCGAACATGGCCGCGGCGCGCGGAGACATCGGGACGCCCTTGGTCTTGGGGCCGGGCAGGAACATCAGCAGCCACGCGGTCGCGGTCTCGCTGCCGATCTCCCACGGCTCCTTCTCCCACCGGCGCGCCGCCTCCTCGATGTCGACGGACGTGCCGCCGCCGGCGAGCGGGAGCACGAGGTCCTGACCGTCGCGCAGGCGTCGGCCGAGGTAGCGCAGCAGCGGGTCGTCCGAGTTGATCAGGTCGTCGATGTCGTCGTCGTCGACGGGACCGCCGGGCATCTTGTTGCGCACACCGAGCACGGCCAGCCCGAGGATCGAGTTGCCCATGCCCGCCCACGCGTTGCCGGCCACCGACGGGCTGGGCCAGAGCGAGGAGCCGTCCCATCCCGCGAGGGCGGCGAGCCCCTTGACGGTCCCCCAGACCGTCTTCGCGACGCCGATGACGATCTGCTGCTCCCAGGGCAGCTTCGGGTCGCGCGAGCTGCCCCACGGCATCGGTGTCTGCACGATCGCGTCGGCGTCGTAGGGCTCGACGTCGGGCAGGTCGGGCATGCCGTCGATCTTCTCGATCTGCTCGGCGGCGTTGACGGCCGCCACGGAGATGTCCTCGAGGATCTCGGCGTACCGCTGGAGCAGGTCGTCGTTGTCGTGCACCCACTCCGGGTTCTCGTACCACGGCACGGTGTCGCTCTTGCCCAGGTCCAGCAGTCGCCCGAGCGGGCCGGCGCGGTGGACGCGCGGCACTCCCGCCAGGGCGTCGTCACGGAACGTCTGCGCCTCTTCCTCCAGGTTCTCCAGGCGACCCTTGACGTTGAGGAACACCAGCATCCCCCAGAAGCCGTACAGCGCCGACGCCGCCTCGCTCGAGCTCGCGGCGACCGAGGCGCCGGCGTCGACGGCGGGGTCCATCAGCGCGTGGACCCGGTCGTCCTCGGGGGCCTCGTAGACACCCGGTCGTCGCAACGGCGCCCATGTCGTCGTCAGATTCTCGCTGCGCTCCTGCACACGCGTCCCGATCGTGGTGAGGGCTGCGGCCGCGTCCATGACGCCGTCGAGGTCGACCTGCCACGAGCGGATCGGGAAGGCATCGGGGTCGATCAGACCCTCGCCGTCGGCACCGCCGTGGTCGCCCTGGACCGTGGGGGCACCTCGGCCGCCGCCGCCGTCACCGTCGTCCTGCACCATGGTCAGCCCGTCATTCCGTTGCGGATGAAGTACGTGAAGTCGCCGTTGTCCGCCGTCGCGAGCATCTGCGACTGCAGCTCGGCCACCATGTCGTCGTTGCCCTGGCGGTAGGCCGTCGCCGCGTTGGTGAGGCCCAGGATGCCGGCGGCGACGTGGTTGCGGATCGTCGTGATGTCCTCGCCCTGCACCTCGGTCAGCGCGACGAGCGCATCACGCAGCGGCTGGGTCAACGGACCTCCCCAGGCGATGCCCTCGTCGATCCGCTCGAGATCCTGCGGGCGGACGGCGCGGGAGAGCCGGTCACGGGTCTTCTCGGTCGAGGTGACCACGGCCAGGATCGACGGCGGGTCGAGCTTCCATCCGCTCATGCTGCGAGCTCCTCGGTCAGGTCGGCGACGAGCGCGCGGTAGCGCTCCGCGACGGTGGTGGCCGGTCCGGGGAAAGGAACGACGAGCCCGGGGACGCGCGCACGGCCGACCACCGAGCCGCCGTGCCGCGCCGCGAGCGCGGTGGTCCGCGGCGCGGACAGGAACAGGGCGCCGGGTCCGACGTACGAGGCGAGCATCCGCTCGCTCGGCGCGGGCCCGGGTCCTCGCCGCGGCACCTGGGGCGCGTGCAGCAGGGAGAAGGAGGCCGTGAGCACCCGGTGGCGCGACTGGGCGAGATCCCGTGCGACGGTCTCGGCGAGGTCGAGCGCCGTCGTCTCGTCGACGTCGCGGACGACGGCGCCGCGCAGGGTCTCCCGGACGCCGCGTGCGGTCCGCGAGACGGTGAGGTAGGCGTAGCCGTCGTCGGACTCGACGAGCAGGGGCACGCTGTCCGGCATGGTGCGGCGTGCGGCGGCGGTGATCGCACCGACCGACCACGGGTCGGCGAGCGGCTCGACCGTGCCCCACCGGCGCGGCGCGGCGCCGCCGAGCGCGGTCATGATCTCGGTGGCGACGTCGCCGATGCGTGTGCTGGCCTCGGCACGATGGTCGGTGTGCAGGTCGAACGCGATCATGGCTCTGCCGTGCGGGGGGAGTGTCGGCACCGGTGCCGCGGGTTCCTGCCACAGCGCCTCGTAGCTCGAGAGCTCGAGACCGGTGCGTGCCTCACGGATCGGTTCGCCCCGGCGCCACAGCACCCAGTGGCCGCCGATCTCGCCGAGCATCGCCGCCACGAACGGCGACAGCGTCGCGGTGGGTGGCGTCATGAGCACGGCGTGGCGGTTCTCGACCAGGCACCTGGCCAGGAACGCGCGCAATCTCTCGCTGAGCAGCACCGGCACGGAGATGGTGGCGTGCACGGCGTAGCGGTCGGCCCAGTGCTCCTCGACGCCCGCGTCATCGGCGTCCGTCGGGGACGGGTCGGTGGTCATGGGAAGCGCTCCTCAAGGTCGGCCTCCCCGCGACCGTAGGCGCCCGCGCGCCACTGCGACATGGGCAGAGTTGCCCGTGGCTGCCAGCGGCTGACCTCAGGCGCCGACGGCGGCGGCGACGTCGGACCGCAACGACTCCAGTCGGTCGGCGGCTCGCCCGCGCGCCTGTCGCAGGGACGTGTCGTCGGCGTCCGCGGCGACCGGCTCGATGACCTCGAGGTAGCACTTGAGCTTCGGCTCGGTCCCCGACGGCCGGACGATCACCCGGTCGCCCGCCTCGGTCTCGTAGAGCAGCCCGTCGGTCGGCGGCAGGTCGTCGCTACCCTCGCTGAGGTCGACCGAGCGCACGACGATGGAGCCCGCCAACGACGTCGGCGGCTCGTCGCGCAGCCGCGCCATCGCGGCACCGATGAGCGACAGATCGGTCACGCGGACGGACACCTGACCGGTGGCATGGACGCCGTAGCTGCGGGCGATGTCGTCGAGGGCGTCCTGCAGCGTCCGCCCGATCGCGGCGAGCTGGGCGGCGTGCACCACGAGCAGCAGGGCCGCGGTGATGCCGTCCTTGTCGCGGACCCCGCCGGGGTCGACGCAGTACCCCAGCGCTTCCTCGTACCCGAACTCGAGCCCGGGCACGCGGGAGATCCACTTGAAGCCCGTGAGGGTGACGTGGAAGTCGAGGCCGTACCGCTGCGCGATCGCACCGAGCAGGCGCGAGGACACGATCGAGCACGCGAGGGTCGCGCCGGTACCCGCCCACGCGCTGGCGATCCGCTCGCCGAGCAACGCGCCCACCTCGTCGCCGCTCAGCTGTCGCCACCCGCCCTCGGCGTCGGGGTCGGGGATCGCGATCGAGCACCGGTCGGCGTCGGGGTCGTTCGCCACCACGAGGTCGGCACCGGCACGTCTCGCTGTCGCGAGGGCCAGGTCGAGAGCCCCGGGCTCCTCGGGGTTCGGGAACGAGACGGTGGGGAAGTCGGGGTCCGGAGCCGCCTGCTCGGGGACGAGCTCGAGGTCGGTGAAGCCCGCCTCGCGCAGCACCCGCTCGGCGATCTCGCCGCCGACGCCGTGCATCGGGGTGAGGACGACCGACAGGTCGGTGGCGCAGCCGTCCGGGGCGACCCGCAGCGCCCGTTTCACGTAGGCGTCGACGATGTCGGTGCCGAGCACCCGCTGGCTGCCGCCGGCACGCGCGGCGTCGGCGGGGCTGCGTGGCACGTCCGCCAAGGACCCGACGGCGGCGATGGCCGCGGCGATCTCGGCGTCGTACGGCGGCACGATCTGGGCGCCGCGACCGGGCCCGTCGACGACTCGACCGCCGAGGTAGACCTTGTAGCCGTTGTCCTGCGGCGGGTTGTGCGAGGCGGTCACCATGACGCCCGCGTCGGCGTCGAGGTGGCGGACGGCGAAGGCCAGCACCGGTGTGGGCCAGGCCTGGGGCATGAGCAGCGCCCGGCCCCCGGCGGCGGCCACGACGTCGGCGGTGTCCTGCGCGAACCGCGCGCTCCCGTGACGGGCGTCGTAGCCGATGACGACGATCGGGGAGTCGCCGATCGAGGCCGACAGGAACGACGTCAGGCCGGCCGCCGCCCGTATGACGACGCTCCGGTTCATCCGCATCGGACCGGCCCCCAGAGCGCCACGCAGCCCGGCGGTGCCGAACTGCAGCGTCCCGGAGAACCGGTCGCGCAGCTCGGAGAGTGCCGCGGCCGACTCCGTCTCTCCGTACCCCTCGCCGCCGACGCGCGCCAGCAGGCCGTCGAGCTGCTCCGCCGTCCGCTCGTCGGGGTCCTCGGCGAGCCAGGCGCGTGCCCGGGCGATCAGCTCATCGACCGGCTCCGTCGTCGACGCCGTCATCACGCCACGCGCCGGGTGATGTCGGCGAGCAGCGCCCCGATCCGGGGCCCGGCCGCCTGACCGGCCTCGATGACCTCGGCGTGCGAGAGCGGTGTCGGCGAGATGCCCGCGGCGAGGTTCGTCACGAGCGAGATGCCGAGCACCTCGAGCCCGGCCTGCCGGGCGGCGATCGCCTCGAGCGCCGTCGACATCCCGACGAGGTCGCCGCCGATGCGCTTGGCCATCTGCACCTCGGCCGGGGTCTCGTAGTGCGGGCCGCGGAACTGCACGTACACGCCGTCGTCGAGGGTCGGGTCGACCTCGCGTGCGACGGCGCGCAGCCGGGACGAGTACAGATCGGTGAGATCGACGAAGGTCGCACCCTCGATGGGGGAGTCCGCGGTGAGGTTGATGTGGTCGCTGATCAGCACCGGGGTCCCGGGCGCCCACTCGGGGCGCAGACCACCGCAGCCGTTGGTGAGGACGATCGTGCGCGCCCCGGCGGCGGCGGCGGTACGGACACCGTGTGCGACCCGCCGGACACCCTTGTTCTCGTAGTAGTGGGTGCGGGCGCCCAGCACGAGCGCGTGCTTGCGCGCGCCGGCGGCGTCCGTGAACGCGATGGCGCGCAGCGTGCCGGAGTGGCCCGGGACGCCCGAGGCGGAGAAGCCCGGGACGTCGTCGGCGCTCACCTCGCCCACCTGCTCGCCAAGGAACCCCGCCGCGTCGCCCCACCCCGAACCGAGGACCATCGCGATGTCGAAGGTGCGCACGCCGGTCGCCTCGGCGATCCGGTCGGCGGCCAGCTGCGCCACGGCTGCCGGGTCGGTCGCGGGGTCGTCGAGATCGGATCGGGTCTGCTCGCTCATGGACGGAACCTACTACCGGCACAATGGGTGAGCGTGACCACCGCGGCAGCTCCCTCCCAGCCCGATCCCGAT
>JBMDXU010000054.1:0-25240 GCA_048594485.1 Pseudactinotalea sp. | reverse complement strand
GGCATCCTCGACGCGGTGGTCATGCTCCCGCTGGGGGTGTCGGCGGTGACCGTCGGGTTCGGGTTCCTCGTCACGCTCGACAAGCCGCCGCTGGACCTGCGCAGCTCGCTCGTGCTCATCCCGATCGCGCAGGCGGTCGTGGCGATCCCGCTGGTGGTGCGGACGGTGCTGCCGGTTCTGCGCGCCATCGACCCTCGGTTGCGCGAGGCCGCCGCGGTGCTCGGGGCCGGCCCGGGTCGCGTCCTCGTCCACGTCGACGGCCCGTTCCTGCTCCGATCGCTCGGTCTCGCCGTCGGGTTCGCGTTCGCGATCTCGCTGGGCGAGTTCGGGGCGACGGCGTTCCTCGCGCGCCCGGATCGCCCGACGCTGCCCGTCGTCATCGTGCGACTGCTCGGACGGCCGGGTGCGGAGAACTACGGGATGGCGCTCGCGGCCGCGGTCGTGCTCGCGGTGCTGACGGCGACGATCATGGGTGTCGCGGAGCGGTTGCGGTCGCTCGCACCGGGGACGGGGGAGCTGTGACGCTGAGCATCGACGGGGCGACCGTCAGATTCCCCGGGGCGACGCGCCCCGCCGTCGACCGGGTCGCGCTGGACGTCGCGGCCGGTGAGGTCGTCGCACTGCTGGGTCCGTCCGGGTGCGGCAAGTCGTCGCTGCTCCGTGCCGTCGCCGGGCTGGAGCCGCTCGCGGCCGGCCGCATGACGTGGGACGGACGTGACCTCGCCCCGGTGCCGGTGCACCGTCGTGGCTTCGGGCTGATGTTCCAGGAGGGTCAGCTGTTCCCTCACCGCGAAGTCGCCGGGAACGTCGCGTTCGGGCTGCAGATGGCGGGTCGGCGCGACCGCGCCCGCGTGGACGAGCTGCTGGAGCTCGTGGGCCTGGCGGGCTACGGCGCACGCCAGGTCGCCACGCTGTCGGGGGGCGAGCAGCAGCGGGTGGCCCTCGCGCGGGCACTCGCGCCGGAGCCCGCGCTGCTGCTGCTCGACGAGCCGCTGTCCGCGCTCGACCGCGACCTGCGCGAGCGGCTGTCGGTCGAGATCGCCGAGATCCTGCGCGCGGCCGGGACCACGGCCATCTACGTCACGCACGACCACGACGAGGCCTTCACCGTCGCCGACCGGGTCGCACTGATGCGCACCGGCCGCATCGTCCAGACCGGGACGCCGGACGAGCTCTGGGCCGCCCCGGTCGACGTGGAGGCGGCACGGTTCCTGGGGTACCGCGTGGTGCCCGACGGCGATGGTGCGCTCGCTCTCGGCCCGCGCGCCCTGCGGGTGGCAGCGCCCGGTGAGGGGGGCGTGGTGCGCGGCGCCCTCGTCGGTGTCACCTTCGTCCGCGGCGAGCACGTCGCCGTCGTCGACGTCGACGGGTGGGGTCGCGTCCGCGCCATCCTCCCGCCCACCGCCCGACCCGCCACCGCCCCACCCTCCCCACCCGCCGACCAGGGGGATCTGCCCGCTCAGGGCGACGAGACCGGGCAGAACCACCTGCTCGGCGAGGGGAACGGGCAGGAGCACCTGGTCGACCTCGTGCTGGACGTCGCCGAGACGGTGCGGTTGCCATCGGGTACACCTGAGGCATGACACCACGCACCCTGCGCGACGGTGCCGTGCTGCGCCCCGCGCGACCGGGCGACGAGGCCGGCATCCTCGCCTGTATCCAGGCCCTCGCCGAGTACGAGCGCGAGCCCGACGCCGTCGAGAACACCGCCGACGCCCTCACGGCCACCCTGTTCGGCGAGGCCCCCGCGGCCTTCGCCCACGTCGTCGAGCGCGACGGTGCGATCCGCGGGATCGCCGTCTGGTTCCTCACCTACTCGACCTGGACGGGCCGCCACGGGATCTGGCTGGAGGACCTCTTCGTCGAGGAGGGCGATCGCGGCCGCGGCTACGGGGTCGCGCTCATGGCCTCGCTCGCGCAGGTGTGCCGCGAGCGCGGCTACCCGAGGTTCGAGTGGACGGTCCTCGACTGGAACGAGCCGTCGATCGCCGTCTACCGCTCGCTCGGTGCGGTCGGGATGGAGGAGTGGACGACGCAGCGCCTGACCGGGCCCGACCTCGCCGCGCTCGCCGCGCGGCTGCCCGTCGAGCGGTAGCCTCGCCCACGGCTGATCAGCCCGGACGAAGGAGTCGAGAGCATGAGCACGACCACGGATCGGGAGTTCCCACCCGTCGCCGCACCGGAGACGCCGACACGCTGGACTCCCGCGAAGATCGCGATCTGGGTGGCGATCGCCCTGCTGGGCGGTGTCGCCTGGGTGATGCTCGCCGTCGTCCGCGGCGAGACCGTCTACGCGATCTGGTTCGTGTTCGCGGCCGTCTGCACCTACCTCGTGGCGTACCGGTTCTACTCCAAGTACATCGAGCGGAACGTCACCAGGCCGGACGACACCCGAGCGACGCCGGCGGAGTCGAAGGCCAACGGCAAGGACTTCGTCGCGACCGACCGTCGGGTGCTGTTCGGGCACCACTTCGCGGCCATCGCGGGCGCCGGTCCGCTCGTCGGCCCCGTGCTGGCGGCGCAGATGGGCTACCTGCCGGGCACCATTTGGATCATCGTGGGCGTCGTGCTCGCGGGTGCCGTGCAGGACTACCTCGTGATGTTCTTCTCGATGCGTCGCGGTGGCCGCTCGCTGGGCCAGATGGCGCGCGACGAGCTCGGCCGGGTCGGCGGCACCGCGGCGATCATCGCGACGCTGCTCATCATGATCATCATCACCGCGATCCTCGCGCTCGTCGTCGTCAACGCGCTCGGCGAGAGCCCGTGGGGTGTGTTCTCGGTCGCGATGACGATCCCGATCGCCCTGTTCATGGGCGTCTACCTGCGGTGGCTCCGTCCCGGCAAGATCACGGAGATCTCGATCATCGGGTTCCTGCTCCTGATGGCGGCGATCGTCGGCGGCGGCATGGTCGCCGAGACCAGCTGGGGTGTCGAGCTCTTCACGCTCGACCGCACGACGATCGCGTGGGGCATCATCGTCTACGGCTTCGTCGCCGCCGTGCTGCCGGTGTGGTTGCTGCTGGCCCCGCGCGACTACCTGTCGACCTTCATGAAGATCGGCGTGATCGTCGCGCTCGCCGCCGCGATCGTGTTCGTGCGACCGGAGATCTCGGTCCCGGCCTTCAGCGAGTTCGCCTCCGGGGACACGGGGCCGGTCTGGTCCGGCGCGCTCTTCCCGTTCCTGTTCGTCACCATCGCGTGCGGCGCGCTGTCCGGTTTCCATGCGCTGATCTCCTCGGGCACGACGCCGAAGATGATCGAGAAGGAGAAGCAGACCCGCTTCATCGGCTACGGCGGCATGCTCATGGAGTCGTTCGTCGCGATCATGGCGCTGGTCGCCGCGATCTCCATCGACCGCGGCATCTACTTCGCCATGAACGCCTCGGCGGCGGCGACGGGCGGCACCGTGGAGGGCGCGGTGGCATTCGTCAACGGGCTCGGGCTCACCGGCGTCAACCTCACGCCCGAGATGTTGAGCGGCACCGCGGACGCCGTGGGCGAGGAGTCGATCGTCTCGCGCACGGGCGGTGCGCCGACCCTGGCGCTCGGCCTCGCGCACATCATGCAGCAGTGGATCGGCGGCCAGTCGATGATGTCGTTCTGGTACCACTTCGCGATCATGTTCGAGGCGCTGTTCATCCTCACCGCCGTCGACGCCGGCACCCGTGTCGCCCGCTTCATGCTGCAGGACTCGATCGGCAACGTGATCCCGCGCTTCAAGGACACCTCGTGGCGTGCGGGCGCGTGGATCTGCACCGCGATCATGGTCGCCGGGTGGGGTGCGGTGCTCGTCATGGGCGTGACCGACCCGCTCGGTGGCATCAACACCCTGTTCCCGCTGTTCGGCATCGCGAACCAGCTGCTCGCCGCGATCGCGCTCGCGGTCGTGCTCACGATCGTGGCCCGACGGCGGACGTTCCGCGTGCTCTGGGTCGTCGCCCTGCCGTTGGCGTTCGTGACCGTCGTGACGGTGACGGCGTCGCTGCACAAGATCTTCTCGCCGGTCCCGGCGGTGGGTTACTGGGCGAACCACAACGCCTTCAAGGACGCGCTTGCGGCGGGCGAGACGTCCTTCGGCACGGCGACCTCGGTCGAGGCCATGGAGGCGGTCGTGCGGAACACCGCGATCCAGGGCACTCTCTCGATCATCTTCGTCACGCTGGCGGTGGTGGTCATCATCACCGCGCTGATCGCCGTCATGAAGGCGTTTCGCGGTGTCGACGCCGTCGACAAGGAGGACGAGCCGGTGCCGTCGCGTCGGTTCGCCCCGTCGGACCTGGTCGCCACCCCGGCCGAACGTGAGATCGCCAAGGAGTGGGAGGCCCTCCCGCCCGAGCTCCAGCCGGTGCGGGGTCACTGATGGTCGCGACGGCGCCGTCGGCCGCCTCGCGGGCGATGTCGACGACGGCACGCGGCCTGGTCCGCGCGGGCCGCGCGGTCCGGTGGTATCTCGACGGCCTCACGGGGCAGTCGCGATACGCGAGCTACCTCGCGCACGCCCGCGCCACGCACCCCGACGAGGTCCCGATGACCGAGCGCGAGTTCTGGGTGAGCTACCACCGCGACCAGGAGACGAACCCGCAGGGTCGCTGCTGCTGAGCGCGTCGGACGAGCCGCCGCGGTTCGAGGTGCCCATGACGGCGAGCGGCGTCGAGGCGGTGGGTGCTGCCAGACTCCCCGCATGGGTGACTACTTCGACTGGTGGATGGGCGGCGGCGACTGGTACGACCGCAAGCAGGCCGAGCAGATCGACGCCCTGTCCTCGAGTCACGCGCGGGCGACGTCGCGGCTGAGCAGCAAGCTGGCCGAGGAGCGCAAGCGCTCGGACGACCTGGGCGCGCGGTTGAGCAAACTCGAGGACGCCGTCGTGGCGATGGTCGAGCTCGAGGACCTGCGCGGGGTCATGGAGAACTTCTCCGACTCCGCCGCGACCCGGCGGTACGCGCGCGACGTCCTCGCCCGGATCCCCGCGCTGGGCCGGGTCCCGAGCACGCAGGACCCGCAGGTGCCGCCGGACGTCCCGGGGTACTGGCTGCACCCGGCGGTCCGGGCCGTCGATGCGCGGCTGCGCGGCGACGGTGCCGGCGAGGCGGCCGCGGCGGCCGAGGCCCGGCTGCGCGACCCGGCCCGGACGGCGCAGTTCTTCGCCGCGGTCGCGATCCTGCTGGGCTCGACGGTGGCCGACGACGACCTCGCGACCCTGTGGCCGACCTCCCGGCAGGTCAGCCCGTACCAGCGATCGCTCTGGCTCGCGGTGGCCGACGGTGCACTCGGCGACGCAGCCCGCGACACCCTGGTGCGGTCGCTGCGCTGGGTCGTCCAGGACTCGCCCCGGACCAGCGTCGCCGAGGACGACGCCCAGAGGTTCGTCCAGGTGACGCTGCCGGCGGCGGCGGAACCGGTCGACACCGCGGCTGTCGACCTCGTGCGGTCGGCGTTCGTCGGTCGGCGCTCGCCGAGTGACCCGGGCGCGGCGGCGACGGCACTCCAGCAGATGCGTGAGCGGATCGATGTCGCGCTCGCGCCCCCGGAGGTGCCGGAGGGTGGCGCGGCGACCGTGCCCGACGGTGTCGCGGACCTCCTCGCCCAGGTGGTCAGTGCCGGCGCACCCGACGAGGAGCCGCTCGTCGCCCGGCTCGTCGAGATCCGCCAGGCGCTGGCGGCGATCGGGGCGAGCACCGCGATCGCCGCGCCCGTCATCCTCGACGAGCAGTCGCTCGACCTGGTCGAGCTGCTGCGCGCCGACCTCGACGAGAGCGCCGACCCCGGGGCGCGGGCGGTCGCCGTCCGGGTGCTGGCCGAGAGTGTCGTCGCGGTGGCGGACGAGCTCGCGGGCACCGCCCTGGAGCCGGTCGCCGACACCGAGCAGATCCGCGTGCCCAGCGGGGTCACGGTCACCGTGTCGCCCAGCGGTGTCGTCGAGCAGGACTGGAAGACGAGGGCCGCGCAACGCCTGCAGGCGAGCGCTCCGAGCAGCAGCGGACCGATCGGCTTCCTCGTCACGGGTGCCCTGCTCGCGGTCGTGGGGGTCGTCGTGACGATCGTCGCCGGTCCGGGCGCTCTGGCGATGGTGGTCGTCGGTGCCGGGCTGGCGGGCTACGGCGGGTGGCAGCTCCGCTCGGGGCGTGCGCAGAACCGGTCGCGCACCGACCTCACTCTCCGCAAGGCCGACGAGGCCGTCGCCGAGAAGGTCAAGGAGCTCCAGGGCAAGGTGCTCGAGCTCCAGATGCGACAGGGCAACGCTCCGGGGGACTGCGATGCCATCCGCGCCGCCGTCCGCGCCGCCCAACCCGTCGACGGCTGAGGCGACGACCCCGGGTCCGACCCACCCTGTCGCCGGCGCCGGCCGGCGTCCGAGCGACGCGCGTCCCCTCCCCCTCGGGGCTCGGTCATGCTATGGTAGTTGAAAACTTGATCAGATTGGCTGATCGGATCGGCGGAGTGGTGACGATGGACAAGCTGGCGCAGGACACGGCGATGGGTGACGTCGAGTTGCTCGTGCGCGACCTCGACGGCGTGATGGCGTACTACGCGGACGGCGTCGGGCTCGACGTGATCGCCCACGACGGCCCGGAGGCGCTGCTCGGACGCGGGACGACACCGATCATGCGGCTGGTCCGGCGCCCGGACCTGCCCGAGTTCCAGCGCGGCGACGCGGGCCTGTTCCACACGGCGATCCTGTTCGGCGACGAGCCGAGCCTCGCGCGGTCGGTCGCCGGTGTCGCCCGGTTCGCGCCGACGAGCTTCACGGGGTCCTCCGACCACCTCGTCTCCCAGGCCTTCTACTTCGACGACCCCGAGGGCAACGGTGTCGAGCTCTACGTCGACCGGCCGCGGGAGCAGTGGCGCCGGACCGCGGGCGGTGGCGTCGAGATGGCCAGCATCCACCTCGACCCGAACGCCTTCCTGCAGCAGCACCTGCCGGGCGCACCGGCGCCGTCGGCCGATGGCGCCGGGATCGGCCACGTCCACCTCCAGGTCGGTGACCTCGCCCTCGCCGAGCAGTTCTACGCCGGTGTGCTCGGGTTCGACGTGATGGCCCGCTACGGCAGTCAGGCCCTGTTCGTCGCCGCGGGCGGCTACCACCACCACATCGGCCTCAACACGTGGAACAGCAGGGGCGCCGGCCCGCGCGCCGCGTCGCTCGGACTCGGTCAGGTGAGCATCGAGCTCCCGACGACGGACGACGTCGACGCGCTTGTCTCCCGCCTCCGCTCGTCAGGGGTGGAGTCGCGGCACGACGGCGACACCCTCCGCTTCGACGACCCCTGGAAGACGCTCATCGAGGTCCGCGCCGCCGCCTGAGAGACTGAGCCATGACGAACCTCGACACCCGACCGGTCGAGACGGAGGGCGATCCGTCGCCGGCGTGCGGCCCGACGGTCGAGCTCCTCGAGCCGCGCGAGGTCCCGCTCGGCGGCATCCGCGCGATGACGGTCCGGCGCACGCTGCCGCAGCGAGCGCGCTCGACGGTGGGCGCCTGGTGCTTCCTCGATCAGTTCGGACCGGGCCCGGGCGAGCCGATGCGTGTGCTCCCGCACCCACACATCGGGCTGCAGACGGTGACCTGGCCGATGGTGGGCGAGATCCGGCACCGCGACTCGCTGGGCTCCGACCTGCTCGTGCGGCCCGGCGAGCTCAACCTCATGACCGCGGGCGACGGCATCTCGCACTCGGAGATGTCCGAGCAGGGCGGGTTGTTCGGGCTGCAGCTGTGGGCGGCCCTGCCGGACGGCGTCACGGCACCGTCGTTCGAGCACGTCGCGGATCTCCCGGTCGTCGCGGGGGAGGGCTGGCGCGGGGTCGTCTTCGTCGGGTCGCTGCAGGGGGTGACGTCGCCCGCGACCGTGCACACGGCCCTGCTGGGCGCCGACCTGCGGGTCGAGCCGGGCGCCGTCGTCCGTCTCGACGTCGATCCTGGCCACGAGCACGCGGTGCTCGTCGTCGAGGGGGCCGTGACGATCGACGACGGCGGCGCGCCGGTCGAGATCCCGAGCGGACCGCTCGCGTTCCTCGGGATGCAGCGCACCGAGATCGTGCTCACCGCCGGGCCTGACGGCGCCCGGCTCGCCCTGCTCGGTGGCGAGCCGTTCACCGAGCCGATCGTGATGTTCTGGAACTTCGTGGGCCGCACCCACGAGGACGTCGCCGCCGCCCGCGCCGACTGGCAGGCCGACGCCGACCTCCCTCTCGGCGACCCCTCGCGGAGGTTCGGCAGCGTCGACGGCCACGGCGACGACCGCATCCCGTCCCCGATGCTCCCGGGCACCCGGCTCAGACCCCGTCGACCCCCGACACCCCCGCAGAGCTCGTAGCCCCGCGGGGAGCCGGTGGGGACGTCGGGCTCAGCCGTCGAGCGTGAGCTGCCAGCCCGCGCCACCACCGGCAGGGCGGAAGCCGAGGGCGACGTTGATGGAGAGCATGTAGCCGTTCTCCTCGGCGTTCCAGGTCTGCACACGACGGATCGCCGGGTACATCGAGACGAGCTGCTGCAGGTTCGCGGCCTTGAGCAGCATCCCGAGGCGGTGGCCCCGGTGACTGGCGCGCACGATGGTGTTGTCCTGGAACGCGATCTCCGGCTTGGTCGGGTCGAGGTCGATCTCGGTGTAGCCGGCGAGCTCGCCCGTGGCCTTGTGGCGGGCGGCGAGCACGAGCGTGTGGTTCCCGAAGTCGGCGACGGTGGCCTCCATCTCGCGCACCCGCTCCGGAGTCCACTCCTCCTCCTCCCAGGCGAGGCCGGCGGTGGGTGCGTCGGTGCTCATGCCGCGCAGCAGCACGCAGTACTCGTCGATCCACTCCTCGGGAACGGCGTCCTGCCAGCCGACGAGCTCGTAGTCGTCGCCGGCGGCCGCCTTGGCATCGGCGCGCATCTGCGCGATCGCCGCCTCGTCGAACGGGAGGGGGAGCACCGAACGTCGCTCGGCCTGCTCGAGCGTGAAGCCGCGAGCCTGCACGAAGCGGGTCGCCGGCGCATCTCCCGGGACCCGGCCCGAGCCGGTCGGGGCGGCGAGCGCCTGCGGGTCGTCCTCGGCCGGCTCGACGCCGAACGCCGTCCAGGACTGCACGATCGAGCGGTCGTGCGCGCGGGCGTGAGCAACCGCGTGATCCCACAGCGCGGCTCCGATGCCCTGTCGTCGGGCGTCGGCGCGGGTGGTGAGGTCGATGTTGACCTTCGTGACGTTGTCCCTGAGCGGGAGCCAGACGGAGACCGTGCCGACGACGTCGTCGGCGCCGGGTTCGGTCACGTCGGCGGGCACGGCGATCGCGCGGATCTTCTTCGTGTCCTCCTGGTGAGCCAGGCTGGCGACCATCTGCTGGGCGGTCGTCGAGTCGTCGTCGTCTCCCCAGGTCTCGATGTCGAAGGCCGCCCACAGGGCGGCGACGGCACGGAGCTCCCAGCCGGGCTCCTCGGTGGCCGACGCCGGTGCCGGGATGTCGATGATGCGGTAGCTCATCGCACCAGGGTGACGGTGAGCGCTGCCCACGTCACGCGATTTCGGCGAGCGCCGTCGTTGTTAGGCTCCCCACGACTCGAGAAGGGAGCGGGGGATGAACCCTCACGAGGCGTTCAGCGGGATCATCTTCCTGTTCCCGTTGTTCTTCGTCGCGCTCGCCGGCGTGCTGATCTGGTTCTCCTGGCAGCAGGGCAAGAAGCGGCGGGCGGCCGCGCAGGCGTTCGCTGCCTCGCGTGGCTGGACCTGGACCGAGAGGGTGCCCGCGCTGACCTCGCGCTGGCGCTCGTACCCGTTCGGCCGCGGGAGCAGCAGGATCGCGTCGAACGTGCTCACCGGCGACTTCCATGGCCGCCACGTCGTGTCCTTCGACTACCAGTACACGACCGGGAGCGGCAAGAACCGCACCACCCACTACCACCACGTGATGGCGTTGAGCCTGCCGGTCCCGATGCCGTGGCTGCAGCTCACGCCCGACGGCGCGGGCGCCGCGATCGCGAAGTTCTTCGGTGGCCAGGACGTCACGTTCGAGTCGCAGGCCTTCAACGAGACCTGGCGCGTGCAGGCCCCGCCCGGTCAGTACGCCTACGACTTCATCCACCCTCGGATGATGGACAGGCTGATGGCGCCCGACGCCGTCGGCCGCTCGATCACGGTCGAGGGGGCCGACATCGTCATTGCCATCCCCGGACGGCGCGACCTCGCCAGCATCGACTTCTACATCAACCTGCTCTACGGGATCTACGACCTCATCCCTCGCCACCTGTGGCTCAAGGTCGGGTACGACCCGCTGGTGAAGCAGTGACCCGCACGACGGCGGCGCTGGCGTCGGTCGGGGCCGGTGCGGTCCTCGCGCTCGCGGGGTGCTCCTCTGCCGACCCCGCCGCGGTCGCGGCGGTCGGCCTCGACGACGACGGGTACGCCGCCGTCGAGATGATGTGCGACCAGGGCCGCACGCTGACGCAGGCGCGGTTCGAGGCCGCCGACGGCAGCGGCCCGGCGCTGTCGTGGATCGGCCGGACGGTCGAGCCGATCACCTTCTACCGGATCGATGCCGACCCGCCCGACAACTGGGTGAGCGACATCGACGGCGGGCTGCTGTCCGACGTCTCCTACACGTTCGTCACCGATGACGACGCCGGTCTGGAGATCGTGGGGCCGGAGTTCACGCTCGCCGATCTCAACGCGCTCGGGATCGGTGAGGTCATCGCCGCCGACGGCACCATCGCCACCACCGACGACTTCCTCGCCGGCGCCTGCGGCTGACGTCCCACGGCCTCCCGGGCGGCGCCCGGCGGCTGTGCCACGATGTGCGCCATGGGTCTGCCGCGGAAGTTCCTGGGCGCCGACGAGGACGTCATCCTCCACCTGCGCACGCACGGGAAGCACCTGGTGCTGCCGGTTCTGGGACTGCTGCTGCTGGCGGTCGGGACCTGGGCGGGCATGGCGTTCATGCCGGCGTCCTGGGCGCCGGTCGGGACCTGGGTGCTGGCCGTCGTCGTCGCCGTGCTGTTCGTCCTCGTCGTGCTCGTCCCGTTCCTGCGGTGGCGCACCACGACCTACACGCTCACCGATCGCCGTGTGATCACGCGCAAGGGCATCATCAACAAGAGCGGGCACGACATCCCGCTCTCCCGGATCAACAACGTCACCTACGAGCGCAGCCTCCTCGACCGCATCCTCGGCTGCGGCACCCTCCAGCTCACGACGGCCGCCGAGGCGCCGGTCACCCTGCACGACGTCCCCGACGTCGAGCGCGTCCACGTCGTCATGACCGAGCTGCTCTTCGGCGACGAGCAGGGCGCCGCAGCCAAAGCCGCCGAGGACGACTAGGTTTCAACCGATTTCCGGACACGGCGACCATGTCCGAAAACCGGTTGAAACCGGTACGCCCTACGCTCGTGGCCATGAGCGACGAGGGACTGCAGCAGGCGCGGGACAAGATGGCCGACGCCGGGGTCGACGCCGTGGCGATCGAGGTCTTCAGCCACTACTACCGGCAGCTGGAGGACGGCGCCACCGGACTCATCCCGGAGGACACCATCTCGCCACTGCTCGACGTGCCGCAGCTGGCCGACGTCGACATCACCGACGACGCCGCGGCCGAAGCGCTCGGAAGGACCGTCGTCATCAAGCTCAACGGCGGCCTCGGGACGTCGATGGGGATGGACAAGGCCAAGTCGCTGCTCCCGGTGCGCGACGGCAAGACCTTCCTCGACCTGATCGTGCAGCAGGTGCGCGCCGCGCGGGAGGCCACCGGTGCGCGGCTGCCGCTGCTGTTCATGAACTCCTTCCGCACCCAGGACGACACGCTCGCGGCGCTCGCCCCCTACGACGACCTGGCGGTGGACGGGCTGCCGCTGGACTTCCTGCAGAGCATGGAGCCGAAGCTGCTCACCTCGGACCTCACGCCCGCGACCTGGCCCGACGACCCGAGCCTGGAGTGGTGCCCGCCCGGGCACGGCGACCTCTACCCCTCGCTGCTCGGCTCCGGGATCCTCGACGCGCTGCTCGACGCGGGGTTCCGGTACGCGTCGGTCTCCAACGCCGACAACCTCGGCGCCAGCCCCGACGCGCGGATCGCGGGCTGGTTCGCCGCGAGCGGTGCGCCGTACGCGGCGGAGGTCTGCACCCGCACGGTCAACGACCGCAAGGGAGGGCACCTCGCGATCCGCAAGCGCGACGGTCAGCTGATCCTGCGCGACACCGCGCAGACGCCCGAGGCCGACATGCACTTCTTCACCGACGAGCACGTGCACCCGTACTTCCACACGAACAACCTCTGGTTCGACCTGCAGGTGCTCAAGCGTGTGCTCGTCGAGCGAGACGGCGTGCTCGGTCTCCCGCTCATCAAGAACGTCAAGAACCTCGACCCGGCCGACGCCACCTCGCCCGAGGTGATCCAGGTCGAGACGGCCATGGGGACCGCCGTCGAGGTCTTCGAGGGCGCGACGGCGATCGTCGTCGGCCGCGACCGGTTCCTGCCCGTCAAGACCACCAACGAGCTGCTGCTGATCCGGTCCGACGTCTACGACCTCGGCGACGACGGCCGGCTGAGCCAGGTGACGGCGATCCCCGGCGTCGACCTGGACAGCCGGTACTACAAGAAGATCGGCGGCTTCGAGGAGCGGTTCGCCCAGGGCGTCCCGAGCCTGCGCGAGGCGGTCTCGCTCACGGTCGAGGGTGACTGGACCTTCGGAACCGGCGTCAGCGCCGTCGGGCAGGCCGCCCTCTCCGACACGCACGCTCCCGAGCGTGTCCCCGACGGCAGCGTGCTCTCCGGCTGAGCCGGTCTCAGGGGGTCCGGACGTCGAGGATCCACGGCTTGCCGGGCTTGACCGGTGCGTGAAGGTCGACGTCGAACGCGGTCCCGATCTCCTCGGCGACGCCCGGGACGTGGCGCGCACGCGAGCCCGCCACGCACAGGTGACGGACCACGAGGCCGCGGGTGTGCTTGGCGAAGTGGCTGGCGCCGGGGACGCGGATCTGGACCCAGCGATCGGCGAGCTCCGCCGGCGGCCGCCACACGGGGACGTAGCTGGAGGAGCGGCAGTCGACGACGACGCCGGTGCCCGCCGCGGTCGTGAGCACGGGCGGCAGGTGCTCGCGCCAGTACGCCTCGAGCCCGGGCAGCCCGTCGAGTCGTGCGCAGATCGGGAGCCGGTAGGGCGGCAGCGGGTCGCCGAGGCGGACGGCACCGAAGAGCGCTGACGTCACCACGATCCACCGGCGGGCGCGACGACGGGCGTCGGCGTCCATCGACGCCAGGTCGAGGGCGTCGTACAGGACCCCGGTGTAGAGCCGCTCCGCCGGGAGCGTGCGGAGCTCGCGGATCTCGATGTTCCGGGCCACCTCGGCGGCGACGCCGGGTGGTGCGGTCAGACGCTCGACGGCGTCCGGTCGCGCACTCGTCGCGGCGATGGCATCGAGGGCGGCGTCGCGGGCGTCGGTGAGCTCGGGGAACGAGAGCCGCGCGAGGTCGACGGGCCGACCGCGCCCACGGTCGGCCTTCCCCTCCGACGGCGGCAGCAGGATGAGCACGTCGGCCAGCCTACGAGTCCCGACAGCCCGCCGTCAGAATCCGATTTCGTTGACGAATCCGCCCCAACCCCGGTTTCGTTGACGAATCGGCCCCAACCCCGATTTTGTTGACGAACTGCCGACCTCGGCGAGGTCGTTGACGTATCGCCGAGTCTCGCGACGTCGCGGTCGTGCCGTCGACCGCCCGCCGATTCATCAACGAAAGCGGAGTAGGGGGCAATTCGTCAACGAAAGCGGGGGGCGGGGGACCGGTAGCGTCAGGTCGGTGAGCTTCTATCCCGACGGCGAGACCCGAATCCCCGAGCAGACTCCGGTTCCCGGTGCGTCACCGTCCCGCCCGCCGGCCCCGCGCGAGGATCCCGCTCGGCGGCGCACCCGGGTGATCCTGCGGACGGCCGTGATCAACACCGTGATCCTGGTCGTCGCGGTGCTGATCGGCTACGTGTTCCCGGTCTTCGACGACCCGGACGCGGGGCTCTGGGTCGTCGTCGGCGCCTCGCTCCTGTGCGCGGCTCACATGTCGGCGGTGCTCATGGCCGACCAGCGCAGGCAGCGGGCCGAGGCCGGTGCGCTCCCGATCCCGCCGGGGCGGCCGTCCGTTGCCGACGTCGGTGTCCCCGGCACCGTGGACGCCCAGCCCTACGGGACGGTCAGCAGCGGCTTCTCGCTCACGGTCGAGGACGTCTTCTCGATCACCGGTCGTGGCACCGTCGTCACCGGTCAGGTCTCCTCGGGCGAGGTCCGGGTGGGGCAGCGTGTCACGATCGTCCGCGAGGGTCAGGAGGTCGGCGCGTCCGAGGTGACCGGCATCGAGGCGTTCCGCAGCATCAAGGACGTCGCCACCGCCGGGGACACCGTCGGGCTGCTGCTCCAGGGTGTCTCCCGTTCGGACGTGCACCGCGGCGATCTGCTGCGCTGACGTCACGCCCCGGTCGGTGCCGCGTGTCGACCGCGACGAGCGGCGCGCTCCGACGGGTCTCCGCCGTCGTCGCTCTTGTCGGCGGACGGTGGCGCAGCGTCCGACGTGTCCGCTGACCCGCCCGACCGCCGTGCCCGACGCCGCTCGGCACGGCGCTGCCCGATCGTGTAGATCACGGGCACGACGACGAGGGTCAGCAGGGTCGAGGTGATGAGCCCGCCGATCACGACGATCGCGAGCGGCTGGCTGATGAACGCTCCACCGCCGGTGATCCCGAGCGCCATCGGCAGCAGCGCGAAGATCGTCGCGGCCGCCGTCATCACGATGGGCCGCAGACGCTTGCGCGACCCCTCGACGACGGCGTCCTCCAGCGCTCGCCCACGCGCCCGGTACTGGTTGATGAGGTCGATGAGCACGATGGCGTTCGACACGACCACGCCGACGAGCATGAGCGACCCGATGAGCGCGGGCACACCCAACGGCGTCCCGGTGATCAGCAGACCTGCGATCGCCCCGGTCGCCGCGAACGGCACCGACACGAGCAGGATCAGCGGCTGCGCGAGCGAGTTGAACGTCGCGACGAGCACGATGTAGACGATCGCGATGGCCAGCACGAGCGCCAGGCCGAGGTCGGAGAACGCGTCCGCCTGATCGGCCGCCGCGCCGCCCACCGTCACGTCCGCACCGGCCGGCAGGTCGAGGTCGTCCATCCGCTGGGTCAGCTCCGCCGTCAGCGATCCGAGGTCGTCGATGTCCGACGGCGTGACCGACACCGTCACCGTGCGGCGGCCGTCCGTCCGGGTGATCGACGACGCGGTCTGCACCACCTCGAGCTCGGCGACCTCGCTCAGCGGGACGTCGCCGGTCGCGGTCGTGATAGGCACGGTCTCCAGGGCGTCCAGGTCCTCGGGCCCGTCACCGAAGCTGGCGAGCACGGTGACCTCGTCCCCGTCGAGATCGATCGTCCCGATCTCGGCGTCGGTCATCGCTCCGGCGACGGCGGCGGCGACCGCGGTCTCCGGGAGCCCGAGCTCGGCGGCGGCGTCGCGATCGACCGTGATCTGCACGACCGGCTGGTCCGCGGCCAGCGAGCTGCTGACCTCCGCGGCGCCCGGGGCGCCGTCGACGGCGTCCACCACCTGCTCGCCGGCCTCGGTCAGGGTGTCGATGTCATCGGCGGTGACGACGAGGTCGACGGTGCTGCTCCCCAGTCCGCCGCTGTCGCCGGCCGCGACGCTGATCCCGGTCACCCGGTCGCCCACCAGCGGTTCGACGGCGGAGCGGATCTCGCCCTCGGCCGCGACGCCGTCGGCGTCCTCGGCGAGCGTGACGGCGAAGGTCGCCTGATCGCTGCCGCCCCCGCCGAACGCGGTGAGGCCGCCCGACGAGCCGATCGAGGTCTGCACCGTCTCGACGGCGTCGATCGCGAGCAGGGCGTCCTCGACCTCGGAGGCGGCGTCGTCCTTGCTCTGCAGCGATGTGGCGGGCTGGAACTGCTGGGTCACGGTGACGGTGTTCTGGCCCGAGCTGCCGAGGAAGTTCGTCTGCAGCTGCGTGGCCAGCGCTCCGGTGCCGCCGAGCACGGCGACCGCGATGAGGAGCGTGATCGCCGGGCGTCGCAGCGAGGCGCGCAGCAGCGGCAGGTAACCCCGCTGCCACAGTCCGCGACGCTCCTTCTCCTCGGCCTTGTCCCGCGCGGCGGCGGCGGCCTCGACGTCGGCGGTGGTCGCGGGCGCCCGCAGGAACCAGTAGGCGAGCACCGGGATGATCGTGAGCGCCACGAAGAGCGAGGCGAGCATGCCGATCGCGACCGTCAGGGCGAACGGGCGGAACAGCTCGCCCACGAACCCTCCGACGAACCCGATCGGCGCGAACACCGCGACCGTCGCGATCGTCGCGGCCGTGATGGCGCCCGCGACCTCCTTGACGGCGACCTGGATCGCCGGAAGGCGTTGCTCGCCGTAGGACAGGTGACGCTTGATGTTCTCGATGACGACGATCGCGTCGTCGACGACGCGGCCGATCGAGATCGTCAGCGCGGCGAGCGTGAGCAGGTTGAGCGAGTAGCCGACGACGTTCATGACGATGAACGCAGCGAGCAGCGACAGCGGGATCGAGACGGCGGAGACGATCGTCGAGCGCAGCGACAGCAGGAACAGCAAGATGACGACGACCGCGAACCCGAGCCCGAGCATGCCCTCGGTCGCGAGCCCCTCGATCGACTCCGTGATGAACGGCGCCTGGTCGAACGTGACCGCGACCTGGACCCCCTGGGCGTCGAGGCGCTCGCCGAGGTCGTCGATCGCCTGCTGGACGGCCTCGGACACCTCGACGACGTTGCCGTCGGGCGTCTTGGTCACCGCGATCGACAGCGACGGCTCGCCGTTGAGCCGCGACAAGGACGTGGCGGCGGCCTCGCCGTCGACCACGTCGGCGACGTCGCCGAGCGTGACCGCGCCCGCCTCGGAGGTCAGGGGGATCGCCTCGAGATCGGCGACCGACTCGATCGGGGTGCCCACCTGGACGGCGAGCGCCTCCTCGCCGTCGGTCAGGGTGCCCGCGGGGACCCTGATGCCGTAGTCGTCGAGGACGTCGAGGACGTCCTGCGGAGTCAGGCCCGCGGCGAGCAGCGCCGGGAGGTCGACGTCGACGGTGATCTCCCGGGTCGCCTCGCCGCTGATCGCGACCGAGCGGACGCCGTCGAGCCCCTCGAGCTCGGGGACCACGATGTCCTCGACCACGCCGGCGAGGGCGTCGCCGTCGGCGGCGCCGGACACGGCCAGCTGCAGCACCGGGAGATCGTCGATCGAGCCGGCGAAGATCTGGGGCTCGACGTCGTCGGGCAGCTGCGACGAGGCCGCGTCGACGGCGGAGCGCAGGTCGGCCAGCGCCGTCGGCATGTCGGTGCCGTACCGGAACATCACCGTCGTCGTCGAGACGTTCGTCGACGCCGTCGACGTCATCTCCTCGATGCCGTCGACGGCCTCGACCGCGTCCTCGAGGACCGTCGTGACCCGGTCCTCGACGACGTCCGGGGACGCGCCTGGGTAGGTGCCGATGACGACGGCGGCCGGGTAGCTGATCGAGGGGATGAGCTCCTGGCGCAGCGACGTCAGGCTGACGATCCCGAGTGCTGCGATCGCCGCGGTGATGAGCGCGGTGAGCGCGCGACGGCTGAGCGAGAAGCGGGCGAGGTAGTGCACTCGGGCTCCAGGGCTGGTCCGGTCCAGACTTGCTTAGGGTAACCCGAAGGAGTTTCGGTCAGGTGTCCTGAGTTCGGTCACCACCGGTGACGTCGGTCACCGCGCGCCGGACGACCTCGGTCGCACGGAGGAGGAGGTCGAGGTCCTCGTCGGTCAGACGGTCCAGCACGTCGCCGTCGATGGCGGTGGGTCCGAGGATCGCCGCCCGCCACGCCTCCACCCCGGCGTCGGTCGGGTGCACGACGCGGGCACGGCCGTCGTCCGGGTCGGCGCGGCGCTCGGCCAGCCCGTCGCGGACGAGCCCGTCGACGAGTCCGGTAGCGGTCGCGGCGCTGATCCCGAGGGTGCGGGCCAGATCGCCGGAGGGCTGGGGTCCCTGCGCGTCGAGCACGACGAGCGCGTGCAGGCGACCCGCCGTGAGACGGGTGTCGAGAAGCCGCTGCAGCCGGTGGGTCGCCATCGCGAGCGCCATCGCCTGCTGGTTCTCGGCGATCCGACCCAGCATCGCCTCACGGTCCGGACCCACGGGCGGGAGACTATCGGGGTCCGACGACACGCAGGCCCGGCCACCGGTCCGCGGCCCACGCGCCCCAGGTCGCGTGGCCCGGCGGCGGCGGGTCGAGCGGCGCGTCGACGTCGAGCTCGTCGGCAGCGGGTGGGGTGTAGACGCCGGCCCAGTCGCGCAGGTGCGCCTCCGACATGGCGAGCCGCGGGTCACCCTCGGTGCGCGCGCGGATGCGGTCGAGCTGGGTGGCGGGGTCGGTGTCGAACGCGAGGACCACGACGCGTGCACCGAGCGCGCGGCCGACCCAGCGCAGCGCCGTCCGCTCCTCCCGTGACCACAGCCCGTAGTCGACGACGGCATCGACCCCGCGTCGTAGCGCCGGCACCAGGACGTCGAGCAGCGCGCCTTCGAGGGCGGTGCGACGGCGGTCCCCGACATGGAGGTCGTCCCGCATCGTGAGGATGATGTCGTCCGGGGTGACCCGGATCGCGTCGTGCTCGGCCTGCAGACGGCGCGCGGCCGTGGTCTTGCCCGCGGCCGGCAGGCCGACCATCAGCCAGAGCGTGGGCACGGTCAGCACGCTATCGAACGAGCGAGCTCGGAGGGTCAGGGCTGGGCGTTTCGATGGGCGGAGTGGTGAGCGGGTGCGTGCGGGGTGGGTGTGCGGGGTGGAGGGGATGGGCGACTAGGCTTGCCGGTTGTACCGGTCCAACGCTGGCCGGTCACTCGTGAGGAGGAGTGCGATGGTGGTCAAGGTGGCCGGTGCGCCCGTGAGCTTCGGGGTGTTCGAGCTGACGCCCGACGACGTCGCGGTGGCGCTCCCGGACGGCGAGCAGGTGATGGCGATCCTCGCCGACACGGGGTACACGGGCGTCGACCTCGGGCCCGTCGGGTTCCTCGACGGCGCCGGCCCGCTTCCTGAGCGGCTGGCGGCCCACGGGCTGGATCTCGCCGGCGGCTGGATCGACCTGCCGTTCTCCGACGACGGGGCGTTCGAGACCGCGCTGCCCGGCCTCGCGGCCACCCTCGACCTGTTCTCCTCGGCGCCGCCCCGCGACGGCGGGATCGCCCCCCGGCCGACGCTGGCCGACTCGGGCGACGCGGTGCGCAAGGCGCACCCGGGCGGCGACCCTGAGCACACCCTCGACGCCGCGGGCTGGCGGCGGCTGGGCCGCAATGTCGCGACCGTCGCCTCGATGATGCGCGACCGCGGGCTCGAGCCCACCTTCCACCACCACGCCTGCACGTTCGTCGAGACGCCCGCCGAGATCGACGCGTTCTGCGACGCGACCGACGTCGACCTCACCCTCGACACCGGGCACCTGCTCATCGGCGGCGGCGACCCCAGCACGGCGTGGGAGCGGTGGGGCGAGCGCATCAACCACCTCCACATCAAGGACGTCCGGGTCGCGCGGCTGCGTGAGATCGTCGACGCGGGCGGCGGCATGATCGAGGTCTGGTCCGGCGGCGTCTTCGTGCCGATCGGCGACGGCGACCTCGACCTGGCCGCGTTCATGGACGCGATGGTCGCGCGGGACTTCGACGGCTGGCTCGTCGTCGAGCAGGACGTCTACCCGCAGGCGGGGTACGACCTCGACACCATCGCGGCCGAGCACCGGCACAACCGCGACGCGCTGCGCCCCTGGGCCTGACGCGCCTGGGCCTGATCCGCGTCCCGCCCTGCGACGCGGCACCCAGCAGCGCGCCGGGGATCAGACCGCCGGGCCTGTCGAGCCGCGAACGACGAGCCGTGGCTCGACGAGCGTCTCCTGGCGGTCGCCGTCGTCGCCGTTCAGCCGGCGCAGCAGGGTCCGGCCCGCACGGTCGCCGACCTCCCGGTTGCGGACGTCGATCGTCGTGAGGTCGACGAGCCCCAGACCGGCGATCGCCGTGTCGTCGTAGCCGACGATCGACACCTCGCCCGGCACCGCCAGGCCGAGCTCGCGTGCCGCCGACAGCACGCCGAGCGCGGTGACGTCGTTGACGGCGACGACGGCCGTGGGTCGCTCGGGGCGCCCGAGGAGCTCGAGCCCCGCGCGGTAGCCGCCGACGTCGGACATGTCGCCGTCGATCACCACGGGGTCGACGGTCCCTGCGGCCGCCATGGCGTCGACGAACGCGGCGCGCCGCAGGCGGGGCACGGCGCCCGTGCTCCCTGCGACGTGCGCGATCGAGCGATGCCTGAGGCTCAGCAGGTGCTCGACCGCCAGCGCGATCCCGGCCCGGTCGTCGCCCGCCACGACATCGAGGTCGTCGTCGTCGAAGTCGCGGCTGGCCGCCACGACGGCCGGGAGCCGCACCACCGCGCGACGGACGTCGTCCGACGGCGTCATCGTGCCCAGCAGCACCAGCCCGTCGACACCCATGTCGACCAGCGTCTGCACGAGCGACCCGCCGGTCGCGCGGTCCACGCGCTCGTCGGCCAGCAGGGTCCGGTACCCCCCGGACCCGAGCGCGCCGGCGAGCCCCTCGTAGCACTCCACGAACCAGGGGTTGCGGAGGTCGTCGATCACGACGCCGATCGCGCCGGTGCGCCGCACGCTCAGCGACCGCGCCACCATGCTCGGGCGGTAGCCGAGCTCGGCGATCGCCCGCTCGACGGCGGCGCGCCGCTGCGGGCTGACCTTGTCGGAGTTCTGCAGCACCAGCGAGACCAGCGACTTCGACACGCCCGCCCGTTCGGCGACCGTGCGGATCGTCGGTCGCTCGGTCGGCACGCCGTCAACGATACGGCGACGCGGGGTGGCGTCCGTGGGTCGAGATCGCGGCAACGGCAGGCCGCGGCCGCCCGCGGTCAGGTGCGGTCGGCCGCCTCGGCGAGGAGGCGTCGGATCACGGGCTCGACGGCGCTGTGCTGGGCGAGGGCCTGCTCGCGGTCGCCGCGGATGGCGTGGAGGTAGAGGCCGTCGCCGACGACGGCGACGAGTGTCGCGAGCTGGGTGTCGCCGATCGCGGACACCAGCTCCGCGAGCCACCGGGACTCGACGTGCGCGAGGGCGCGACGGGCGGCGTCCGCCCCGGTCTGCGTGATCCGGCTTGTCGCGACGTAGAGCTCCTGCAGGTCGCGCGGAGCCTCGGCCGAGGTCGCGAGGTAGTGCGCCACCGCGCCTTCCGGCGCGGTCCGCATCGCGTCGACGTCCTGCTGGCCGACCTCGAGGAACCGCTCGACGAGCCCGTCGACGAGGGCCTCGCGGGAACCGAAGTGGTAGAGCAGTCCGCCCTTGGACACGCCGGCCCGGGCGGCGACGGCGTCCATCGTCGCGGCCTGCTCGCCCTGCTCCGCGACGATCGCCGCAAACGCGGCGAGCACTTTCTCGCGAGCAGCCGGGGGCCGTGACATGCCGTCAGCGTAGGCGGTCGAGCGGCCTCGACCGTGACGAAGAGCACCGGATCATCGGAATAACTAGACCGGCTGGACGGTATAGTTACTGCGATCTGGATAGACCCCGAAGGACAACAGCATGACCAGCCAGCAGATTCATCCCACCGCTCTCGACGACGCCACGGCGCCGCGGGCGGGGCGACGCCAGTGGGCGGCGCTGGCGGTCCTGATGCTGCCGGTCGTCCTCGTCTCGGTCGACAACACCGTGCTCGGGCTCGCGCTGCCCGCGATCGCCGCCGATCTGCACCCGAGCGCCGCGGTCCAGCTCTGGATGATGGACGTCTACCCGCTCGTGCTGGCGGCTCTGCTGCTGGTGATGGGCACGCTCGGCGACCGGATCGGGCGGCGCCGGCTGCTGCTCGTCGGCGCCACCGGCTTCGCCGTCATCTCGGCGGCCGCGGCGTTCGCCCCGACGGCGGAGTGGCTGATCGCCGGTCGCGCGGCGATGGCGGTCTTCGGCGCCATGCTCATGCCCGCGACGCTGGCGCTGCTGCGTTCCACGTTCCATCACGCCGGCGAGCGCCGGATCGCGATCGCGACGTGGACGGCGACGTTCGGCGCGGGTGCCGCGCTCGGCCCGCTGGTCGGCGGGCTGCTGCTGAGCGTCTTCGGCTGGGGGTCGGTGTTCCTCATGGCGGTGCCGGTGCTCGTGCCGCTGCTCGCGCTCGCGCCCTGGCTCGTCGCGGAGTCGCGCGACCCGCGTCCGGGGCGCCTGGACGCCCCCAGCATCGTGCTGTCCGTCCTCGCGATGGGCCCGGTCGTGCTCGCGATCAAGGAGGTCGCGGTGCACGGGCTCTCCCTCCTCCCCCTCGGCCTGGCGGTCGCCGGTCTCTGCCTCGGTGTCGTCTTCGTGCAGCGGCAGCGGATGCTCATCACCGACCCGGTGCGTCAGCCGATGCTCGACATCGACCTCTTCCGGATCCCGGCGTTCCGCTACTCGGCCCTGCTCAACCTGCTCAGCCTCATGGCGATGGTCGGGTTCCTGTTCGTCGTCTCCCAGCACCTGCAGCTCGTGCTCGGCATGACGCCGCTGGCCGCCGCGCTCGTGCTGCTCCCGGGCGGCCTCGTCTCGATGGTGGCCGGCTTCGCGGCGGTCCGGCTGGTCCGGCGGGTGTCGGTGCGCGCCGCGATCACGGGTGCGCTGCTCGTCTCGGCCACCGGGTACGGCCTGGTCGCCGTCACCGGCGCCGGCGTTCCCGCCGCCGTCATCGCGGTCGCGTTCGTGCTGCTCGGCATCGGCATCGGCGTCGCCGAGACGCTGTCCAACGATCTCATCGTCGCCTCGGCACCGCCCGCTCGCGCCGGTGCGGCGTCCGCCGTCTCGGAGACCGCCTACGAGGTCGGTGCCGTCCTCGGCACCGCCGTCCTCGGTGGCGTGGTCACCATGGCCTACCGGGCCCACATCACCGTGCCCGACGGCGTGGGTGCCTCGGCCGCCGACGTCGCTCGCGGCTCGTTGGCCGGCGCCCTCGACGAGGCAGCCGCCCTCGGCACCGATGTCGGCGACCGGCTCGCCGACGTCGCCCGCGCCGCGTTCGAGACCGGAGTCGGCCTCACCACGGGTCTCGGCGCCCTGCTCATGCTCACCGCTGCCGCGCTCGCCTTCCGCGGTCTGCGCCCTCGCCACCAGCGCTGAGCCCGCGCGCAGCAGGCGTACCGTGGCCCTGCCGGTCGCGACGTGCACGGCCGGCAGGGAGGGGGAGGGCGTTGTCCGACGGCGTCACCGCGCTCCCGGACCTGACGCTGCCGGAGAAGGCGTCGCTCGTGCAGGGGCACCAGTCGTGGCGCACCACACCCGTGCCGAGGCTGGGCATCGGATCGATCTTCCTCACCGACGGCCCCCACGGCGTCCGCCGGGTCCGTGACCCGGGCGGCTCGTTCACCATCTCCGACAACGTGCACGCCTCGTCGTTCCCGACGGCGTCGGCCCTCGCCGCGTCGTGGGACCCCGATCTCGTCCGCCGGGTGGCGGCCGCGATCGGTCACGAGGCGGCCGACCAGCACGTCGACGTCCTCCTGGCCCCCGGCGTCAACATCCAGCGCGACCCGCGCTGCGGCCGCAACTTCGAGTACTACTCCGAGGACCCGCTGGTCTCGGGTGTGCTCGGCGCTGCCTTCGTGCAGGGTGTGCAGTCGCAGGGGGTCGGCGCGAGCGTCAAGCACATGGCGGCGAACTCCAACGAGGAGTATCGGTTCGTGGGCGACAGCGTCGTCGACGAGAGGGCGCTGCGCGAGATCTACCTCCGTGCGTTCGAGCGGGTCGTCACCGAGGCCGCCCCCGCCACCGTGATGTGCGCGTACAACCAGCTCAACGGGACGGCGTGCAGCCAGCACCGATGGTTGCTGACCGAGGTGCTCCGCGACGAGTGGGGGTTCGACGGGCTCGTCATGTCCGACTGGGGTGCGACCGACGACCGTCCCGCCGGCGTCGCCGCCGGGCTCGACCTGGAGATGCCCGGCAGCAACCCGCACAACCACCGCGCGGTGGTCGACGCCGTCCGCTCCGGTGCACTCGCCGAGAGTGACCTCGACACCGCGGTCGGGAGGGTGCTGCGTCTGGTCGAGCGCTCGCGCCACGCCGCCCGCCCGGCGCAGCCCGCCGACCCGGAGGCGCACGCCGCGCTCGCCCGTGAGGCCGCCGCCGACTCCGCCGTGCGGCTCCGCAACGACGGCACCCTGCCGCTGTCGCCCGACGCGGGCCGGATCGTCGTCATCGGCGAGATGTTCGAGCAGCTCCGGTTCCAAGGGGCCGGGTCGTCGCTCGTCACCCCACCCGCCGTGAGCAGCGCGCAGGACGCCTTCGACCGCCGAGGCCTCCGCTACCGCTACGCCCCCGGCTACCGCACCCTTCATCTCGAGCCGGACCCGGTGGCCGAGGCCGAGGCGCTCGCGCTCGCCCGCGACGCCGACGTCGTGCTCGTCTTCGGCGGTCTCGGCGACCTCGAGGAGAGCGAGGGCTTCGACCGCCGGCACCTGCGCCTGAGCCCCGCCCAGACCCGGCTGATCGAGCGGCTCGCCGCGATGGACGCCCCGGTGGTGCTGGTCCTGCACGCCGGGGCACCCGTCGTCGTCCCCGCCCTCGATGGCCTGGCGGCCGTCCTCCTCGTCCACCTGCCGGGGATGGAGGGCGGCGAGGCGACCGCCGACCTCCTGCTCGGCGATGTCAACCCCTCCGGCCGGCTCACCCAGAGCTGGGTGCGTGCCGTCGAGGACGTCAGCGACCGCGACGACTACGACCAAGGCCCGATCGCGCGCTACTACGAGTCGATCCACGTCGGCTACCGCTTCCACGACGCCGTCGGCACCGATCTGCTGGCGCCCTTCGGCTTCGGGCTGTCCTACACACGCTTCGAGCACCGCGACCTGCGGGTCGTGCTCGACGGCGACCGCGTGACCGCGACCGTGACCGTCGCCAACGTCGGCGACCGCGACGGCGCGGACGTCGTCCAGCTGTACGTGCGCAACGCGCCGAGCGCCGTGTTCAAGGCGGACAAGGAGCTGCGCGCCTTCGCCAAGGTCCGCGGCCCCGCGGCCCCCCCCGCCGCCGCCCCCCCCGACCTCGCCCCCGCCGACCCCGCCCCCTGGGACGTCGGCGACCACGGCTGGGTCCTGGAGAACGGCGACTACGAGGTGCAGGTCGGCGCGAGCGCCGCCGACATCACGCTCACCGCCCCGCTCCCGGTACGGACCGGGCGGGCGTCGCGATCGCCCTACCCGGCCGCCGTCGACCGCGACTAC
>JBMDXU010000053.1:0-18074 GCA_048594485.1 Pseudactinotalea sp. | reverse complement strand
CACCCCAGGTTGGTGCCCTCGATGAGCCCGAACACCAGACCACCCAGGCCGGCGACGCAGAGGCCGGCGCCCACCCAGTCGATGCCGACCCCGCGGCGCGGCTCCTCGTTCATCCCGCCGCGCGCGATCAGCAGCAGCGTCACGCCGATCGGCGCGACGTTGATGAGGAAGGCCCACCGCCACGAGACCACGTCGACGAAGAAGCCACCGATCACCGGGCCCACGATCATGGCCGCGGTGGTCATCGCCGTCCAGGTCCCGATGGCGCGGCCGCGCGCCGGGCCCGAGAAGTGCGCGGTGATGAGGGCCAGCGAGCTCGGCACCAGGAACGCGCCCGCAGCTCCCTGGACGGCACGTGCGACGATGAGGAGGTCCGCCGTCGGCGCCGCGGCGATCGCGACCGAGGCGATCCCGAACCCCACGAGGCCCACCCGCAGGACCAGCACACGACCGAAGGCGTCGCTGATCGATCCGGCGACCAGGATGATCGCGCCGAGGGTGATGAGGTAGGCATCGACCACCCACTGCTGGGTCGTCAGCCCGCCGCCGAGCTCGTCGCTGATCGCGGGGAGCGCGACGTTGACGAGCGTCCCGTCGAGGAACGCGACGAACGACCCGAGGATCGCCACCCACAGGACACGGCGCTGCGTCGTCGTCAGAGGGCCGGGACCGGCGGCCCCCGGCGCGGACCCGTGCATGGCGCTCACGGTAGACCCGGGCACAGCGTCTCCGGGGATGGATTCCCTAGTCGCGGGGGTCGACGAGCGCGTCCACCATCGCCTGGTCGACACGTGTGGCCACCCAGACGACGGCGAGGAGGCAGACCGCCGCCGCGCCGACCATCACCCAGGTCAGCCCGATCGCCTCGGCGATCACCCCGCCCAGCAGCGCTCCGACCGGCATCGCGCCGTACCCGATGGTGCGACCGGCGCCACCGACCCGACCCAGCATGGCGGCCGGGACGACGTTCTGCCGGATCGTCTGGCCGATGACGTTCCCGATGGTGTTCGTGAACCCGAGCACCGCCATCGCGACGGCGAGTGCCCCCGCCCGCGGCCACAGGACCGGCACCAGCAGCATCGCCGAGTTGATCGCCCAGCAGACGTACATCACGGGGACCTCGCGGAATCGCCTGGTGAGGGGGCCGGCGGCGACGGAGCCCAGCAGAGCGCCGATCGGGAGGACGGCGGAGATCAGGGGGTAGTGCTCCGGGCGCAGCCCGATCGCCGAGCCCGCACCGACCGCGTAGAGCACGAACACGGCGAAGTAGCCGGTGTTCGCCATGTTCATCAGCCCTCCGGCGATGAGGTTCGGTCGCAGCACGGGGTGCCGCCAGAGGAAGCGGAGACCGTCGCCGATGTCGGCCCGGATCGACGTCGGAGCTGCCCGCTCGACAGTGAAGGGTCGGCGCAGGCCCAGCCCGATGAGGATGACGAAGGCGAGGCAGAGCGCGGCAGGGATGCCGACCACCCACCCCGTCCCGACGACCAGCAGGGCGCCGCCGATCGGTGCGCCGACGAACGACCCGCCCACCTGCTGCGCGGCGAGCACCCGGCCGTTCGCCGTCGAGCGTCGCGACGCGGGGACGAGCGCGGGCACCATCGCGCCGGCCGCGATGTCGACGAAGACCTCGGTCAGGCCGTAGAGCAGCGCGAACCCGACCAGGACCCAGATCGAGAGCTGATCGGTGACCGCGAGGGCTGTCAGTCCACCGAGCAGCAGCACGCGGACACCCATCGCGACGAGCTGGACCCTGCGCCTGTCGACCCGGTCGATGAGCACACCGGCGAGGAGCCCGAGCACCAGCCAGGGCAGCCAGAGAGCGACGCTGAGCAGCGAGATCTCGGCGGGGGAGCGGGTCAGCGAGACGGCGATGAGCGGGACCCCGGCGGCCATGATGCCGTCGGCGAGGTTGGCGACGCCGACGCCGGCGAGGTGAACGCGGAAGGGCCGCCCGAGGGGCTCGACGGCAGCCGGGCCGGAGGTGCGGTGCTCGGCGGCGGGTGTCGGGGTGACCATCGCGGTCCTCGTCTCGTTACGATGAACAGAAGTAGTTCTGCAAAGACAACTCTGCAAAGGTATCTCTGCATGGTCGACGACCGCAAGACCCAGCCGAAGCCCGGGCGCCTACGACCCATCGGCGCCGAGGCGATGAAGGCGTTCGCGCACCCGCTGCGCATGGCGATGTACGACCTGCTCTCCCAGCGCGGCACCGCGACGGCGACGACCCTCGCCCGTGAGCTGGGGGAGTCGACAGGGCAGACCAGCTATCACCTGCGCCAGCTGGAACGGCACGGCTTCGTGACCGAGGACACCGAGCGCGGCACCGGCCGTGAGCGCTGGTGGCGCCCTGTCGGGTTCAGCATGCAGGGTGTCGACCTGGCGAAGGATCCGTCCACCGCCGCCCAGGTCGAGCTGATGCTGCGCACCCAGGTCGAGGAGCAGATGCGGGACAAGACCCGCTGGCTCCGGGACGCCGTCGACGAACCCCCGGCGTGGATCGAGGCCTCGCTGAGCGAGCGCTCGACCGTCTCGATGACGGCGGAGGAGATGAGGGACCTCTCCGCCGAGCTGCAGCAGGTGATGCGTGCGCACTTCGACCGGGTGTCCGCACGTGGGGACGTGCCCGACGAGCGCCGCGTCCGGATCTATCTGGACCTCATCCCGCTGCCGCCGAGCGCCCAGGTCTCGGAGTAGCGTCTGGTCCTCGTGAGCGATGAGTGGACGGGGAGGCTCGTCGAACGCATCCTCCCGGAGCGGCTCGGCCGGGACTTCCGGTGGCTGCTCGCTTCGTCGTGGGTGAGCAACCTCGGCGACGGCATCGTCGCCGCCGCAGGACCGCTGCTGGTCGCCTCGCTGACCGCGGACGCCCGACTGGTCGCTCTCGCCGCCACCCTGCAGTGGCTGCCGCCGCTGCTGTTCTCGCTCGTCGCGGGCGTGATCTCGGACCGCATCGACCGGTGGCGCATCCTGCTCGCGGGCAACGTCCTGCGCATCCTCGTGCTCGGGGTGCTCACCACGGCGGTGCTCACGGGTCACGTGTCCATCGCGATCGTGCTGATCGCGCTGTTCCTGCTCGGCTGCGCGGAGGTGTTCGTCGACAACACCTCGTCCACGCTCGTGCCGATGCTCGTCGCCAAGCCCGATCTTTCCGTCGCCAACGCGCGTGTGATGACCGGGTTCGTCACGGTCAACCAGCTCGCCGGCCCGCCGATCGGTGCGGCGCTGTTCGCGCTCGGGCACGCCGTCCCGTTCGCGAGCCAGACCGTGCTGGTTCTCGCCGTGGTGCTGCTGCTGTCGCGGGTGCGGTTGCCGGCGATCGAGCGCGCGGGCGAGCGTCGGCACGTCGGGCACGACCTCGCCGAGGGGGTGCGATGGGCGGCGACCCACCCCGCCGTCCGCACCCTCGTGCTGACGATCTTCACCTTCAACATCACGTTCGGAGCCGCCTGGTCGGTGCTCGTGCTCTACGCGCAGCGGCAGCTCGGCCTCGGCGCGATCGGGTTCGGTCTGATCACGACGTTCACCGCCGTCGGAGGCATCGTCGGCACGGCCTGCTACGGCGCGCTGACACGCCGGTTCACCCTCGGCGCGCTCATGCGGATCGGCCTGATCATCGAGACGCTCACCCATCTCGCGCTCGCGGCGACGAGGATCCCGTGGGTGGCGATGGGCATCTTCGTCGTGTTCGGGGCGCACGCGTTCGTCTGGGGGACGACGTCGGTGACCGTGCGCCAGCGCGTCGTCCCGACGGTGCTCCAGGGTCGGGTCAACGGCGTCAACAGCCTGGGGGTCTTCGGCGGCCTCGTGATCGGGTCGGTCGCTGGCGGCGCCCTCGCCGAGCGGTTCGGGATCGCCGCCCCGTTCTGGGTCGCGGGGATCGGCTCAGCCGTGTTCGTCGTCGCGATCTGGCGTCAGCTGCGGCACATCGACCACGACGACGACGCCCGCGTCGTCGCGACCGGTGACTCGCCCGACGGTCAGGGACCGCAGTCGGGACCGTAGGTGAGGGTGGCGCCGCTCGCGATCGTGTGGGTCCCGGTCGCGTCGGAGTAGGTGAGGTCGAGCGTGATCTCGGTGGTCACGGCCGCGTCGAGGGCGCTGGTGCCCAGCTCGGTCACCACGGAGAGCTCCTCGCCGGCGGCGACCTCGGTGCCGGCGAGCGGGGCACCGGTCTGGGCCTCGCCCGGATCGATCGCCACGACCGAGCCGCTCTCGGTGTCGTCGTCGGGTGCCGGGAGCGTGGAGGTGCTGAGGATCTCGACGCCGGACGGCGTCGAGACCGACTCCAGCGTGATGTCCTCGGTCGTGGTGAGGCGCTCGGACCACACCACGTCGGCGCCGCCGTCCTCCGGGGCGACGCATGCCGAGAAGCCGCCCTCGTCGCCGCCCCACGTCACCTCGGCGGGGGATGCCTCGGCGGACGTCGACGTCGCCGGGTCGCCGCTCTCGTCGGGACTGGGATCGGTGCACCCGGACAGCAGGGCGGTGGCGGCCAGGGCTGTCGCCGCGGTCAGGGTCGTTGCGGCGCTCAGGCGGTGTCGCATCACTCGATGCGATCACATCCGTGGCGATCGGGCAACCGCACACCGGTGGCGGGCATGACTGCGGCCGTGGCGAACCCGACGATCGCCACGGCCGCCCGGGTGCGCACGCGCCCTCCACGAGCGCGACCCGGTTGCCTGCTCTGTGTCGGCCGCCGGGTGCGTGTTGCAGGTCAGGCGCACCGATCTCGCAGCGTCATCTCCAACGTGACGGTCGTCCTCATCCCCGGCCCGACGAGCGAGGAGTACGCGACCTCGACGCCGTCGGCCGTGCCGACCTCGGCGGTGCGCTCCAGGACGAGGGCGAGCGTGACGTCGGTGCGCGCGGGCAGATCGGCGCCGACAGCCGGCCCGCCGTCGACCCAGCCCTCGATCTCGACGGGATACTCGACGACGCCGACACGGGTCGTGTTGAGATCGACGCGTGCGTCGAGGAGGTCCAGGCCCTCGGCATCGACCAGCTCGAGCCCCGACACCTCGACCGGGTAGTCGCCGGTGACGAACGGCACGCCGATGACCATCGGCTCACCAGCGCCGACCGACCCGCAGACGGCGACACCCGTGTCCTGGAGCTGAGAGCACCCGGCCAGGGCGGCCGTCAGCGCGAGCACCGCGCCGACGCGTCCCCAGCGGTCGAGCTGCCTGACCATGCCCCACCCTCCCACGCCGTCGCCCGCCTGAGCAGGCGATCACTCCGCGGACATCGACGGCTCGCCTCGCCGCCGTCTCCCACGAAGGCCCTACACTCGCCGACGGATGCCATCCAGAGCAGCCGAGAGATCTGGCTCGACGACGCTGCAGCAACCACCCGCGCGACACCACGCCGGGCCGGTGCTACCGCCAGAGACGATGGAGGAGAGCATGACCGCACCGAACCCGCCCGCACCGAGCCCCGACACGCCGATCTACCGGTTGCTGACCGGCAAGGACGACTCCGCCTTCTGCGAGCGCGTCAGCGCCGCGCTCGCCGAGGGCTACGTGCTCCACGGGTCGCCGGCGATCACCTTCAACGGCGAGCACGCCGTCGTCGCGCAGGCCGTGATCAGGCCCGAGGCGGTGCCGCCGCGATGAGCTACGCAGGCGACGTGACCCCCACGCAGGCGTGGGAGCTGCTCGAGCAGGGCGACGCCGTGCTCGTCGACGTCCGCACCCAGGCCGAGTGGTCGTTCGTCGGTGTGCCGGACACGACGGCGGCCGCTACCCGGCCGTTGTTCGTCGAGTGGAGCTCGCTGACGTCGGGGCCGAACCCCGCCGCGTTCGTGGAGGCCGTCACCGCGCAGGTGGACCCCGGCACACCGATCGTGCTGCTGTGCCGGAGCGGGCAGCGGTCGGCGGCGGCCGCCGCCGCGCTGACGGCGGCCGGGTACGGCCCCGCCTACAACATCGTCGACGGCTTCGAGGGTCCGGTCGACGCCGAAGGGCACCGGGGCGCCGCGGGCTGGCGCGCCGACGGGCTTCCGTGGGTGCAGTCGTGAGGCGCCGGATCGTGTCGCCGGACGCCGTCGTCGCCCGATGTCCGGCGGGGTGCGCATGAGCCGCCCGCTGCCGCGCACGGACCTGCCGGACGGGCTGCGGCCGGCCACGCTCGCCGTCCGCGGCGGGTTCGAGCGAACCGGGTTCGAGGAGATCTCCGAACCGGTGTTCCTCACCCAGGGTTACGCCTACCCCCGCGCCGCCGACGCCGAGGCCGCGTTCGCCGAGGAGATCGACCGCTTCACCTACAGCCGGTACGGCAACCCCACCGTCAACGCGTTCGAGGAGCGGTTGCGGCTGCTCGAGGGGGCCGAGGCCTGCTACGCGACGGCGACCGGGATGGCCGCGGTGTTCACCTCGCTGGCGTCCGTGGTGCAGCAGGGCAGCCGCGTCGTGGCGAGCAAGGCGCTCTTCGGGTCGACGTTCGTCGTGCTCAACGAGATCCTCGGCAAGTGGGGCGTGGTCACGGACTACGTCGACTCGACCGACCTCTCCGCATGGGCCGCGGCGCTGTCCCGGCCGGCCGACGTCGTGATCTTCGAGACGCCGTCCAACCCCATGCAGGACATCGTCGACATCGCCGCGGTGACCGAGCTGGCGCACCGCGCCGGCGCGATCGTCATCCTCGACAACGTGTTCGCCACCCCGGTGCTGCAGCGGCCGCTCGACTTCGGCGTCGACGTCGTCGTGTACTCGGCGACGAAGCACATCGACGGCCAGGGGCGTGTGCTCGGCGGCGCCATCCTCGGCCCGGCCGACTACGTGTACGGACCGGTGCAGTCGATGATCCGCAACACCGGGCCCAGCCTGTCGGCGTTCAACGCGTGGGTGCTGCTCAAGGGGCTGGAGACGCTCGCGGTGCGCGTGCGCGCGCAGTCCTCGTCCGCGCTCGACCTGGCGCGCTGGCTGCAGGAGCAGCCGGAGGTCGCGCAGGTCCGGTACCCGTTCCTGGAGTCGCACCCGCAGCACGATCTCGCGCGCGCGCAGATGAGCGGCGGTGGCACGGTCGTGACGTTCGACCTCACCGACGGCGGCCTCGACGGCGACGCGCTGAAGAAGCGCACCTTCGGGTTCCTCGACGCCCTCCGGGTCGTCGACATCAGCAACAACCTCGGCGACGCCAAGTCGCTGGTGACGCACCCCGCGACGACCACCCACCGCAAGCTCGGCCCCGAGGGTCGCGCCGCGTGCGGGATCGGGGAGTCGACGATCCGGTTGTCCGTCGGCCTCGAGGACGCCGAGGACCTCCGTGCCGACCTGGGGCAGGCCCTGGCCGCCCTTTGACGCGTCCTAGACCTGCGTGACCGACCCGTACCGCGCGAAGGCGCGGTCGCTCGGGACGATCTGACGGCCGAGCGGGGTCAGGGTCACCGGGATGATCTTCAGCTCGGCGATCGCGAGCGGGATCCCGACGATCGTGACGGCCAGAGCGATCGCGCTCGCGATGTGCCCGATCGCCAGCCAGATGCCCGCGACGATCATCCAGATGACGTTCCCGATCGCGGACGCCGCGCCCGCGGACGGCTTCTCGACCACGGTGCGCCCGAACGGCCAGAGCACGTAGTTGGCGATCCGGAACGACGCGATGCCCCAGGGGATCGTGACGATCAGGACGCAGCAGATGACCCCCGCGAGCACGTAGAGCAGCGCCATCGGCAGGCCGGCGAGCACCAGCCAGAGGATGTTGAGGACGACGTTGAGAACCGCGCGCATGCGTCCATTCTCACGTGCGCGGCGCCATCGTCGCGCGGGGGCTGCCCCCCGCCGTCGACGGGGTCAGACCACCCCGAACAGACGGTCTCCGGCGTCGCCCAGCCCGGGCACGATGTAGCCCTTCTCGTTCAGTCGCTCGTCGACCGCCGCGACCACGACACGCACGTCCGCCTCGTCGCCGACGGCCTGCTCGACGGCGCTCAGCCCCTCGGGTGCGGCGAGCAGGCAGATGCAGGTGACGTCCTGCGCACCCCGCAGCAGCAGGTACTCGATCGCCGCGATCAGTGTGCCGCCGGTCGCGAGCATCGGGTCGACGACGTAGCACTGCCGCCCGGAGAGGTCCTCCGGCAGCCGGTTCGCGTAGGTGACCGCCTCGAGGGTCTCCTCGTCGCGCTGCAGCCCGAGGAACCCGACCTCCGCCGTCGGGAGCAGCTTGGTGATCCCTTCGAGCATCCCCAGCCCGGCGCGCAGGATCGGCACGACCATCGGCCGCGGGTCCGTCAGCCGGACGCCCGTCATCGATGTCACCGGGGTGGTGATCTCGACCGGCTCGGTCTTGATCCCGCGCGTGGCCTCGTAGGTCAGCAGCGTCACGAGCTCCTCGGTGAGCTGCCGGAACGTCGGCGACGGCGTCCGCTCGTCGCGGAGGAGCGTCAGCTTGTGCGAGACGAGCGGGTGATCGGCGACGTGCAGGTGCATGGCTCGCACTGTAGGACACGCATCGCACGCGCGAACACCGCCGCTCGTGGCCTGCTGTGCCGGACCGGCACACTGATGCCATGGAGACGGCATGGGACGAGCCGATGGGCCTCGCGATCGCGCAGGCGCGGCTGGCCCCGGACGTCGGCGACGTCCCGATCGGCGCGGTCGTCCTCGACGAGACCGGCGCCGTCGTCGTCGCGACGCACAACCGGCGGGAGGTCGACGGCGACCCCACGGCCCACGCGGAGGTCCTCGCGTTGCGGCAGGCGGGCATCGCGCGCGGGCGCTGGCACCTCGGCGGCTGCACGCTCGTGGTCACCCTGGAGCCGTGCACGATGTGCGCCGGCGCGATCGTGCTCTCCCGCGTCGACCGGGTGGTCTTCGGCGCCTGGGACCCGAAGGCGGGCGCGTGCGGGTCGGTGAGCGACGTCGTCGCCGATCCGCGGCTCAACCATCGTCCGGAGGTGGTCTCGGGCGTCCGTGCCGACGAGTCCGGCCGCCTCCTCAAGGACTTCTTCGCCGCCCGCCGCCGCTGACCCAGATGTCGTTGACGAATTGGCGGTGGGCCGATTTCGTTGACGAATCGGCGGCCGGTAACTCGTCAACGAAATCGGGGTCGGGGGGACGCTCACGTTCGAGCACCATCGTCCCGTCCCGTCCGAGGCGGCCGATCTTCACCTCGTCGTGTACGCCCCGGTCCCAGTCGAAGCGCGGTTTTCGCGGTGCAGGAGCGCCGCTCGGGCTCGTTACGGTCGTGAACGCTGCTCGTCCACGCAGCTCGACCACCCGAGGAGCTTGCTGATCGTGACCCGCCGACGTCTCGCCGCTACCGGTGCTGCCGCACTGCTGATCCTGCTGACCGCCTGCTCGGCCGGGGCCGAGCCGGTCGGCACGGCCCAGGAGACGGAGATCGCCGAGGACGGCACGGACGCCACCATCTCGATGACGGTCTCGGCGGTCGATCAGGAGAGCATCGATCTGCTGAGCGACTTCGATCTCGACGCCGACGAGCAGGCGATGACGCCCTACCTGGTCCGGTACTCGATCGAGCTGGTCGAGGGCAGCATCGGGGCCGACTTCACGCCCAACCCGATGATGAGCTTCGGCGACACCCCGTTCCTCAGCGCGGAGGACGCCGAGGGCAACGACGCCGTCTCCATGCAGCTGATCGGCGGCATCGACGCGTGCCCGGGGCTCGAGGACGGTGCCCTCGCCGGGCTGGCCGTCGGCGAGAGCGCCGAGGGATGCCGGGTCTTCCTCGCCGAGAGCGACGCGGGTCTGCGCAGCGTCAGCTTCGGCGACCTCACCTGGGAGACCGCGACCGACTGACGGCGTTCTCGGGCGACGGCCGCCTCGCTTGGCCTTCCGCTCCGGGCGCGCCCGTGCCTATGCTGACGCTCGGCGCGCAGGAACGCCGGACGTCCGCTCGAAGGGGCTCAGCCTCCCTGCGTTCACCCTGTTCTGGTGTGTCGACCTCTTCTCGCACCCGACCTCGCGGACGCCGGGTGGATGAGAGGAGGCCGTCATGGCCAGCACCCTTCCGCAGAACCCGTCGCTCGATCGCCTGCGTCGGCAGGCGCGCGAGCTCCAGCGCTCGCTCACCGGACCGGACGACTCCCGATCGGATGCCGTCGGACTCGTTCGTGAGCACCATCCCCGTCCCGATGTCGCGCTCGACGGCGTCGGCAGCTTCGCCCTGCACGACGCCCAGCTCGTCGTGGCACGCCGGTACGGCTTCAGCGGGTGGCCGGCCCTGGTGCACTACCTCGAGCTCGCGGCGCCGCTGACGCGGGACCCGGCTGCCGTCGACCTCGAGGCTCTCGATCGTGCGGACCGGTTCTGCGCGCTCGCTTCGCTCGGCTACGACCGCCAGGACGCGCCGCCGCGCTGGCGGGCAGCGTCCGAGCTGCTCGACGAGGACCTGCTCGCCGGCAGCATCTGGGCCGCGTGCACCGCGGCCGACGTCGACGCCGTCCGGGCCCACCTGCGCCGCTCGCCCGGACTGGCGACGACGCAGGGCGGACCGTTCGGCTGGGTCCCGCTCGTGCAGCTGTGCTACTCGCGGCTGCACGTCGGCGTCCCGCACGATCCGGAGGCGAGCGTCGCCGTCGCGACCGCGTTGCTGGATGCCGGCGCCGACCCCGATGCCGGGTTCCTCTGGTGCGGGATGGCGTCGCCCTTCACGGCGCTCACCGGGGTGTTCGGCGGCGGAGAGCAGGGCATCCGCCGTCAGCCGCCGCACCCGGACGAGGCGGCGCTCGCGGCGCTGCTGCTGCGGCGCGGCGCCCACCCGGTCGACCACCAGACCCTGTACAACCGGATGTTCACGGCGGACGACTCTCACCTGCGGCTGCTCTTCGCGCACGGCCTCGCCGACGCGCCGCCCAGCCCGTGGGAGCGGCGGCTCGGTGAGGCGATGGAGTCACGCGCCCAGGTGTGGCGTCGCCAGGTCGACTGGGCCGCGTCGCACGGCTTCGCGGACCGGCTCGCGCTGCTGGGTGAGCACGGGATCGACGTCGACGGGGTCGAGGCGATCGACACGATCGCCTTCCCGGACGACCCGAACGCCGTCGACGACCGCGGCGTCACGGCACTGCACGAGGCCGCATGGGCCGGTGACCTCGACCGCATCCGGGCCCTGCTCGTCGCCGGCGCCGACCCGACCATCCGCGACCGCGCCTACGACGCGACACCTCTCGGCTGGGCCGAGCACGCGTTCCAGACCGAGGCAGCGGACCTGCTGCGGAACTATTGACGGTCTCAACCGCTCGTCGAGTCCGAATCGGTCCAGAGGCCTCGTTGAGCCCGTCGATCGTTTCGCTCGACGTCGCCGACCGGCCGGTACGACAACCGTCACGAACCGAGTGCGAGGACGAGCACGCATAATGCGAGGAGCAGGCTCAGGGGTGTCTGCACGATTCGTTCGCGACGGCTGCGGGAGATCGCGTTCAGCACCACGCCGAGGCACAGGTAGCCGAGCAGCACCCAGGTCGCCACCACGACGATCCCGCCACCACCATCGATGATCCCGGCCCGGGCGAGCAGGATCGCGGCAAAGAGGCCGTAGAGCGCGATTGCGACGACGGCGGCAGGACGCAGCCGCGGAGGCAGCACGCGATGCTGGCCTCCCCAGGCATACTCGCCGAGCGGCGCGCCGCGGATGAGCGCCACCTGCAGGCCGGCGAGGGCGAGCAGCAGGGCGAGAGCGACGACGAGCGCGGCCGTGGTCATGCGACCGCCCTCACCGACGGCCGCCGACGTCGTCGAGCAGGTCGTCGAGCCAGGTGACCATGGCCGTCCCGGTCGTCAGCCCGTAGCCGAGGACCGCGTGGGGATAGGGCGCCACCTGACCGCGGGTCGCTGCCTCGACCTCGCGCAGCGCCGCGAGCTCGGCCCCGGCGCGCTCGCGGAGGGCGAGCAGCGTCGCGCGCCGGGCGTCGTCGGAGGGGAGCTCGCCCAGCAGGAACACGCGGGCCAGCGTCGAGGCTTCGCCGTCCTCGCCGGGTTCCGGGTGCGCCATCCACGCGCGCCACGCCCGCTCGCCTGCCGCGGTCGCGCGGTAGCGCTTGCGTCCGCGCGGCGCGTCGTCGGGGTCGACGGTCTCGATGTCGCCACGCTCGAGCAGCTGGCGGAGGGCGCGGTGGATGCTCCCGTAGCTGGCGGCGTAGATGAGCCCGAGCCCGGACTCGAAGGCGGAGTGCAGCTCGTACAGCGAGCGAGGCCCGGCGAGCAAGAGGCCGAGCAGCAGCATGCGCATGGCCCGCAACCTATCTCAAAGATAGGTTGCGGGCCACGCTGCCCGACGTCAGCGACCCGCGAAGAACGCCCGGATCTCATCGACGAGGACGTCGGGCGCCTGCATGGCGGCGAAGTGACCGCCACTGGGGCGCTCGGTCCAGCTGACGATGTTCGTGTTGTCGCGCTCGGCGAACGGACGCATCGATCGGAAGTCGTCGGCGAACACGGTCACCCCGATGGGTCCGTGGTTAACACTCGACTCGGTGTCGCGATCGGCCCGGTAGTACCGGACGGCGCCCGCCGCGGAGTTGGTGAGCCAGTAGAGGCTGACCTGCGTCAGCACCTGCTCCGGCGAGAGGCCGCCCGGGTTCTTCCCGAAGTTCTCGAACAGCTCGTTGTAGGCGAGCTGGCCCACGGGGGAGTCCGACAGCGCGGCGGCGATCGTCGTCGGGCGGGAGGCGTTCATCGTCGCGTACCCGTTGACCGTGCTGAACCAGCCCGCGAAATCCAGGGCCGCGTAGTCCTCCGGCGTCATCCGCTCGAACTCCGCCGGGTCGCCGGAGGGGAACGAGAAGAGCTGGAGGACGTGCGCGCCCCGGAACCCCTCGTGCTGCCGGAAGGCGATCTCACGCGCGACGTTCGCGCCCATGTCCGAGCCGTGCACGCCGTACGAGTCGTAGCCGAGGGCCCGCATCAGCACGTCCCAGGCCGACGCGACGCGCGCCACGGTCCAGCCGCCGTCCGACAGCGGGGTGCTGAACCCGACACCCGGCAGGCTGGGGATGACGACGTGGAACGCCGGCGCGCTCGGGTCGGCCGGGTCGGTGAGCAGGTCGATGACATCGGCGAACTCGGCGAACGATCCCGGGTAGGTGTGGGCGAGCAGCAGCGGTGTTGCGTCATCGCGCGGCGAGGTGACGTGGACCAGGTGGATCGTCTGCCCGTCGATCTCGGTGAGGAGCTGAGGGAACCGGTTCAGCCGGTCCTCGACCGCACGCCAGTCGAACCGCAGCCAGCGGTCGACCATGTCGCGCAGGTAGTCGGTCGGCGTCCCCTCGTCCCAACCGTCGTCGGGCAGGGTGGCGGCGAAGCGGGTGCGTGCGAGACGCTCGTGGAGGTCCGTCAGCGCGGCCTCCTCGACGGCGATCGTGAAGGGGCGGAACGTCAGGTCTTGCGTCGTGGTGTCCATGGGAACCAGACTTCCGCCATATCCGGAAGATAAGCTTCCGGGTGCATCCGATGCACGGGAGATGTCGTCATGGCCCAGGGCGCGGCGTCGCGGCTGCTGGACCTGCTCGTGCTGCTGCAGACGCGGCCGGAATGGCGCGCAGCCGACCTGGCGGCCCGCAGCGGGGTCAGCGAGCGAACCATCCGCACCGACGTCGCGCGGCTGCGCGACCTCGGCTACCCGATCGAGTCGGCGCCGGGTCGCAGCGGTGGGTATCGGATGGGGCGCTCGGGCAGGATTCCTCCCCTGATGCTCGACGACGACGACGCGGTGGTCATCGCGGTCGCGCTCCGGATGCTCTCCCAGGTGCCGGGCATGATCGAACCCGCCGAGGTGGTGGAGGGCAAGCTCGAGCGCTCGCTGCCGGACCGTGTGCGCCGTCGCGCGCGGGCGGTCGTCGACGGCCTCGACGTCGGGTCGCCCAACACCGCGAGCAACGTCGAGATCCCGGCCGTCGACCCGGCGCTGCTCTCGGAGCTCTCCGCCGCGATCCGGGATCGCGCCGGCCTGCGGGTGCGATACGGGTCCGAGCACGAGGCCGTGGAGGTCGACCCCTACCGTCTGGTCAGCTGGCAGCAGCGCTGGTACCTCGTGGGGCGGGTACGGCCGGGCGGGGAGTGGCGGGCGCTGCGTGTCGACTGGCTCGAGCTCCGGGTCCCCGGGGCGGGCGGGTTCGTCGCCGATCCGCTGCCCGGGGGCGACTACTCGGCCTTCGTGATCGGCGACGTCGCCTCACGCGGCTGGTCGGTCCACGCGCGGATCCGCGTCGCGGCGCCCGCCGAGGAGGTGCTGCGCAGGATCAACCCGGCCGTCGGCACGGTCGAACCGCTCGGGCCCGACCGCTGCGTCCTCGTCACCGGCGCCGACTCGATCGAGATGGTCGCCGTCTGGATCGGGATGCTCGGGCTCGATTTCGACGTGGAGTCGCCCCCCGAGCTCGTCGACCATCTGACCACGATCGGTCGGCGGTACCTCCGCGCCGTCGGCCACTGAGAGAAGCCGGACCGGCCCGCTCACGCCAACCGCTGCGCGAGCAGCGCCGCCTGCACACGCGACGCGACCCCGAGCTTGGCGAGCACCCGGGAGACGTGCGTCTTGGCCGTCGCCTCGGAGATCAGCAGGTCGTCCGCGATCTGCGCGTTCGAGAGCCCGCGGCCCAGCGCGGCGAGGACCTCGCGCTCGCGCTCGGTGAGCCCGTCGACGGCGGCGTCCGGCTCGGTCGGCGACGGCTCGTTCGCGACCGCGGCCGCGAGGACGCGTCGGACGACCTCGGGCGCCAGCGCTCCGTCGCCGGCGGCCACCCGCCGGACCGCCGTCAGCAGCTCGTCGGGCGTCGCGGACTTGAGCAGGAACCCCGCTGCACCGGCCCGGAGCGCGCCGAACACGGCGTCGTCGAGGTCGAACGTCGTCAGCACCAGCACCTGGGCGAGCCCCTCCTCGGTCACCCGCCGTGTCGCCTCGATGCCGTCGATGCCCGGCATCCGGATGTCCATGAGGATGACGTCCGGCCGCAGCGCGCGGGCGTTGGTCAGCGCGGCCGCGCCATCGGACGCCTCGGCCACGACCTCGATGTCCTCGGCCGTCTCCAGCACCAGCCGCAGACCGGCACGGACGGCCGCGTGGTCGTCCGCCAGCAGGACCCGCGTCATGCTCGCTCGCCTTGGGTCGTCGGCAGCCGCAGCGTCAGCCGCCAGCGCTCGTCGTCCGTCGCCGTGGTCAGCGTGCCGCCGACGGCGTGCGCACGTTCGGTCATGCTCGACATCCCCAGTCCGGTGTCGCGGTCGTTGCCCGGGGCGACGGCGTTGGTCACCTCGATCGTCAGCGTGTGGCGGTCGCGCGCGATCGCGACGACGGCGGGTCCGCTGCCGTGCTTGGTCGCGTTGGTCAGGGCCTCCTGCAGGATCCGGTACGCCGCGCGGTCCACGGCGGACGGCAGCTCGCCCACGTCGGCGCACCGGACGACCACGGCCGAGCGTTCCAGCAGGGCGTCCCCGTCGGCGGTGAGCACCGGGGCGACCGGCTCCGCGACGCCGTCGGCTGTGAGCACGTCGATCATCGACCGCAGCTCGTCCAGAGCCTGCAGCCCGGACTCGCGGATGTCCGCGAGGGCCGCCCGGTCCGCCGGTCCCGGCGGCGCGGCGAGCGCCGCGCCCGCGCGGATGACGAGAGCCGAGACGTCGCCGGCGACGGCGTCGTGCAGCTCCTGCGCCATGCGGGTGCGCTCGGCCTGGACGGCCGATCGCTGCTCGGCGTGGAGCGCGCGGGCGTGCTCGGCCGCACGGGCGGCCTCGAGCTCGAGCTGGGCCTGCACCGCGTCGGCGAGGTCGCTGCGGTGACGCACGTCGTGGGCCCACCAGATCGGGACGGCGAGGATGGCGATGTTCTGCAGCGTCAGCGCCGCGACGGCCCGCATCGGCAGGCCGCCCACGACGCCCGCAACGGCGGTCGCGACCGTGACGAGTCCGGCGCCGAACCGGACGGTCCGCTGCAGCCCCGGGCCGCCGAAGCGCTCCGCGGCGTAGAGCCCGTCGACGAGGACGAGCAGCAGGCCCACCGAGCCTCCGATCGCGGCGTCGACGACGAACGCCGCGACGGCGACCCCGAGCGCGAGGCCCGGTCTCGTACGGCGCGCGAGCAGGCCGAGGCACCCCACCACGAGCGGGATCAGGTGCCAGGCGACGGCGATGTCGGTCGCCGGGCCGCCCCACGGTGCGTCGGTCCACAGATCGACCATCCCGATCGCCGTGGTGACGCCACCGACCAGCAGGAGGGTCGCGGCCATCGCCGGTCCGGAGTCCTGGGCGTAGGCGTCGCGAAGTCGCCGTACCGCGCCCGTCACCCTCGCCATGGGCACCATCCCAGCACGGCGAGGCCGAGTCGGGGTCGGTCGAACGATGTACGCCGAGACCCCGGTCGCCGTCGAACGGCCGACGCGGCGCGCGTGCAGGTTGACCACGGTGGACCCATGCCCACCGATCTGCTCCTCCCGCTCGCCGGGCTCGCGCTGCTGGACTCGACCAGCTTCGGCACCCTGCTGATCCCGCTCTGGTTGCTGCTCGCGCCTGGCCGCCTGCGGCCCCAGCGGGTGTTGCTGTTCCTCGGCACCGTCGGCGTCTACTACCTCGTGCTCGGCGTCGCGCTGCTCGTGGGCGCCACCCATCTCGCCGATGCGCTCGGTGCCTTCCTCGCCACCCCGACGGCGGCCCGGGTGCAGCTGGCGCTCGGCGTCGCCCTGTTCGTCCTCAGCTTCCGGATCGGACGCACGGACCGCGCCGACGCCCCGCGGCCGGCTGCGGTCCGCGTAAGCGACGGCGTCGACACCAGGGCCGACCAGGGCGAGGCACCGCCGTCGGCCCAGCCACGGACCGGGAGGGTCCAGCGGTGGCGCGAGCGCGCGATGGCGAGCGAGGGTCGTGGGTCCGCGGCGGCGCTCATCGGTCTCGCCCTTGCCGCCGCCGCGTTGGAGACCGCGAGCATGGTTCCCTACCTGTCGGCCATCGGGCTGCTCACGGCGGCCGACGTGCCGATGTCGACCGGGGTGCTCGTGCTCTCCGGCTACTGCGTCGTGATGGTGCTCCCGGCGCTGGTGCTGCTGAGCGTCCGTGTGGTCGCACGCGATCGGCTGCGTCGACCGCTCGAGCGCCTTGAGGGGTGGCTGTCCCGCTCGGCGGCCGAGATGACGGCCTGGATCGTGGGGATCGTCGGGTTCCTGCTCGCGGGGGACGCGCTCGAACGCAGCGGCGTCCTCGATCTGCTCGGCTGAGTCAGCGCGAGGGCGCCGGACCCACCGCGGCCGGCGTCGGCGGGTGCCACCCGTGCTGCTCGAGCGCCTCGGCGATCGGGACGTCGCCGTTGTTGAACTCGTAGACCCGTCCGACCGTGCGCGGCTGGGCGAGCGTGGCGACGATCGTCGCGGCGACGTCGGCCCGGCTCACCGAACCCGCCGCCTGGTCCGCGTCGACGGCGATCCGACCCGTCGGTTCGTCGTCGGTGAGTCGGCTCGGCCGCAGGATGGTCCAGGCGAGCGACGTCACGGCGAGGTGACCATCGGCCTGCGACTTCGCCTGGGCGTAGGGGAAGAACGAGCTGTCGGGCGGGGTGTCGTGCTCGGGACCGGCGCCGAAGTAGCTGACCATCACGAAGCGGTGCACGCCGGCGAGCGCTGCGGCGTCCATGGTGCGGATCGCGGCGTCGCGGTCGACGGCGTACGTCCGCGCCGGGTCGCCGCCCCCGGCCCCTGCCGACCAGATCACCGTGCGGCGTCCACGCAGCACGTTCGCGAGTGCGTGCACGTCGAGATGCTCGAGATCGGCGATCACCGGGTGCGCGCCCGTCGCCTCGATCGCGGGCGCCTGATCGGGGTTGCGCACCAGCGCGTGCACGCCGTACCCGGCGCCGACAAGCAGTGGGAGCGTCAGGAGGGCGACCTTGCCGTGGCCCCCGACGAGCGCGATCTCAGCCATGGCCCGAACCTACCCGTCGACGCCCGGGTATCCCCGTCATTCGGCGGACCGGGACGTCGACACCGATGCTGCGCGTCAGAGGTCGAGCGCTCGGGTGAGCGGGACGCCGGGTCGATAGGCGAGGTGGCGGTAGGACGGGGCGTCGATGACGGCGAGATCCGCCGCAGCCCCGAGCCGCAGGTGGCCGATGTCGTCGCGACGCAGCGCTCGCGC
>JBMDXU010000052.1:0-3101 GCA_048594485.1 Pseudactinotalea sp. | reverse complement strand
GACGTCGAGGCGTCAGCGCGGCATCGCCGCACGGCCGCGTCGGCGGTCTCCCGCACGAGCTGGACGAACCGTCGCTGTCCGGCCGGGTCGCCGAGGTACTCGCAGTGCTGGTAGCCGTCGAGGACGACGGTCCGGACGCCGCCGTCGACCGCGAAGCCCTGCATCGCCGAGACCAGTAGCGCGAGCTGCTCGCGACGGCCGGCGATCTCGTGCTCGGCGGCCGTGATCAGCGTCGGGCGGGGTGCGACGTGCGCGCCGACATGGAAGATCGGGGCGCCGTCGTCGACGACGACCTGACGTGGGTCCGCCCCGCGCTCACGGAGCACGTTGTAGTGCACGGTCGGCTGCCCGGCGTCGAACACCCAGCCGTCGACGGCGTCCGGCGAGACCCCGTGCGCGTCCAGCCACCGCGGGTCGAACCGGAGCATCATCGCCAGGTAGGCACCGGCCGAGCTGCCGCCCACCAGCAGCGGCCGGCCGACGAGGCGCGTCGACGCCCACGCGACGCACGCCGCGGCGTCCTGCACGAATTCCGGGTACCGGGCGTGCGGGTAGAGCCGGTAGCTCGCGGCGGCCACGCCGATCCCGGCGTCGACCAGGCCCCGCAGCAACCCCGGGTTGTCGGTGCGCTCACCACCCTCCAGGCCGCCGCCGTGGAAGTACACGAGCGCGGGCGCGTCATCGGCGTCGGGCATGTGCAGGTCCGCCAGCTGACCGGGGAGGTCGCCGTACGCGAGATCAGCGGTCGTCGTCATGGCACCACCTTCCCAGCCAGGACTGCGGGCGACCCGAGGCCTCGTGCGAGTCGGGTCGGTCAGCGGCGACGGCGGTCGATCAGCAGCGCGGCAAGGTTGAGCGCGGCCCAGGAGCTGGTCGCGATCGCCAGCTTCCGGCGACCCTCGGGCAGCCGCGAGGAGCGCGTGAGCAGGATGCCGTCGCCGGCGTCGAAGGCGATCCTGGCGGCCATGCCGGCCGTCCGCACCGCAGGGCTAGGACCGAGGAGAACGACGAGGCTCGTGACGATGTCGCGCACCCCGAACACGCGGGCGAGGTCGTCGTAGGCCTCCAGAGCGTCGTCGTCGGTGGTGACGAGATCGCCGAGATGCCGCGGCCGCACGAGCGCGAAGACGCCGTACGCCAGCGTCGCCACCGACATCACGGTGCTCGCCACGTCGGTGCTCGCGGAGTCGTGGTCAGCCATGCCCGAGCGCTTGCCGCGCACCTTGAGACCCATCGCTCGATCGTACGCGCGTGCTTCGAGGTCCGCGCGAGAGGATGACCGCATGAACGAGGCCGAGAGGTCGCCGTCGGGCGTGAGGGCGCTCGCCCTGCGGGCGTTCGACCTGAGCGAGCGCACCGCGCGGGCGGGGCGCCGATCGGCCGTGCGTCGCCTCGATCGCTGGCGGCAGCGGGCGTTCCTGATCGCTCAGTGCGCGGTGACGGCCGGCGCGGCCTGGCTGGTCTCGCACAACCTGCTCGGGCACCCGGCGCCGTTCTACGCCGCCGTCGCCGCGATCATCACCCTCGGCTTCTCCTTCGGCCAACGGCTGACCCGGGCGATCCAGGTGGGCATCGGCGTCTCGGTCGGGGTGCTCGTGGGCGAGGGGTTCCTGCACGTCTTCGGTACAGGCGTGTGGCAGATCGTGCTGGTCTGCGCGATCGCCATGTCGCTCGCCACCCTGGTCGGCGCGGGCAATCTCATGGTCACCCAGGCCGGTGTGCAGGCGATCATCGTGACGGCGTTGCCCGCCTCGCTGGCGACGTCGCCCCTCAACCGGTGGCTGGACGCCGTCGTGGGCTGCGTGCTGGCGCTGATCGTGGCGACGGTGGCGCCGAGCTCGCCGATCCGCCGACCGTTGATGCTGGCGGCGACCGTGCTCAAGGACGCGGCGGCCACCATGCGCGCGGCCTCGAGCGCGCTGCGCGCGCACGACCCGTCGGCAGCCGACGCGGTGCTGGAGCGGGCCCGCGGCAGCGAGCGGAGCCTCGACGAGCTGGACGAGGCCGCCGCGGAGGGACTCGCCGTGGTCCGGTCCTCACCCTTCCGCCGCGGCCAGCGCGACCAGGTGCGCGCCTACGCCGATCTCGCCGAGCCGCTCGACCGGCTGGTGCGCAACCTGCGTGTGCTGGCGCGGCGCGCGACCGTGATCGCCTGGCGCGGCAACGCGGTGCCCGAGGCGTACCTGACCCTCGTCGACGAGGTCGCCGAGGTGATGGAGCTGATGGCGGGCGAGATGTTCGCCGGCCGCCTGCCCACGAGAGCGAGGGCGCGGATCGAGGCGATCGCCGTCGAGAGCTCGAGCCTGCCGATGGCGGGGTCGATCTCCGCGGTCGTCGTGCTCGCGCAGGCGCGATCGATCCTCGCCGACCTGCTGCAGCTCATCGGCGTCGACGCCGCGACCGCGCGCGAGGCGATCCCCGACATCGCCTGACCCCTCGATGTGTCTGCCTTCTGAGACACCCGCGACCCGACCCGTCGGGGGGCGTGTCTCCTAGGGAAGACACATCCAGAAAAGGAGGACGGCGATCGTCCCTGATCGCTCCTAGCGTCACCGTCATGACGATCACCACCATGGTCCCCGTTCTCGACGCCGCCAACATCGACGAGGTCAGCACCTTCTGGGCCGGGCTGCTCGGCGGCACGGTCACGAAGAACGACGACTGGCACTCCGTCGGCGTCGACGGCACCACCCGGATCGAGGTCCAGCACGCGCCCGACCACGTGCGACCCGACTGGCCCGGCGGGCAGCCCCAGCAGGTGCACCTGGACAGCTACGTCACCGACATCGCTGCCGACCACGACCGTGCCGTCAGCCTCGGCGCCACTCCCCTCGGCGAGCTCAAGGACCTGACCGCGCCGTCCGGGTTCCAGGTGTACGCCGACCCCGCCGGCCACCCGTTCTGCCTCTGCTGGAGCTGAGACGTCCGTCGTGCGGGGAATATCCACGACGCCGCGTATCTTGTAGGTGGCGTACCGGTTCGGTGCATGTCCCCCGGGCTTCACATTCAGCCGCTACGAGCGGCCACGCGCCGAGAGGCGACTGCCGGGCCGATACGTCGAAGGTGGGCCACCAGCCGGGGGGGCCCCATCGCAGCGACCG
>JBMDXU010000051.1:0-4010 GCA_048594485.1 Pseudactinotalea sp. | reverse complement strand
CGCGACGCTGCTGCTGATCGCGCGCGGCGGGATGAACGAGGAGCCGCGCCGCGGGGTCGGCATCGACTGGGTGGGCGCCGGCCTCTGCGTCGCCGGCCTGGGTGGTCTGGTGTTCGGGCTCATCGAGGGCACCAACCTGGGATGGACCTCGCCCGCGATCATGGTGTCGCTCGCGGGCGGCGCGCTGCTGTTCGTCGGCTTCCTCGTGCGGCAGGCGTTCGCCGCGAACCCGATCCTTCCCCTGGACATGTTCCGGGAACGCGACTTCACGGCCGGCAACCTGGCGACGTTCTTCATCTACGCCGCGCTGTCGCTCAACGGTTTCGTCGTCGTGGTCTACCTGCAGCAGAACGCGGGCCTGACGGCCACGCTCGCCGGTCTCGCGAGCTTCCCCATGACACTGCTGCTCGTGCTGCTGAGCTCGCGGGTCGGCGCCCTCAACGGGCGCTGGGGGCCGCGACCGTTCATGACGGCCGGGCCCGTGATCATGGGCGCGGGAGCGCTGCTCCTGCTGACGGTCAGAGACGACTTCTCGTACTGGTGGCAGATGCTGCCGAGCATGGTGCTGAGCGGGATCGGGCTCGCCCTCACCGTCACACCGCTGACCTCGGCGGTGCTGGGGGCGATCGGCTCCGACCGGTCCGGCATCGCGTCGGCAGTGAACAACGCCGTGTCCCGGGTCGCAGGACTGATCGCCGTCGCGGTTCTCGCCCTCATCGTCGGTGGCGCGCTGGATCTCGAGGGGCTGCACCGGGCCGCGATCGCCACCGCGGCCCTGATGTTCGTGGGCGGCGCGATCTCCTTCGTCGGCATCCGCTCGGCCGCGCCGAGCGACGCCGACCAGACCGCGAGCTCCCCGACGCTCGACCGAGGCGAGGCCGGGACGCGCTGACCAGCCCCGACGAACGAGGATCAGCCCAGCTCGCGCAGCCGCGGCAGCAGGGCCGCCAGCCGCTCGGCGTCGGCCATCGGGTCGGGGACGCGCGCGATGAGGATGATCTCGGTGGCCCCGCGGCGGACGAACTCGGCCACCCGCTCGACGCACGCATCCTCGCCGTCGGGCAGGCGCAGCTGCACCGATCTTCGGATCTCGCCAGGATCGCGGCCGATCGCCTCGCAGTGAGCATCCAGGGTCGCTGACGCGTCGGAGAAGTCCTCGGGATCGGTGCCGGTCCAGTTCCACACGTCGGCGTGGGTGGCGACGATGCGGAGCGTCCGACGGCGGCCGCTGCCGCCGATCCAGAACGGCAGGGGCTGCTGCACCGGCTTGGGCTCGGCCACCAGGTCGGTCACCGTGTAGTGCTCTCCGGCGAGCGAGGTGCGCTCCTGCGTCCAGAGCGACCGGATGATGGTGCACGCCTCCTCGAACCGGTCGAGCCGGGGCTTGGGATCGCCGAGCTCCAGGCCCATCGCCTCGTGCTCGTAGACGTTCCAGCCCGCACCGAGGCCGAACTCCAGACGACCACCGGAGAGATGGTCGACCGTGACGGCCATCTTCGCCAGCTCGGCGGGGTGACGGTAGGTGTTGCCCGTCACCATGCAGCCGATCCGCACACGCGACGTCGCGACCGCCATCGCGGCCTGCATCGTCCACGCCTCGAAGATGTCGCCGTCGACGTCGTGGTCGATCGTCGCGAAGTGATCCATCACCCAGGCGTGGTCGAAGCCCGCATCTTCGGTGAGCTGCCAGAGGGCGCGGTACTCCTCGATCGTGGCTCGTTGACTGACCTTGAGGCCGAAGCGCAGCGTGTCATCGCTCATGGGACCAGGCTCTCACCTGGATCAGATCAGGCCGCGGGACATCGCGAGGGCGACGGCCTCGGTACGGCTCGCGGCGCCGAGCTTGGCCATCGTGCGGGTGAGGTGCACGCTCACCGTCTTCTCGGAGATGAACAGCTCGGCACCGATGGCGCGGTTGGTCATCCCGTGGGCCACCAGCTCGAGCACGGAGCGCTCGCGCGGGGTCAGCGGGCCGTCGCCGGAGGTGCGCGTGTGCGGGAGCGCCACCCGGAACCGGCGAGCGGTGGCCTCGACGGCCGCCTGCAACGGCGCCGTGCCCATCGCGGTCGCCGCCGCGTGCGCGGCGAGCAGCACCGCGCGTCCGCTCTCGTCGCCGGCGTCCAGGAGGGCGTCGGCGAGACGCCAGCGGGCGTAGGCCGCCTGCGGTCGCTCACCCCCCTCGTCCCCGACCTCGACGACGGGCGCCCAGGCGGCGCGTTCGTCACCGCCGAGCGCCCGCGCAGCCTCGGCGCGAGCCCGCAGCAGCCAGAGCCGACCCTCGGGGCCCATCTCCGCGCCTCGCGGCACGCCCTCGCGCGCCACCCGCTCGACGCGGCTGAGCACCTGCTCGACGGTGTCCGCGATGCTCGTGTCGTCGTGACGACCGCGACGGGCCAGATCGGCGTACGCGGTGAGCAGCAGCGCCCCGACCCTGACCTCGATCAGCTCATCGGGGAACTCGGGCGCCCGCAGCGCCTCGACGAGGGCCCCGACCACCGCCTCCGGCCGCCCGCGCCAGAGCCACGACGCCACCACGGCCGACGCCCCGATCGGGATCACGACGCCGCTGTCGAGGATCCGTGCGGCCACCTCCTCGGGCTTCCCGACGGCGCTGACGTCGGCGTCGACACGGTCCCAGTCGCCTTGCCACGCCGCGGCCACGGCACGGGTCTGGAGCACCATCGGTCGGGCACTCGCCGTCACGCTCTCGAGCCACCCGTCCGCTCGACGGCGCATCGCCGCGAACTCGCCACGCGCCAGGTCGACCACCTGCTGGACCCACGCGAGCTCGCGGCCGTAGCCCGACCAGGTGCGGCCGTGCTCGGCGGCCCGCGCGACGCCGACCGCGATGACGGCGGCGGCGTCGTCGAGCCGGCCCAGGTCGTAGTGCATCATCGCGATGTTGAAGTAGGCGCGGAGCTCGGTGTCGTCCGCCTCGCCGCTGCGCGCGAGCTCGCGCGCCTCGCCGAGCCGGGCCATCGCCCCGTCGACGTCGCCTTCCTTCTGGAGCAGGAACGCGAGCGAGATCAGCGCATCCGCCTCGGGTCCTGCCGCACCCAGCGCACGGGCCTCGGCGATCGCACGCTCGGCCAGGTCGCGGCGATCGGCGCTGGACTCCCCGAACGACATCGTCGACATGACCCACGCCCGCTCGACCGTCGCGGGTTGATCCTCCAGGAGCGCCCAGGCCTGTGCGATCTGACGCTCCGCCTCACGCCACTCCCCCACCGAGTAGAGGAGCTTCGCCAGCCGACGGCGGGACCCGGCCTGCTGCAGCACCGTGCCCGCGCGCTCGGCGAGGGCGAGGCCTTCCCGTCCGTAGGACAGCGCCCGGTCGGTGCGGCCCGAGGCGGTGGCCTCGTCGCAGGCCCGGAGCACGAGCGTGAGCTCGTCGACACCGGCGGCATCCTCGGCGTCCTTGATCGCCGGCCACAGCTCGAGCGCCTTCTCCAGGTGGGCGAGGGCATCGCCGTGGGCGGCGACCTCGCAGGAGGCGGTCGCGGCATCGAGTCGGGCTCGCAGCGCGACGGCGAGCTCGCCGGCGCGCGTGGCGTGGAACGCCAGCGCAGCCTGCCAGCCGGGTGGCCGGTCGTTGACGAGCACCCCGGTGTAGGCGCTGTGCAGCCGGGCGCTCTCACCGGGGAGCAGGTCCGCGAGCACCGCCTCGCGCAGCAACGCGTGCCGGAACGCGAACGCCCCGTCGGGTGTCACCACCAGCACGTGCGACTGCACGCACTCGCGCAGCGCCGCCTCCACCTCTGCGGGGGCGAGCCCGACGGCATCGGTCGCGACGAGGCGCTCCAGCGACGACGCCCAGAGGTCGCGCTGACCGACGATCGCCGCGGCGCGCACCACACGCTGGGCGGCAGGAGAGAGCCGCTCGATGCGGTCGAGGAGCACCGAGGCGAGCACGTCGCTCAGCTCGGCGCCGGCGCTGCTCGCCGCGTTGCTCAGCTCCTCCGCGAAGAAGGCGTTGCCCTCCGAGCGGGTGGCGACGTCGTCGACGACGG
>JBMDXU010000050.1:0-20710 GCA_048594485.1 Pseudactinotalea sp. | reverse complement strand
CTCGGGTCTGAAGGCGATCCCGCGCGAGGTGCTGGAGGCGTCCGCGCTCGACGGCGCGAAGCGCTGGACCCAGCTGCTGCGCATCGAGGTCCCGCTCACCTTCGGGCAGTGGAAGCTGCTGCTGGTGCTCAGCATCATCGGGGTCACCCAGAACCTCACCGTTCCGCTGCTGCTGACCGGCGGTGGGCCCGGTGACGCGACCCTGACGCCGGTCCTCTACATGTACCAACGCGCCATCACCTACGGGAACTACGGGTTCGGCATGGCGGTCGGCACGATCTTGTTCGTCGTCGTCCTGACCCTGTCGATCATCAACATGCGACTGCTGAGGACGAAAGCATGACCACCGACACCGTGCCCCCGCTGGCGGTCGCCGACGCGACCGCGCAGCCGTCGCCCGCTCGACGGCGCTTCTCCCGGCGATCCTTGTCGCTCCCGGCGAACGTGACGCTCTTCGTCGTCGCGCTGCTGTGCTACCTGCCGATCTACTTCATGATCGTCAACGCGCTGCGCGGCGGACCCGAGACGCAGGCGTCGCCGTTCGGGCTCCCGCTCGACCCGCGGTGGGAGAACTTCGTGTTCGCGTGGCAGTCGAGCGGGTTCGCCTACCCGCGGACGCTGCTCGTGGTCGGGGTCTCGACACTCGGCATCGCCCTCACGACACTGGCCAGCGGGTACGCCTTCGCGCGCACCCGGTTCCGTGAGAAGGAGCTGTGGTTCTACACGATCTTCGGACTGCTCCTCATCCCGGGCTTCATCACGCTGATCCCGCTCTACGTGCAGATCGTCGACCTCGGCCTGATCGGCACCTCGGGGGGGCTGATCTTCCCGTACCTGGCCGGTGGACAGGCGCTGGGTGTCGTCGTCCTGCGCAGCGCCGTCGAGGCGATCCCGGAGGAGCTCTTCGAGGCGGCCACGCTCGACGGCGCCGGGCATGCGTGGATGTTCGCCCGGATCGCGGTCCCGCTCGCACGCCCGCTCGTCATCGCGCTCGCGCTGCTCAACGTCGTCGGCCTCTACGGCGACTACGTGCTGCCCTCGCTGGTGCTGCAGGGCGCGGACGCCACGATCTCCGTGGCGATCACGGGCTTCACCCCGCCCGCGCTGTCGCCCAACCTCGACAGCTTCAACATCCAGCTGGCGGCGTTCTGCCTGGCCTCGCTCCCGATCGCGGTGCTCGTGCTCGTCCTCATGCGCTACTTCGTCTCCGGCCTGTCGCAGACGGCGGTCAAGCTGTGAGCTCGGAGCGGCACTGGACCGGGGTGTGGATCTCCTCCGGCGAGGACGGTCCGGCAGCACCGCTGCTGCGCGGTGAGGTGATCGTCCCGCCGGGGACAGTACGCGGCGTGCTGCACGTCGCCGGCCTCGGTCTGCACGTCACGACGCTCGACGGCGTCCGGGTCACCGGTGCGGAGCTGGAATCGGGGACGCGGGCGTTCGATCGTCGCATCCCGTACTCCAGCTATCCGGTGCGGCCGACGCCGGGTCCGGCAGTCATCGGCGTCGAGCTCGGCAGGGGCTTCTACGCGATGACGACCCCCAACGTCTGGGGCTGGCACGAGGCTCCGTGGCGCGGGCTGCGGATGGCGCGCGTCGACCTGGAGCTGTTCGACGCCGACGACGCCGTCATCGACGTCATCGGATCCGACCTGACCTGGCGGTGGGCGAGCGGCGGCACGCGCGTGGACTCCTTCTACGAGGGGGAGACCTTCGACGCGCGCGCGGAGCCGCAGGGCTGGGACGTCGTCGGGTTCGACGCCTCGTCCTGGCTGCCCGTCCACCCCGCCACGCCACCACCCGGGGTGCTGGAGCAGCGTCGTCGGCCACCGATCGAGGTGCAGGCCTCGCACCCGCCGTTGCGCTGGCTCGGCGGCGACGGCGCCCCCTGGATCGCCGACTTCGGCACCCAGCTCTCGGGCTGGGTCCGCGTCGAGATCCCCGACGCGGCGCCGGGCACGCGGATCACGCTCCGGTACGCCGAGACGGTCGCTGACGGTCGGGTGGTCGCCGAGAACGAGCACGTGTTCTCCGACCGCTTCGCGACCGACGAGTTCGTCCTCTCCGAGCCGCGCAGGCACTGGCAGCCACGCTTCAGCTACCAGGGCTTCCGGTTCGTGCAGGTGGAGGGGATCCGGGATCCGAGCGAGATCGTCATGACGGCGCAGCACGCGCACGCGGCCGTCGCGGAGGTGAGCCGCTTCAGCTGCAGTGACGAGGTGCTGACCTGGATCGATCGGGCGATGCGGCTGACGGTGCGGAACAACCTCCACCACCAGCCGACGGACACCCCGCTGTACGAGAAGAACGGCTGGCTGGGGGATGCCCAGGTCGCCCTCGAGGCGATGCTGCACCAGTTCGACCTGCAGACGTTCATGTCCGGCTGGGCCGAGGACGTCGCCGACACCGAGGACGGCGCGGGCCGGCTCGCCTGCATCGCGCCGACCCCGGGGTGGGGGTACCTGCAGGCCCCGGAGTGGACGACCCTCTACCCGTACCTGCTGTCGCGGCTGCGCACGTGGTACGGCGACGAGGCGTTGCCCCCGGGGTGCCGGCAGGTCGTCGTGCGGCACCTCGAGCACGAGCTGTCCCAGCTCGAGGGTGGCCTCGCCACCGGAACGCTCGGCGACTACCTCGCCCCCGGCAGCATGGGGACGCCGCCCGCGGACGACCTGCGCATCGCCGCCAGCTGCTACCTCGTGCGTGGTCTGCGGCTGGGTGCCGAGCTCGTGGCCGACGACGACGACCTCGCGCCGGCGGCGAGGCGGTTCCGTGCCGCTGCCGACGAGCTGGCGGAGCGCATCAACGACACCTTCCTCGACCGTGAGGAGTCCTGCTACCGCAGCGAGCGCGAGCCCTCGTACCGCGCGACCTCGTCGATCCTTCCCCTCGCGTTCGGCATCACCCCTGCCGACGACGTCCCCGCCGTCGTCGAGCGGCTGGCCGCCGAGCTCCGCGCCCGCGGTGACCGGCACGACTCCGGGTGCCTCGGCCTCTCGGAGCTCTTCGAGGTGCTGAGCGTGCACGGACACGCCGATCTCGCGGTCGCCGTCGCCTCCGGGCGGTCCGCTCCGAGCTGGGGAGCATGGATGGACGCCGGCGCCACGACGATGTGGGAGATGTGGGGGCCGACGCAGCGCTCGCTCGACCACTACTTCATGGGAGCGATGGCTCGCTGGCTGTACGAGCGGGTCGCCGGGGTGAGGATGACGGCGAGCCGCTGGAGCGCCTTCGACGTCGACCCGGTCGCCCGCGGCGACCTGGAGCACGCCTCGTTCTTCCTCGACGGACCTCACGGCGAGCTGGGCGCGTCGTGGACCCGGGAGGACGACGGCCTCCGGCTGCGGGTCATCGTCCCCCCGCAGACGACGGCGACGATCCATCTGCGCGGGCGTGAGCCGCTCGAGGTGGGCCCCGGGGAGTGGGACCTCACGGAGGACCCGGGCGACGACGCGCCTCAGGACGCGCGGGCGGTGGCGAGGGTCAGGTAGGTCCAGGGCGCCATCGGCCCGGTCGTCAGATAGCGCTGGTCGAGGATCACCACGTCGAGCCCGGCCTCGCGCAGCAAGGCAGCCGGGTCGCGTGCGAGATGGCAGCCGCCGGCGAGCCGGCGTTGCCACGGCTCGTACCGGAGCTGGCGGCCGAGCACGTCGTCGTCGGGTGAGCGCCCGTGCTCGAGCAGGTGGACCGAGGCGCCGGGCCGCAGCACCCGCCGCAGCTCGGCTGCGGCGGCCGGGGCGTCAGGGATGGTGCACAGCGTGAACGTGCACAGGGCGCCGTCGTACTCCGCGTCGCCTGCTGCGATCCGGGCACCGTCCAGACCGATCCGGCGGACCGGGAAGGGCGCCGCATCGCGTCGTGCGGCGGAACGTCGCCACGCCACGTCGGAGGGTTCGACGGCGTCGAGCGCCTCGATGGTCGTGGTCAGCACGGGCAGGTTGAGACCGCTGCCGAACCCCACCTCCAGCACGCGGCCGCGCAGTCCTGCGACCGCTTGGCGCCGCAGCTCGGTGACGGCGGGCTGCGAGAGCGAGACGTCCGTCAGCCGCGGCACGACCTGCTCGTCCCACCAGCCCACACCGGCTCCCTCGTCAGGCCGCGATCGTATCCAACGCAGCGCAGCGTGGTTCGTCCCGACCGGCGACCGGCTCGTCCCGCAGCACCACTAGCGTGTCCCCGTGCGCCCCACGCTGACGACGTCGAGGCTGACGCTGGTGCCGCTGGGGCCCGAGCACCTCGATCTTCTCGTCGAGCTCGACGGCGACCCCGAGGTGATGCGCTACCTGATCGGCCGGGCGCGCACGGCGACGGAGGCCCGGGACCACTGGGGTCCGTTGTGCGCGTCGACCGCGGCGGACGCCGTCGGCCTCGGCCGCTGGGTCGGCTTCGGTCCGGACGGCGCGTTCGTCGGGTGGTGGGACGCCACCCCGGACCTGCCGGTGGTGCAACGGCCGCGGTGCGCGAGCCTCGGCTGGCGTCTCGGACGTGCGAACTGGCGTCAGGGACTGGCCACCGAGGGCGCTCGTGCCGTCGTGGACCACGCGTTCGGTGTGGTCGGGGTCGCGCGGCTGGTGGCGGAGACGATGGCGGTCAACGCGGGCAGTCGCGGTGTGATGCGCGGGCTCGGCATGCGTCACGTCCGCACCGAGGTGCGCACCTGGGACGACCCGCTTCCCGGCGCCGAGGAGGGCGAGGTCGTCTACGAGCTCACCCGCGAGGACTGGCTCGGCCGCTGACGCGCGGCGGTGGCAGAGTGGGGCGGTGACCCCGACCGTCCGCGCCGCTGTCCGGCAGGGTGTGTCCGTCGGTCTCGCGACCGGCGCGTACGGGATCTCGTTCGGGGCCCTGTCGGTCGCGGCGGGGCTCGACCTCTGGCAGACCTGCGTGCTGTCCCTGCTGATGTTCACCGGCGGCAGCCAGTTCGCGTTCATCGGCGTGATCGGGGCGGGGGGCGCCGGTGGGCCGGCGCTGGCGACGGCGGCGCTGCTCGGCGCTCGCAACGCCCTCTACGGGCTGCAGATGGCGTCGCTCGTGCGGCCACGTGGATGGCGCCGTCCCGCGGCCGCGCACCTGACGATCGACGAGTCGACCGCGGTCGCGCTCGCCCAGCCCGACCCGCCGGCCGCGCGAGCGGGCTTCTGGGTGACGGGTGCGGCAGTGTTCGTCTTCTGGAATCTCGCGACGCTCGCCGGCGCGCTCCTGGGTGACGTGTTCGGCGACCCCGCACGGTGGGGCCTCGACGGTGCCGCCGCGGCCGCCTTCCTCGCGCTGCTGTGGCCACGGCTCCGACAGCGCCAGGCGCAGGCGATCGGCGTGCTGGCGGCGGTGGTCGCGGCCGTGGCGATCCCGCTCGCACCGCCGGGCATCCCGGTCCTCGCCGCCGCGGCCGTGACCGCCGCCGTCGCGTGGTGGCGCTACCGCGAGCCACCGCACGTGCGGGAGGCCGCGTCATGAGCCTGGGTGCCTGGGTGCTGGCCGCGGCACTGATCTGCCTGGCCATCAAGCTGGTCGGCTATCTCGTGCCTGCGAGCGTGCTGGAGAAGCCAAGGCTCGCGCACACCGCCGCGATGGTGACCTGCGGCATGCTCGCCGCACTCGTCGTCACCCAGACCTTCGCCGCCGGCGACGCCCTCGTGGTCGACGCCCGTCTCGTCGCCGTCGCGGTGGCCGCGATCGCGCTGTGGTTGCGGGCGCCGTTCATCGTCGTCGTGGTGCTGGGCGCCGTCGCGGCCGCCGCCGTCCGCGCGCTCGGGTGGGGCTGACGGTCATCGGTCAGCCCTTCGGCTGACGCGGCAGGTCAGTCGTTCGGCCGACGCGTGGGCGCCTGGCCGTCGGTAGCGTCGACGGCGATGGTCTCGAACTGGAAGCGTCGCCGAGCCGCCCGACGCGTGAAGGCGGGTGACGGCCATCCGCTCCCGCGTTTCCGCTGGTGGCAGATGCTCTCCCGCACGCGGTTCCACCTGCCCGCCTCCGACGGCGGCCCGGCGTGGACCGTCGACGTCCGGCTGTGGGGCGACGACAACGGCGAGGTCGTCGCCCACCTGTACCGGGACGGGATCCACCAGTCCTCGTCGACGCTGCCCGCCGCGTTCGCGATTCCGGGTGGCGTGATCGAGGTGGAGGCGAGCGGCTACGGCCTGAAGCGCTGCCACCTCCGCCTGGACGACGGCCGGGAGCGGCAGCTCGTGCCCGACCCCGTGACGGCGGAGGGTCGCCGCGCACGGCTGGAGCGGAAGCACCCCGGCGTCAGCCGACTCATCGGGCTCGTGTCGTTCGCCGTGCTCGTCGTGGCGCTCGTCCTGGGGATCCCTCAGATCGCCGAGCAGATCACGCAGATCCCGCCCGTCGCCGAGCGGGTCGGCACCTTCACCTCGCCCATCTCGTTGCCGGGGTGGTTCAACACGGGTCTGGTCGTGGCGGCGCTGCTCGCCAGCACCGAACGCGCGCTGCGGCTGCGCTACCACTGGCTGCTCGACGGCGGCCTCTTCGACGGCGAGGACTGAGCGCGAGTGGGGGCGGCAGCGCTCTGGACACCCTTGTCGCTATTGGATATATTCAATCTCCATGTTGATGACGACGTCAGGAGTGCTCCGATGAGCGTGAGCACCGAGGTCCTGGTCGCGCTCACCGCGCGTGCCCACCAGGAGATCGACGGTCGCACCGCCGCGATGTTCGCCGACGCCATGACGCGCACGATCGCGGACGCCGTCGTGCCGCACCGCGACGGCACCGCCTTCCTGCTCACCGGGGACATCCCCGCGATGTGGCTCCGCGACTCGGCTGCGCAGATGCGCCCCTACGTCGCGCTGCTCCCGCTCGATCCCGGGCTGGGTGACCTGGTGGCGGCGATCGTGCGCCAGCAGGCCCGGCAGATCCAGCACGACCCGTACGCGAACGCGTTCAACGACGGACCCACGGGTGCGGGCCACCAGAGCGACCGGACCGCGATGACGCCGTGGACCTGGGAGCGCAAGTACGAGGTCGACTCGCTGGCCTTCCCGATCCAGCTCGCGCATCAGCTCTGGAGCGCCACCGGCCGCACCGACCATCTCGACGACGACCTCGCCCGGGCCGGCCGCATCGTCGTCGACACGCTGCGTACCGAGCAGCACCACGACGCCCGGTCCACCTACACGTTCGAGCGCCTCGACGGCCCCGCCTCGGACACGCTCGTCGACGGCCGCGGCACCCCGGTCGCCGTCACCGGCATGACCTGGAGCGCCTTCCGCCCCAGCGACGACGCCTGCCGGTACCACTACAACATCCCCGGCAACCTGTTCGCGGCGGCGTCGCTGCGCGAGCTCGCCGAGCTCGCCGACGGCCCGCTCGCCTCGGCCGACCCCGCCCTGGCCGCCGACGCGCGAGCGCTCGCCGACGAGCTCGTCGACGCCGTCGCCCGCCACGGCGTCGTCGAGACGGAGCGGGGGACCATCTGGGCCTACGAGGTCGACGGCCTCGGCAACGCCCTGCTCATGGACGACGCCAACATGCCGAGCCTGCTGTCGCTGCCCCTCACCGGCGGGATCTCGGCCGACGACCCGCTCTACCAGCGCACCCGCGCCTTCGCCCTCAGCGACGACAACCCGACGTGGGTGCGCGGCGCCGTCGACGGCATGGGGAGCCCCCACACGCCGCCCGGCTACATCTGGCCGCTCGCGATGGCGGTCGCCGGGCTCACCAGCGACGACCGGAACGAGAAGCTCGAGGTGCTCGCCACCCTGACGCGCACCCACGCCGACCGGATGCGGATGACCGAGTCGTTCGACGCCAACGACCCCTCGGCGTTCACGCGCGAGTGGTTCTCGTGGGCCGACGCCATGTTCTGCGAGCTGGTCCTGGACGTGCTGGGGATCCGGGTGCGCCGCGGAGCCGAGGACCTCCCCACCGACGCCCTCGCGACCACGTGACCGGGCCCGGTGCCATGACCGGCGACGTCTGGGCCGCGCGTGCCGACCTCGCCCAGGACAGCCTCGACGTCCTCCACGGCGCGCCGTGGCCGCAGCTGATCCACAACGCCCACCCCACCGGCGACGACGCCACGTTCAACTACTGGTGGCTCGCGCACGCCGTCGACGTGCGCCTGGACGCCGTCGAGCGCACCGGCGACCCGCGGCGGCTCGCGCAGGCCCAGGAGCTGGCCCGCAACATCCGCGAGCGCAACGACGGCTCGCTCTTCAACGACTACTTCGACGACATGCTCTGGTACGGGCTCGCGCTGCTCCGGCTCGCGACCCTCCTCGCGGAGCACGACCCGGCGGCCGCCGCGACGGCGCAGGACGACGCCGCGACCATCTGGCAGCACGTGCTGGCCGACGGGTGGAACGAGATCCACGGCGGCTCGGTCAGCTGGCGCCGGCAGCAGCCGGGGTACAAGAACACGCCCGCGAACGGACCGTTCGTCATCCTCGGCGCGCGCCTGTCACGCGCGCGTCCCGGGGGCGAGCACCTCGACCGCGCGCTTCAGGCCATGCACTGGCTCGAGGACCACCTGGTCCGCGACGACGGGTTCGTCCTCGACGGGCTCGGCCGCGAGGGCGGCGACGCCGTCGACGACTGGCGGTTCACGTACAACTCGGGCCTGTACGTCGGAGCCTGCGTCGAGCTGTTCCGGACGAGCGGCGACGCGAGCTGGCTGGACCGCGCCGAGCGCACCGCCCGGGCCAGCATCGCCGAGCTCGCTCCCGACGGCGTGTTCGCGGTCGACGTGGACAACACGGCCGACGGCGTCCCGTTCGACGGCGGCGACGGCGGCCTGTTCAAGGGCATCTGGTTCCGGTACGCGGCGCTGCTGCTGACCGAGCGCGAGGTCCCGGAGATCCGCGACGTGCTCGAGCGCAGCACCGACGCCCTGTGGCGGTCGGCGCGGGTGCCGCTGAGCGAGGTGGCACCCGCCGACGGTGCGCCGGACCCGGTGCCGGTGAGCGTCCTGGCCGAGCAGGCCGTGCTGCGTGCCGGCGACGACTGGCGCCGCCCCGCTCGCGCGGTCGTCGAGTACTCCACCCAGCTCAGCGCCGCCATGGCGCTGGAGATGCGAGCCGCCCAGGCTCGCTGACACCACGACGAAGGAGTCGATCCATGACGAAGCCCTCGATCCAGCTGCCCCGTCGAGCCCTGCTGATGGCCGCCGTCGGCGGTGGAGCCGCCGCGACCCTCTCGGCACTGCCGGCCTCCGCGTCCACCGCGCCCATGGCGGCAGCGACGTCCACTCGGCAGGCGGCGGCCGCGGCCCAGCGTGGTCTGCAGCTGAGGTACGGCGCTCCGTGGCCGCAGCTCCTGCACAACACGACGCCGAGCACACCCGGTTCCGACGACCAGTTCCACTACTGGTGGCTCGCGCACGCCATCGACACCGCCGTCGACGCGTACGACCGCACCGGGCGCCGCGCCGACCTCACCCGCGCCGAGCGGATCCTCGCCTCCGTGCGGCAGCGCAACGGCGGCTCGCTCGTCAACGACTACTTCGACGACATGAACTGGATGGCGCTCGCCGTGCACCGGCTCTGGCAGCGCACCGGGAAGCGGTCGTACCTGGACGACGCCGTCGCGCTCTGGGAGGAGATCCGCGAGCACGGGTGGAACGACACCTTCGGGCCGAGCGTCGCGTGGCGGCGCGAGCAGCTCGACTACAAGAACACGCCGTCGAACGCGCCGTTCGCGATCCTCGGGTACCGGCTGGCACACGAGCTGGACGACCCGCGCTACCTCGAGCACGCCGACATCGTGGTCGACTGGATGCGTCGCACGCTCGTGGACGCCGAGACGGGGCTGGTCGCCGACGGCATCAACCGGCAGGGCGACGGCCAGGTCGACTGGGGCTGGCGGTTCACGTACTGCCAGGGCGTGTGGGTCGGGGCGCTCGTCGAGGCGTACCGCCATCACGGTGACCCGTCGCTGCTCGCCGAGGCGAGCGCCACCGCACTGTTCTCGATCCGCGAGCTGACGGCCGGACTGGTGTTCCGTTCGGAGGGTCAGGGCGACGGCGGGCTCTTCAAGGGCATCTGGTACCGCTACGTGCCCGACCTGGTCGCCGAGCTCGACGCCGGCCCGGCCCGGCGTGAGATCGCGGGCTTCGTCCTGGCGAGCACGAGGATGCTCGCCGAGGTCGGGAGCGTCGACGGGATCGTCCTCGCCGGTCCCGACTGGGCCGCCCCGGCGACCGAGCCGAACGACCTGTCGACCCAGCTCTCGGGTGTGATGGCGCTGGAGGCGCGCCACCGTCTGGCCTGAGCCGCCCCAGACGGCGGTAGCCTGCGGCTCAGCCCGCGGCGGCGGAGTCGCCGATCACGAGCTCCATGGGCACGACCTCCTGCGCGAGCGCGCCCGGCTCGTCCAGCTGCGCGATCGCGAGGTCGGCCGCGCGCTGGCCGATCCGGTGCTGGTCCTGCCGCAGGTGGGTGGTGCCGGTGTCGCCGGGCGGCGCGTCGAAGGAGACCAGCGCGAGGTCGTCGCCGATCCGGCGGCCGGCACGGGCTGCGGCCTGCCGCAGCAGCTCGGCCGTGTGGAACTCCGACGCGACGACGGCGGTGAGGTCGTCGTGCGTGCGCAGGTACCTCTCCAGATGCTCGACGTCCTCGTCGGCGCTGACCCGCGACCCGGGGACCACCGAGCGCACGGTGTCGACGGCGGCGGGGTCCATCCGCACGTGGCGTGCGGCGTGCGCGTCGACGAAGCCGCGCCGTCGCTCGGTCTGCGAGGAGACCTCGTAGGCCGAGAGCACCAACCCGATGCGCTCGTGCCCCAGCTCGAACAGGTGCTCGGCCGCGAGCCGCCCGCCGCCGGCGTTGTCGGAGGCCACGGTGCTCACCGGGATGCCGCTGAGGGTGCGGTCGACGACGACGAGCGGGAACTGTCGTGCCGCCAGCGCGACGACCGAGGGCGGGATGAACTCGCTGGAGGACGGTTGCAGCACCAGCGCCGCGACCCCGCGCTCGAGCTGGCGCTCGATCAGCCGCTCCTCGGCGGCGGCGTCGCCGTGCGAGGTGGCCAGCACGACATGGCCACGATCCCGGACGCCGTCGAGCAGGCCGTGCAGCACCCGGGTGCCGAAGGCGTCGTCGAACTCGGGGACGACGTACCCGATGAGGGGGCTCGCGCCGGAGGCGGAGTGCTGGGGCGCGCGTGACACGACGACCGTCCCGATCCGGGGGCGGCGGGTGACGAAGCCGTCGGTGCGCAGCATCGTGAGCGCGCGCGTGATCGTGATCGCGCTGACCCCGAACTCCTCGATGAGCTCGGCCTCGGAGGGCAGCCGGTCGCCGACGGCCACGTCACCACCCTCGATGCGGCGTCGCAGGGTGTCGTAGACCTGCGCGTAGAGCGCCTGCGCCACCGTCACCTCCTGCGTCGAGCGGCGGGGCGTCCCGCCTCCGGCCATCGTCCCACCCGACTCAGCTCAGGGCCGCCACGATCGGGGCGAGCGCCCGGGGGTCGGTCTGCACGATGAGGGTCGTCACGCAGCTCGCCTCCCACGCACCGAGCTGGTCGCGCAGCTCCGACGGCGACCCGGCCAGGGCGACGTCGAGGACGAGCTCGGTGGGGACGGCCGCTGCGGCGCCGGTCCTGTCGCCGGCGATGTACTTCTCGGTTACCTCGGCGCAGGCGTCGTCGTACCCCAGCCGGAGCACGGCCTCGCGATGGAAGTTGGCGCTCGTCGATCCCATCCCGCCGACGTACAGCGCGATGTGCGGCTTGAGGAGCGCGGCCGCGCTCTCGACGTCCTCACCGAGCGCGACCGGGACGCTCGCGCAGACCTCGAACTCCGATGCGGGCCTCCGGTCCGGCGACCGCAGCGCGAACCCCGCGGCGAGGTGCTCGCGAGCGGCGCCGTCGAGCCGAGGGGAGAAGAACGCGGGGAGCCAGCCGTCGGCGATCTCGGCAGCGAGAGCCGTGTTCTTGGGGCCCTGCGCAGCGAGGTGGATCGGCAGGTCGGCTCGCAGCGGGTGCACGGTGGAGCGCAGCGGCTTGCCCTGGCCACCGGGCAGCGGGAGCGGGTAGTGCGGTCCCGGGGCCGTCACGGGCTCCTCTCGGCGGAGCACGCCGCGCACGATCGCGACGTACTCGCGCGTGCGCGCCAACGGCTGCGCGTACGGCTGGCCGTACCAGCCCTCCACCACCTGCGGGCCGGAGGCGCCGAGACCGAGGACGAACCGCCCGCCGGAGAGATGGTCGAGCGTCAACGCGGCCATCGCCGTCGCCGCCGGGGTGCGCGCCGACATCTGCGCGATCCCCGTGCCGAGCCGCACCCGCCGGGTGCCGGCACCCCACCAGGCCAGCGGCGTCAGCGCGTCGGAGCCGTACGCCTCGGCTGTCCACACCGAGTCCAGGCCGAGGTCGTCGGCCGCGGCGACCGCCTGCGCGGCGCCCGGGGGCGGCCCCGCCGACCAGTAGCCGGTGTGGAAGCCGATCCTCACAGCCGGGTCACGACCTCTCGGGCGAGGAGGTCGAGATGGTCGAGGTCCGCGAGGCCGCGGACCTGCAGGTAGACGCGTTCGACACCGGCCTCCTGGTAGCGCCCGAGCTTGTCGACGACCTCGGCGACGCTGCCGCCGAGCGCGTCGCGCCGCAGCCCCTCGACCGTGCCGCCGGCGTCCTCGGCTCGGCGGGCCAGCACGGTCGGGTCGTCACTGACCGCGACCGTGTGCGCGAACGAGTAGACGAGCGAGCCGGGGTCGCGTCCGATCTCCTCGCACGCCACCCGCACCCGGGCGAACGCTCTCGCGGCACCCTCGGGCGAGGTGAAGCCGACGTTGAACTCCGAGGCGAACCGCGCCGCGAGCGCCGGCGTGCGGGTCGGGCCGCCGCCGCCGATGATGATCGGGACCGGCTGCTGCACGGGCTTGGGGAGCGCGGGGGAGTCGGTGAGCCGGTAGTGCTCGCCGTCGTAGGAGAACGTCTCGCCGACGGCGGTGCTCCACAGCCCGGTGATGACCTCCAGCTGCTCGGTGAACGGACCGAAGCGCTTGTCGGGGAACGGGACCCCGTACGCGGCGTGCTCCTGCGCGAACCACCCCGTCCCCAGGCCGAGCTCGACCCGGCCGCCGGACATCTCGTCGACCTGGGCGACGCTGATCGCGAGCAGCCCCGGCCAGCGGAAGGTGGCGGACGTGACCAGCGTGCCGAGGCGGATCGTCGAGGTCTCGCGCGCGAGGCCGGCGAGCGTGACCCAGGAGTCGGTGGGACCGGGGAGGCCGTCGCCGTCGCCCATGACCAGGTAGTGGTCGGAGCGGAAGAAGGCGCTGAAGCCGAGGGTCTCGGCCGCCTGCGCCACGGCGAGCTGGTCCGCGTACGTCGCGCCCTGCTGGGGCTCGGTGAAGATCCGGAAGTCCATGCCCCCAGCCTGCCAGCCCGCGCGGCGGTGCGCGGGCGACGTCGTCTCCTGGCCGAGGGCATGGCGAAGGCCCGCGCTCCCCGCACCGGGGCGGAGGTGTCGCACTGGACGAGGGTGCGACCCGCGGGCCTTCGGGTGACTGCCGTGGTCTCACAGGGCTTTCGCGCCGCGAGGGACAGACGTCCGCTTGTTGCGTGAGTGCCCTAGTGGGCAGTCACCTCACGAGTCCCAAGAATCTTCACGTCTCGGACCACCTCCTTTCGCGTGTGGAGCAACGGTAGACCGCCGGGCGCCTCCTGCCAAGGCATTTGGCCCTGGGCTGAGTTGTCCGCATGGTGAGACTCGACCGGGGTGATGCAGTAACGTCTGAGCGTGGGATCCGCTGTCGGAGTCGAGGGGTTGCGACGTGAGTACGGGGGACGTCGAGGACAACCCGTCGTCACGGCGCTCCGTGGTGTGGACCTCGACATCCCCGATGGTGAGATCCACGGGCTTCTCGGCCCCAACGGGGCGGGCAAGACCACGCTCTGCAAGATCCTCTCCACCGTCTTGCTGCCCAGTGGCGGCCACGCCTCGATCTGCGGCTACGACGTCGTTCGCCACACCGCCGAGGTCCGTCGTCTGATCGGCATCGTCTTCGGTGGCGAGCGAGGCCTCTACACCCGGCTCACCGCGCGCGCGAACCTCGAGTTCTGGGCGGTCCTGTACGGCTTGAACGGCCACGCCGCGCGGACGCGCGTCGACACGCTGCTGGACCGGCTCGGGCTCTCCAACCGCTCGGAGGAGCGTGTGGAGACGTTCAGCCGCGGCATGAAGCAGCGTGTCCACCTGGCACGCGGACTCATCGGTGACCCGCGCGTGGTCATCCTCGACGAGCCCACGACCGGGATGGACCCGGTCGCGGCGGCCGACTTCCGCACCCTCGTGACGTCGCTGCGGGAGGAGGGCCGCACCATCCTCGTCACGACCCACGACATGGCGGAAGCCGAGGCGATCTGCGACCGGGTCACGCTCATCGACAACGGCGCCATCCTCGCCACCGAGCGGCCGAGCACGCTCGGGACGTGGATCAGCCGGTTCGCACGGGTCCGGGCGAGCGACATCCAGGCCGAGCGCGTCGACGAGGTCGTCGCCGCCGTCTCGCAGGTCGACGGCGTCGCGTCCGTGCAGAGGACGGGACCCGGCGAGATCCTGGTCGACACGGCCGCCGAGGGCGCCGCCCCGCTGGTCCTGCGGCTGCTGCTCGACCTGGGCGTCACCGACGTCGCCACCACCCGTCCCGACCTCGCCGAGGTGTATCTGAGGGTGATCGGATCGCGCGGCATGCGGGTCGATCGGTGACGACCGCCACCGTCGCGCCGCGCACCACGTCGATCGTCGTCGCGAACGCGCGAGGGTTGAGCGCGGGCTTCCGGCGTGAGCTGCGCGAGATGCAGCACTCGCCCGACCGCCTGATGGCGCTCGTCACCGCGCCCCTGCTGACGCTGATCTTCCTCGCGATCATGATCCACGCCGGCAAGCGCGACCTCGCGCCGTTCGCCGTCCTGGCCCCGGCCCTGCTCGTGCTCTGGCAGATGGCGCTGCAGACGTCCGGGGACACGGTCGAGAGCGAGCGCGAGAACGGCTCCTTGGAAGCGCTCGTCGCCGCGCCGACGCCGTTCCCGGCCGTCATCGGCGGGCGGATCGCCGCCGTCACGTGCGTCTCGATGATCGGCTTCGTGGAGTCCTGGCTGGTCGCGGCGCTCGCGTTCGGGGTGGTGGTGCCGATCCCTCACCCGTGGGTCTTCGTGATGGCGATCGTCGCGACCGGGTACGCGACGGCGGGCAGCGCGGTCGTGCTGGCCGCCGTGTTCGTCCGCACACGCGCCGCCCGCGCCTTCCAGAACTCCCTGACGTACCCCTTCTACATCCTCGGTGGGGTGCTGGTCCCGGTGACCTACCTGCCCGACTGGCTCGAGCCGGTCACGCGGTTGGTCTTCCTCTCCTGGGCCTCCGATCTGATCCGGCACGCGCTCATGCCCGGCCAGGTCCCTGCGCCCGGTCTTCACCTGATCGCGATCCTCGGCCTGGGCACGGCGGGCGTCGTCGTGGGGAACTACCTGATCGGGCGCGCCCTCGCGCAGGTCCGGGCGACCGGGGAGCTCGGGCATGACTGAGGTCGAGACCCGTCGCCGTCCCGGTACCCGGCAGCCCGCCGGCACCCTCTGGCGGGTCGTCGGGGCCTCGACCCGGAACGCCTGGGCCGACTTCGCGGCCACCTTCACCCCGCTGTCGTGGACGCTCGGCTGGTTGGGCCGGATCGTCGCGCAGGTCATCTTCTACGCGTTGATCGGCCAGCTCCTCGGCAGCGAAGAGGACATGCGATACCTCTACATCGGCTCGGCCGTGATGGCGACGGCGATGGAGACCCTGCTCGTCGTGTCCACCACCACGCGCGAGCGGTACTCGGGGACGCTCCCGTTGCTGGTGGCCGCGCCCGGCCCGCTCTGGCCGGTGTTCCTCGGCCGCTCGGTGCAGTGGCTGCCCAGCGGCATCGCGACGGCGTCGGTGGCCCTGTTCCTCCTCGGCCCGCTGTTCGGGGTGCGGTTCACGCTCGTCTCGGGGGTGCTCGCGTTCCTCATGCTCGTGCTGGTGGCGGTGACCACCTACGGGTACGGGCTGGCGCTCGCGGCGCTGGTGCTCCGGCACATGCGGCTGCGCAACTGGGCGACGAACCTGTCGTACACGCTGATGATGCTGGTCTGCGGCGCCTCGGTGCCGCTGAGCTTCTGGCCGGTCTGGGTGCAGTGGATCGGGCAGGCGTTCCCGCTGACGCACGCCCTCGAGGTGATCCGCGGGCTCGAGGCGAACGACGTCGTCGTCGCCGGTCCTTCGGTGTGGCTCCCGATGCTCGGGGACGTCGGGATCTCCTTGGCGACGGCGCTCGGCTGGTACGTCGTCGCCACCGTGTCGTTGGAGCGGCTGGCCGCCAACGGCCGCCGCAACGGCTCGATCGAGTTCGCGGAGTAGCGCGGCCGGCCGTGTTGCGGCGCAGTCAGCCGCGCCCGAACGCGCCGTACGCCGCTCGGCGGGCCGGGACCATGCGAGATCCGACGGCTCGACAGCCTTGACCTGCGTGACCGCCGCCGGTAGCAGGCCGAGGTCGAGATCGCTCCCGAGCCCGACCACGAGCGTGAACCTCGACCGAGCCGGGCCCGGGCCCGGGCCGACGAAGGTTCAGGCCAGGTGCGTCGCGATCTTCTCGAGCAGGCCGCGGGTGCCTCTCTCACGGTTCGGGCCGTCCGCCCAGAACCGGTCGAAGAAGACACCGTGCTCGACGTGCGTGAAGCGCGTGCCCTGCGCGATCGGCTCGAACTCGAGCGAGGCCACCGATGTCGACATGTGCACGCCGTCGATCCACATGTCGTAGGTCGTGACGATACGGACGTGCTCGACGATGTCGGCGTACGTCGCGACGTACCGCGACACCGGACCGTCGTGGAAGCGACCTTCCGCGACGTCCCGCCCGCCGACCCGGAAGTCGAAAGCCCACTCGCCCGCGCGGTAGGCGTCGTCCCGGCCGAACCACGAGCGCTTCTGCTCCTCCTCGGCGAACGCGGCCCACACCCGGTCGACGGCGGTCGGGTAGTCCCGCTCGAGGGTGAAGCCCGCACGCGCCAGCCGTCGTTCCTCGGTCACGACGCCGTCTTCCGCGAGAACGTCACGTGGATGACCCCGCTGTCGGCGACCTCGGAGATCACGTCGTGAGTGAGCTCCAGTCCGCGGAGGCCGTCCCAGAGCCGCACGCCGCGGCCCAGCAGGATCGGCGCGACCATCACGTGCAGCTCATCGACCAGCCCGGCGCGCAGGAAGTCCCGAGCGACACCGACGCCGCCACCGACCCGGACGTCGAGCTCACCCGCAGCCTCGACCGCCTCGGCGAGCACGTCCTCGATCGGGGCGTTCCGGAAGTGGAACGTCGTGCCGCCGGCCATCGGGACCGGCTCGCGCGGCGCCGTGTGGGTGAGCACGAACACGGGGTAGCCGAACGGCGGCTCGTCGCCCCACCAGCCCTTCCACTCCGGGTCGTCCGGGAACGAGTGGAAGCCGAACATCGCCGCGCCCATGATCTCGGCGCCGACCCCCTCGAAGTGGGCGGCCGCGTGCTGGTCGTCGATCCCGGTGGTGCCGGCGCCGCTGGTGTCGCCGAGCACCATCCGACGGAAGGTCCGGGTGGCGCCGTACGCCGCCGTGAGCCGGCCCCAGTCCTTACCCATCGGGTTCTCCTCGGTCTGATCGGTCGTCGACGAGTAGCCGTCGAGCGAGCTGAAGAGGTCGATACGGACGCGGGTCATGTCAGGCTCCTTTCGGGGTGTTCCGGGTCAGGTGAATGCCGAGCCGGTCGGCCTGGTGCTCGGCGGGCGTGCGCTGCTGGCCGAGCCAGACGTGCAGTACGTCGAGCGATCCCGGGCGGAGGCTGGCGGTGCGGACCCGCCCGTGCTTCTCGGACGCGACCGCTCCCGCCTCCTCCAGGACACGCAGGTGCTGCAGGAAGGACGGCAGTGCCATGTCGTACGGCGCCGCCAGCTCAGACACGACAGCAGGTCCCGCCGCCAGCCGCTCCACGACCGCCCGGCGCGTGGGATCCGCGAGGGCGCGGAGCACACGATCGAGCTCGACGTGATAGTTAGGCATATACCTAACTATGGTTGAGCCGACGCAGTCCGTCAACCGCTCGGCTGGTACGTCGTCGCCACCGTCTCGTTGGAGCGGCTGGCCGCCAACGGCCGCCGCGACGGCTCGATCGAGTTCGCGGAGTAGCGCAGCCCTCGCGTCGAGCTGCGCGGTCAGCCTCGCCCGAAGCGGGCGAGGCAGTGCCAGACCTGCTTGATCGACTGCGCCGGCGCGGCGCCGGCTCGAGCAGCGTCACCCAGGACGCGAGGAGTCAGCTCGTCACCGAGCGCACGGGCCAGCTCGACGATGTGCGTGCCGCGGTACTCCGGATCGACGTCGGCGGGCGACACGCGGAATCCCGGGTGCACCTCGACCCGGCACCCCAGCGTCGCCGCGGCCTCCTCGACGTCCGTCCCGATGAAGCACGGGTCGAGCACCAGAGCCTCCACGTCGGTGCGAAAGCTGACGGGACCGTGGACGTGCGCCTCGACGTACTCGTCCAGCTCGTCGAGGCCGGACTCGTCTGCCGAGCGGCAGAGGCGAGGAAGGAACGCGGAGTCACCGACGTCCACCGGACCCAGTACGGAGTCCGGGAAGCAGAACGTCGACCGGCTGACCGCCTCGGGACGGAGGCGCACGTACGACGACCCGAACCGGATGGCACCACCCCAGGGGTCGGCGCGTCGGTTCCAGGCTCCGTAGACGGGACGTTGCGTCGGGTCCGCGTCGTCGTACCTCCCGGCGAACAGCCGGCTCTCCCAGCGCCACCGGTCGCCGCCTCGGAACGCCGTCAGCCCGCCGTTGGAGATCCCGGTGACGAACTGGGACCGGTAGTGACCCTCGGCAGCCATCGACTCGATCACCGTCCGGCCCTGGTGGGGCCAGTCCGGATGGAACTGCAGAGTCACCGCGGCGACCCGGGCCGCCGCCGGCCGGGAGGCGCGGTGCTGGGCTCGCCCGTCAGCCGTTTCGATCACGACGCGGTCCCGCCTCTCAGCCGAACAGCTTCGGCTGCGGCGGGCCGAGGGCGGGGTCGACGCCGTCGAACAGGCTCGCAATCGACTCCCCGGCGTGGACGCGCGCGATCGCCTCGGCGAAGAGCCCGGCCACCGACCGGATCTTCAGCTCGGGCCAGCCGCGCGGTGCCGGCACGGTGTCCGTGGTGACGACCTCGGTGATCATCGGGTGCGTCCGCAGCCGGTCGACCGCCTTGCCGACGAACAGCCCGTGCGTGCAGGCGACGGCGGCCTCGGTGCAGCCCTGCTCGGCCAACCGGTCGAGCAGCTCGACGATCGAGCCCCCGGTGGCGATCTCGTCGTCGAGCACGATGGCGCGCCTACCGGCGACGTCGCCCACGATGGCGTCGATGACGACCCGGTCGTCAGCGAGCCGCTGCTTGCTGCCCGCCGCGACCGGGAGACCCAGCAGCCGCGCGAACTGCGTCGCCGTCTTCGCGTTGCCGAGGTCGGGGGAGACGACGACCGAGTCGGCACGGTCCTGCGCGAGGAAGTGCTCCGACAGCACCCCGAGCGCGGTCAGGTGGTCCAGGGGCACCTTGAAGAAGCCGTGCACCTGCGGCGCGTGCAGCGTCATCGTGAGCACACGGTCGACGCCGGCGGTCTGCAGCATGTCGGCGACGAGACGGCCGCCGATCGAGATGCGCGAGGCGTCCTTCTTGTCGGACCTCGCGTAGGCGTAGTGCGGGATGACCGCGGTGACCTGTGCTGCGGAGGCGCCGCGGGCGGCGTCGATCATCAGCAGCAGCTCCATCAGGTGCTCCTGCGTGGGAGGCACCAGCGGCTGCACGATGTACACGTCCCGCTGACGGCAGTTCACCTGCAGCTGCGCCTGCAGGCAGTCGTTGGAGAACCGCGTCATCTCGACGGCGGAGAGCGGGACCCGCAGGTGCGCGCAGATGGCCTCGGCGAGAGGGCGGTGAGCGCTACCGGTGAAGACGACGATCTCGCGCACGGTGCTCCTGGCGGCAGGCGGTGCTGACGCGCTCACGATAGCCGCCCGCGGTCACCCGGGCCTCGCGACCGGTCAGCGCCGCGGCCAGCTCAGCAATCCCCTCACGCGACGCAGAACTCGTTGCCCTCCGGGTCGAGCATGACGACGTGGCCGAGCGTCTCGGCGTCGTACCACTCCTCGCGGACCCGGGAGGCGCCCGCCGCCTCCAGCTCGCCGACACGGGACCGGAGCACCACTGTCCGCGCCTCGCCGACCAGGTCGGCCGCCGCCGGCAGGCGGAGGTCGATGTGCAGACGGTTCTTGGCCGTCTTGGGCTCGGGCACCAGGAGGAACCCGATGGCAGGACCGACGCCGTCCGGGTCGATGATCGAGGCGTTGTCGGGGCCGTCGAAGCCCGGTTCGGGGACATAGCCGAGCGCTCCCGCCCAGAACGTGGCGAGGCGCTGAGGATCCGCGGCGTCCGCGCCGATCGTCCAGGGTGTGGCCATGTCACCACGCTAACGAGGCATGCGGACGGGCGACGTCCGGGTTCGGCGTCGCTCGGCGACGGCGTCGGCGAGCGAACCGTTCGACACCGGCGGACGCCGACCGGACCTGGACGGGCAGCACAGCCCGTGCGACGACTTGGGTGGTCCGCCTATTCTCAGGGGTGGCCGCGAGGTGCGGCACGGGCCGGAGGGGGCGGGTGTGACCGACGACGACTGGGCGCCCGCAGCAGCGAGCGCACTGGCCGAGGTCACCGGCTCCGGGCCCAGACCTCGG
>JBMDXU010000005.1:0-7450 GCA_048594485.1 Pseudactinotalea sp. | reverse complement strand
ACGCGGACGCGGCGGTCTGAACCGACGAGTCCTCCTGTGCGCATGGATCCGCCGCACCGGGACGGGCGGGTCCCCGGACTCGTCGCGTGAGGCTCCCAGACGCACGAACGCCCCCGACCCAGCAGGGTCGGGGGCGTTCGTGTCGGTGGAGGGTCAGCGGTAGTCGCTGTACCCGCCGAGGTCGAGCTCCTCGAGCGCGATCGCGTCGGCGCCCTCGGTGATCGGCCCGTAGTCGATCTCGTCGTAGCCGAAGCTCGGGTAGATCTCCGACTTCGCCTCCTCCGTCGGCTCGACCCGCACGTTGCGGTACCGGGGAAGACCGGTACCCGCCGGGATGAGCTTTCCGAGGATGACGTTCTCCTTGAGGCCGAGCAGGGAGTCCGAGCGACCGCTCATCGCGGCCTCGGTCAGCACCTTGGTGGTCTCCTGGAACGACGCGGCGGACAGCCACGAGTCGGTGGCCAGCGAGGCCTTGGTGATCCCCATCAGCTCCGGACGACCCGAGGCCGGCGTGCCGCCCTCGGAGACCACACGACGGTTCTCGTCCTCGAACCGGCCACGCTCGGCGAGCTCGCCGGGCAGCAGGTTCGACTCACCCGAGTCGAGCACGGTCACACGACGCAGCATCTGCCGCACGATGACCTCGATGTGCTTGTCGTGGATCTCCACACCCTGGGAGCGGTAGACCTCCTGGACCTCGTCCACGAGGTGCTTCTGCACCGCACGCGGGCCGAGGATGCGGAGGACCTTCTTCGGGTCGACCGCACCGGAGACCAGCTGCTGACCGACGGCGACGTGGTCGCCGTCCTGAGCGAGCAGACGCGACCGCTTGGTGACCTGGTAGACGATCTCCTCGGTGCCGTCGTCCGGCGTCAGCGTGATGCGACGCGACCGATCGGTGTCCTCGATCGAGATCCGACCGGCCATCTCCGCGATGGGCGCCTCACCCTTGGGGGTGCGGGCCTCGAAGAGGTCGGTGACGCGCGGCAGACCCTGCGTGATGTCGTCCGCGGAGGCCACACCACCGGAGTGGAAGGTCCGCATCGTCAGCTGGGTGCCGGGCTCACCGATCGACTGCGCCGCGATGATGCCGACGGCCTCGCCGATGTCGACCAGCTCGCCGGTGGCGAGCGAACGGCCGTAGCACTTGGCGCAGGTGCCGACGCGCGACTCGCACGTGAGGACCGACCGCACCTTGACGTTCTCGACGCCGGACTCGATGAGCTTGTCGATGAGGACGTCACCGACGTCGTCACCGGACTCGCCGAGCACCGTGCCGTCGGGAGCGACCGCCTGACCCGCGAGGGTCCGGGCGTAGATGCTCGTCTCGACCTTGTCGTGACGACGCGCGACGCCGTCGGGCCCGACCTCCGCGATCGGGAGGGTGAGGCCACGCTCGGAGCCGCAGTCCTCCTCACGGATGATGACGTCCTGCGACACGTCCACCAGGCGCCGGGTGAGGTACCCGGACTCGGCGGTCCGCAGCGCGGTGTCGGCCAGACCCTTACGGGCACCGTGCGTCGCGATGAAGTACTCGAGGACCGACAGGCCCTCGCGGTAGTTCGACTTGATCGGACGCGGGATGATCTCGCCCTTCGGGTTGGCCACGAGGCCACGCATACCGGCGATCTGGCGCACCTGCATCCAGTTGCCTCGCGCACCCGAGGTGACCATCCGGAACACCGAGTTGAAGTCCGGGAAGTTCTCCCGCATCGACGCGTCGACGTCGTCCGTCGCCTGCGTCCAGATCCCGATGAGCTCCTGACGGCGCTCGTCGTCGGTGATCAGACCGCGGTCGTACTGGCCCTGGACCTTCGCCGCCTTCTCCTCGTAGCCCGCGAGGATCTCGGCCTTCTTGCCGGGGGTGACGACGTCGGAGATGCCGATCGTGACGCCGGACCGGGTGGCCCAGCGGAAGCCGGCCTCCTTGAGGGCGTCGAGCGAGGCGGCGACCTCGACCTTCGGGTACCGCTCGGCGAGGTCGTTGACGATCGTCGAGAGGACCTTCTTGTCGACCACCTTGTTGATGTAGGGGTAGTCGACCGGGAGCAGCTCGTTGAAGAGCGCGCGCCCGAGGGTCGTCGCGAACGAGATCGAGTCGCCCTCGGTCCAGCCCTCCGGAGCCTCGAAGCCCTCGGTCGGCGGCACGAACCCGTCGAGACGGATCGTCACCGCCGCGTTGAGGTCCAGGTCACCGGCGTCGAACGCCATCATCGCCTCGGCGGGCGAGGTGAACGTCCGGCCCTCGCCGACGACGTCCTCGCGGGCCGAGGTCAGGTGGAACAGACCGATGATCATGTCCTGGGTGGGCATGGTCACCGGGCGGCCGTCGCTCGGCTTGAGGATGTTGTTGCTCGAGAGCATGAGGATGCGGGCCTCGGCCTGCGCCTCCGCCGACAGCGGCAGGTGCACAGCCATCTGGTCGCCGTCGAAGTCGGCGTTGAACGCGCCGCACACGAGCGGGTGCAGGTGGATGGCCTTGCCCTCGACCAGCTGCGGCTCGAACGCCTGGATGCCCAGACGGTGCAGCGTGGGCGCACGGTTCAGCAGCACCGGGTGCTCGGTGATGACCTCCTCGAGCACGTCCCACACGACCGAGCGCGCACGCTCGACCATCCGCTTGGCGGACTTGATGTTCTGGGCGTGGTTGAGGTCCACCAGGCGCTTCATGACGAACGGCTTGAACAGCTCGAGCGCCATCTGCTTGGGCAGACCGCACTGGTGCAGCTTGAGCTGCGGGCCGACCACGATGACCGAACGGCCGGAGTAGTCGACGCGCTTGCCGAGCAGGTTCTGACGGAAACGACCCTGCTTGCCCTTGAGCATGTCGGAGATCGACTTCAGCGGCCGGTTGCCCGGGCCGGTGACCGGACGACCACGGCGGCCGTTGTCGAACAGCGAGTCGACGGCCTCCTGGAGCATCCGCTTCTCGTTGTTGACGATGATCTCCGGCGCACCGAGGTCCAGCAGACGCTTGAGACGGTTGTTCCGGTTGATGACGCGGCGGTACAGGTCGTTGAGGTCGGAGGTCGCGAAGCGGCCACCATCCAGCTGCACCATCGGACGCAGGTCCGGCGGGATGACCGGGACGGAGTCCAGCACCATGCCGAGCGGGCTGTTGGTGGTGGTGAGGAACGCGTTGACGACCTTGAGGCGCTTCAGCGCACGGGTCTTGCGCTGGCCCTTGCCGGTGCGGATGATCTCGCGCAGGTTCTCGGCCTCGGCAGCAAGGTCGAAGGTCTCCAGACGCTTCTGGATCGCCTCCGCGCCCATGGCGCCCTTGAAGTAGTTGCCGTAGCGGTCCTGCAGCTGGCGGTAGAGCATCTCGTCGCCCTCGAGGTCGGCGACCTTGAGGTTGACGAACCGGTCCCACACGAGCTGGAGGCGCTCGATGTCGGCGTCGGCGCGCTTGCGCAGCTGAGCCATCTCGCGCTCGGCCGAGTCCTTGACCTTGCGGCGCGCGTCGGCCTTGGCACCCTCGGCCTCGAGCTCGGCGAGGTCGGCCTCGAGCCGCTCGCCGCGCTTGGCGATGTCGAGGTCGCGCTGCTTGGCGATCTCGTTCTTCTCGAGGTCGATCTCGTTCTGCAGGCTGGGCAGGTCCTCGCGACGCCCCTCCTCGTCGACCTCGGTGATCATGTACGCCGCGAAGTAGATGACCTTCTCCAGGTCCTTCGGGGCGAGGTCGAGCAGGTAGCCCAGACGCGACGGGACACCCTTGAAGTACCAGATGTGGGTCACGGGGGCGGCGAGCTCGATGTGGCCCATCCGCTCACGGCGCACCTTGCTCCGGGTCACCTCGACGCCGCAGCGCTCGCAGATGATGCCCTTGAAGCGGACACGCTTGTACTTACCGCAGTAGCACTCCCAGTCCCGGGTGGGGCCGAAGATCTTCTCACAGAAGAGGCCGTCCTTCTCGGGCTTGAGGGTGCGGTAGTTGATGGTCTCCGGCTTCTTGACCTCGCCGTGCGACCACGCGCGGATCTCCTCCGCGGTGGCCAGACCGATACGAAGCTCGTCGAACACGTTGACGTCGAGCAATTGGGTTCCCTACTTCCTTCGACCTGTGGTCGTGGGTGGTCTTCGAGGATGTGATCGAGGTTCGCGCCGTCAGGCTCCGGATGGAGCCTGACGGCGGGGCTCGTTTACCTCAGATCTCGTCGACGCTGGTGCTCGCGTCGGGACGACGGGACAGGTCGATACCGAGCTCCTCGGCGGCCCGGTACACCTCCTCGTCGGTGTCACGCATCTCGATCATCGTGCCGTCCGAGGAGAGCACCTCGACGTTCAGGCAGAGCGACTGCATCTCCTTCACGAGCACCTTGAACGACTCCGGGATACCCGGCTCGGGGATGTTCTCGCCCTTGACGATGGCCTCGTACACCTTGACGCGGCCGGGGATGTCGTCGGACTTGATCGTGAGCAGCTCCTGCAGCGCGTAGGCCGCGCCGTACGCCTCGAGCGCCCACACCTCCATCTCGCCGAACCGCTGGCCACCGAACTGGGCCTTACCGCCCAGCGGCTGCTGCGTGATCATCGAGTAGGGACCGGTCGAACGCGCGTGGATCTTGTCGTCGACCAGGTGGTGCAGCTTGAGGATGTACATGTAGCCGACCGCGATCGGGTCCGGGAACGGCTCGCCGGAGCGACCGTCGAACAGACGTGCCTTGCCCGAGCTGTCGATGAGGCGGTCGCCGTCACGTGTGACGAGCGTGGCGTCGAGGAGCCCCTTGAGCTCGTCCTCGTGCAGACCGTCGAACACCGGCGTGGCCACAGGACTTCCCGGCTCACCCTTGAGGGCCTCGGGGGCGAGGTTCTTCGCCCAGTCGGCGCTCTTGTCGGCGTCCCAGCCCTGCTTGGCGACCCACCCGAGGTGGGTCTCGAGCACCTGGCCCACGTTCATGCGGCCCGGCACACCCATCGGGTTGAGGATGACGTCGACCGGCGTCCCGTCCTCGAGGAACGGCATGTCCTCGACCGGCAGGATCTTGGAGATGACGCCCTTGTTGCCGTGACGGCCGGCGAGCTTGTCGCCGTCGGTGATCTTGCGGCGCTGCGCGATGTACACGCGGACCAGCTGGTTCACGCCCGGGGGCAGCTCGTCGCCGTCCTCGCGGTTGAACTCGCGGACCGCGATGACCGTGCCGGACTCGCCGTGGGGCACCTTGAGCGAGGTGTCGCGGACCTCGCGCGCCTTCTCGCCGAAGATCGCGCGGAGCAGCCGCTCCTCCGGGGTCAGCTCGGTCTCACCCTTGGGCGTGACCTTGCCGACGAGCACGTCGCCGGCGCCGACCTCGGCACCGATGCGGATGATGCCGCGCTCGTCCAGGTCCGCGAGGACCTCGTCGGAGACGTTCGGGATGTCGCGGGTGATCTCCTCCGGGCCCAGCTTGGTGTCGCGCGCGTCGACCTCGTGCTCCTCGATGTGGATCGAGGAGAGCACGTCGTCCTGCACGAGACGCTGGGACAGGATGATCGCGTCCTCGTAGTTGTGGCCCTCCCACGACATGAACGCGACCAGCAGGTTGCGGCCGAGGGCGAGCTCGCCCTCGTCGGGGGCGGGACCATCGGCGAGCACCGAGCCGACCTCGACCCGCGCGCCCTCGTCGACCAGCACCCGCTGGTTGTAGGAGGTGCCCTGGTTCGAGCGACGGAACTTGGCGACGCGGTAGGTCTGCGTCCCGCCGTCGTCGTCCGAGACGACGATGGCGTCGGCGGACACCTCGGTGACCACACCGGCCTTGCTGGCGACGATGACGTCTCCGGCGTCGACGGCGGCGCGGCGCTCCATGCCGGTACCGACGAGCGGAGCCTCGCTCCGCACGAGCGGCACGGCCTGGCGCTGCATGTTGGCGCCCATGAGCGCGCGGTTGGCGTCGTCGTGCTCGAGGAACGGGATCATCGCGGTCGCGACGGACACCATCTGGCGCGCCGACACGTCCATGTAGTCCACGTTCTCGGCCGGGACGTCGATCGCCTCGCCGCCACGGGTACGGACGAGCACGGTCTCCTCGGCGAAGCGGCCCTTGTCGTCGAGCACGGCGTTGGCCTGCGCGATGACGTACCGGTCCTCGTCGTCGGCGGTGAGGTACTCGACGTCGTCGGTCACCTTGCCCTTGACGACCTTGCGGTACGGGGTCTCCACGAAGCCGAACGGGTTGATCCGCGCGTACGTCGCGAGCGAGCCGATCAGACCGATGTTCGGGCCTTCCGGCGTCTCGATCGGGCACATGCGGCCGTAGTGGCTCGGGTGGACGTCGCGGACCTCCATGCCGGCGCGGTCGCGCGAGAGACCACCCGGGCCGAGCGCGGACAGGCGGCGCTTGTGCGTCAGACCCGCGAGCGGGTTGTTCTGGTCCATGAACTGGCTGAGCTGAGAGGTTCCGAAGAACTCCCGGATGCTCGCCACGACCGGGCGGATGTTGATCAGGGTCTGCGGCGTGATCGCCTCGACGTCCTGGGTGGTCATCCGCTCGCGGACCACACGCTCCATTCGCGACAGGCCGGTACGGACCTGGTTCTGGATGAGCTCGCCCACCGCACGGATGCGGCGGTTGCCGAAGTGGTCGATGTCGTCGGTCTCGACGGGGAGCTCGACGGTCTTGCCGTCGCGCACACCCTCGAGGGTGCTGTCGCCCTTGTGCAGCGCGGCCAGGTACTTGATCGTGGCGACGATGTCGTCGGTGGACAGCGTCGAGTCGCTCAGCGGCTTGTCGATGCCGAGCTTCTTGTCGATCTTGTAGCGGCCGACCTTCGCGAGGTCGTAGCGCTTGCCGTTGAAGTAGAAGTTGTCGAGCAGCGCGGTGCCGGCCTCGACCGTGGGCGGCTCGCCCGGGCGGATCTTGCGGTAGATGTCGAGCAGCGCCTCGTCCTGCGTGTGGACGTGGTCCTTCTCGAGCGTCTCGATGACGGCCGGGTACGCCGCGAACTGCTCGCGGATCTCGGCCTCGCTCAGTCCGAGCGCCTTGAGGAAGACGGTGACCGACTGCTTGCGCTTGCGGTCGACACGGACGCCGACGGCGTCGCGCTTGTCGATCTCGAACTCGAGCCAGGCGCCGCGGCTGGGGATGACGCGGGCGGTGAAGATGTCCTTGTCGGACGTCTTGTCGGCCGTGCGGTCGAAGTACACGCCCGGGGACCGGACGAGCTGCGACACGACGACGCGCTCGGTGCCGTTGATGATGAACGTGCCGCGCTCGGTCATGAGCGGGAACTCGCCCATGAACACGGTCTGCGACTTGATCTCGCCCGTGGTGTAGTTGACGAACTCCGCGGTGACGAACAGCGGCGCGGAGTAGGTGAAGTCCTTCTCCTTGCACTCCTGCGCCGTGTACTTCGGCGGCTCGAAGCGGTGGTCGCGGAACGACAGCGACATCGTCTGGCCGAAGTCCTCGATCGGCGAGATCTCCTCGAAGATCTCCTCCAGACCGGAGGTGGTCGGCACGGCGTTGTT
>JBMDXU010000049.1:0-3596 GCA_048594485.1 Pseudactinotalea sp. | reverse complement strand
GCGGCGTCGAAGACGTAGATCGACGCGTTGATCTCGGCGATCTCCCGCTGCTGCGGGGTGGCGTCCTTCTCCTCGACGATGCCCGCGACCTCGCCGGACTCGTCGCGCACGACCCGCCCGTACCCGGTCGCGTTCTCGACGACGGCCGTCAGTGCCGTGACCGCGTTGCCGTCGGCCGTGTGCGCCTCGAGCAGCGCGGCGAGCGTGCCCGTGTCGAGCAGCGGGACGTCACCGGCGACGACGACGACCGGTCCCTCGATCGGCTCGGCGACGCCGTCGAGCGCTGACAACGCGCACTGCACGGCGCGACCGGTGCCCGGGATGTCGTCCTGGTCGGCGATGAGGGCGTCGGGGTCGATCATCGCGATGTGCTCGGCGACCTGCGCGCGCTCGTGCCGCACCACGACCGCCAGCTGCGACGGCTCGAGCCCGCGCGCGGTGGCGATCACGTGACCGAGCAGCGTGCGGCCGCCGATCCGGTGGAGCACTTTCGGTGTCGCGGACTTCATGCGGGTGCCGGCACCGGCAGCGAGGACGATGACGGCGGCGGGGCGGATCACCGGGCAACTGTAGCCGTCCGCCGCACGTGCCACCCCGCGCACGGCGCGTCGAGAGGGAGCGATCACGCCGGGAGGGAACGGTGCACCGGTCCCTCTCGGCGCGCTCCCACCCTGTCGGCGCCGTCACCGCCTGTTCGGCTCCGCCCCCAGGATTCGAACCTGGACTGCACGGCTCCAAAGGCCGGCGTGCTGCCGTTACACCAGGGCGGATCGCGCCGGACCAGTCTGCCAGGATGTCGGGGTGACCGAGACCCCCCGTCGCCCGCGGATGACCGGGCAGCAGCGGCGCGAGCAGCTGCTCGCGGTCGGCCGGTCGCTGTTCGCCGAGAAGGGGTTCGACGCGACCAGCGTCGAGGAGATCGCCCTGCGGGCGCAGGTGTCGAAGCCGGTCGTCTACGAGCACTTCGGCGGCAAGGAGGGCCTGTACGCCGTCATCGTCGACCGGGAGGTCGACACCCTGCTCGGCTCGCTCACCACGGCCCTGTCCCGCGGCGGGCACCCGAAGGTCACGGTCGAGGCGGCCGCGTTCGCGCTGCTCGACTACATCGAGGAGCACACCGACGGTTTCCGCATCCTCGTGCGCGACTCGCCGGTGGCGCAGGCCACCGGCACCTTCTCCTCGCTCATCGGCGACGTCGCCACGCAGGCGGAGCACATCCTGGCGGCCCAGTTCACCCGGCAGGGACTGGACGTCGGGTACGCCCCGATGTACGCGCAGATGCTCGTCGGCATGATCGCGCTGACGGGGCAGTGGTGGCTGGAGACCCGCTCCCCCGGCAAGGCCGAGGTCGCGGCCCACCTGGTCAACCTCGCGTGGAACGGGTTGCGTGGTCTCGAGGCGGAGCCGGAGCTGACGCGCACCTGGGCCCGCCGCGGCTAGATCGGCGACCGACGCCGGTCAGTCGCGTGCGTCGTCGTCGAGGATCGCGACCAACCGGTCCATCGTCGCCGTCGCCGCCCGCAGCTCCTCCAGCGGCACCCGGTCGGCGACGCCGGCGGCCCACGGGTGCTGCTCCACGCTGATCCGCCGGATCGCCCAGTAGCCGGCCTCGGTGCAGGCGAGCAGCTGGGTCCGGCGGTCGGTGGGGTGCGGTCGCAGCTCCGCGAGACCCTCCTCCACGAGGATCCCGGCGATCCGGCGCACACCCTGCCGCGTCATGCCCATCCGACGCCCGATGTCCGGGAACGTGCGCGGCTCGTCGAGCACACCACCGAGCACCTGCCACCAGGCCGCGGTGATGTCGCCGGCCGCCGCGAGCCGCTGTGCGGCCGCCATCAACCGGTCGTTGAGCCGGAACGTCGCCAGGATCAGTCGCGTGAGCTCCTGACCGCCCGGCGACTCGGGGTCCGGCACCGGCCACGTCGACCGGTCCGGGACGGCGGCGGCGCGAGCGGACGCGGCCTCACCGACCATGGGCGGCGCTCATGAGGACCTCATAGCCGCTCGGGTCGCCGTCGGCGAAGACGGCCTCGTACGCCCGGCGGACGTCGTCGTCCATCAGGCCCAGTCGTCCGAGCACCGCGCCGGCGAACTGCACCGGCGACTGCGGTCCGGCGGTGATCAGGTCCCCGTCGACGACGGCGCGCTCGGCGCGGTAGTGATCGCCGCCTCGATAGCCGGGCATGGCCGCAAGGTACTCGGCTGCCGCGCTCGTGTGCGCGCGGTCGTCGAGGAGTCCCGCGCGGGCGAGGCCCGCCGTGGCGCCGCAGATCGCGGCGACAGGCGTCCCGGCTGCCAGCGCGCGGGAGGCGAGGTCGACCCAGGCGTCGCCTCCGTCGTCCCAGATGTCGGCTCCTGGCAGCACCAGGAGGTCGGTGGCCGCCGGATCGGCGGCGTCGATGGTGGTGTCGGGGACGAGGCGGAGACCACCCATCGTCGTGATCGGACGCGCGTGCTCGGCGACGGTCACCACCGTCCAGGGCACTCCGGTGAAGCGTCCGGTCCGGAGCTCGGCGAGCAGGTGCCCGAGCTCCCAGTCGGCGAGCGAGTCGTAGACGGCGACGTGTGCTGATGGCATGGCCCGATCCTGCCATCTTGACAACATGTTGTCAATTCTCGAGACCCCCGACGCCGGACCGTGACGGTCCCGTACCCTCACCACCATGGAGGACGAGGTCGACAGGATCGTCGACGCCTGGCAGCGCGAGCGGCCCGACCTCGACCCCGCCCCGCTGCACGTCTTCTCCCGCATCTCGCGCCTGGCGCGCCACCTGGAGCTCGCCCGACGGGCGGCATTCTCCGCGCGCGGCCTGGAGCCCTGGGCCTTCGACGTGCTGTCGGCACTCCGTCGAGCGGGTGCCCCGTACGAGCTGACCCCGGGGGTGCTGATGTCGCAGCTGCTCGTCTCCTCGGGCACGATGACCAACCGCATCGACCGCCTCGCGGCCGCCGGACTGCTCGAGCGCGACAGCGATCCCAGCGACCGTCGTGTCGTGGTGGTCCGGCTGACGCGCACGGGCGAGACCGCCGTCGACGCCGCGATGGCCGACCTCCTCGAGGCCGAGACGGCCCTGCTGACGTCGCTCCCCGTCGAGCAGCGCCCGGCACTCACCGATGCGCTGCGGGCCCTCATGCGGCCCTTCGACGGCGACTGACCCGCGGCTCGGGGTCGCCGCGCTCAGTCCTGGTCGGCCAGCACGGGCTCGACCAGCCGGGCGCCGAGCGCAGGGCCGGTGACGACCAGCACCTCTCCGACGACCGACCTCATCGCCTCGGCGATCTCGGCGGCGTCGGCCGGACCGGAGGCGAGGGCGGCGACCGTCGGACCGCTCCCGGAGACCAGCGACGCCAGCGCCGGGGTCGCGTCGAACGCCTCGAGCACGTCCGCGAGCTCGGGTCGCAGCGCGATCGCCGCCGGCTGCAGGTCGTTGACCAGGTGTCGCGCCACGTCGCGCGCGTCACCGGTGACGAGCGCGTGCATGAGGTCCGGGTCGACGCCGGGGGCCTCGACCGGCTCGGGATGCATCGCGTCCCACGCGCGGAACACCTCGGGGGTCGACAACCCCTCCCCCGACAGCGCGAGCACCCAGGTGAAC
>JBMDXU010000048.1:0-7245 GCA_048594485.1 Pseudactinotalea sp. | reverse complement strand
CAACGCCGAGCAGTCCAACATCAACTGGGGCAAGGCCGGCCGGATGCGCTGGAAGGGCAAGCGCCCGACCGTCCGCGGTGTCGCGATGAACCCCGTCGACCACCCGCACGGTGGTGGTGAGGGCAAGACCTCCGGTGGCCGCCACCCGGTCAGCCCGTGGGGTCAGACCGAGGGTCGTACCCGCCGTCCGAACAAGCCGAGCGACAAGCTGATCGTGCGTCGTCGCCGCACCGGCAAGAAGCGCTAAGGAGCCACGATGCCTCGCAGCCTCAAGAAGGGTCCCTTCGTCGACGGCCACCTCCAGAAGAAGGTGGACGTGCAGAACGACAAGGGCACCAAGACCGTCATCAAGACCTGGTCCCGCCGGTCGGTCATCACGCCCGACTTCCTGGGCCACACGTTCGCCGTCCACGACGGTCGCAAGCACGTCCCGGTGTTCGTCACCGAGGCGATGGTCGGCCACAAGCTCGGCGAGTTCGCCCCCACCCGCACCTTCCGCGGGCACGAGAAGGACGACCGGAAGGCGCGCCGCCGCTGACGCGGGGCCGCAGACCGATCTCCTTTCAAGAACTGACTCAAAGACAAGTAAGGACACACGATGGAAGCCAAGGCGCAGGCGCGGTTCGTGCGTGTCACGCCCCAGAAGGCCCGGCGTGTCATCGACACGATCCGTGGCAAGGGGGCGTCCGATGCGATCACGCAGCTGCAGTTCGCTCCGCAGGCGGCCGCTGAGCCCGTTCGCAAGCTCGTCGAGAGTGCGATCGCGAACGCACGCGTGAAGGCCGACCTGGCCTCCGAGCGGTTCGACGAGGGCAGCCTCGTCATCGCCGAGGCCTTCGTCGACGAGGGCCCGTCCCTCAAGCGGTTCCGTCCGTGCGCCCAGGGGCGTGCGAGCCGGATCCTCAAGCGTACGAGCCACATCACGGTCGTCGTCGACGACCTGTCCGGCACCTCAGAAGGGGGTCGCTGACCATGGGTCAGAAGGTCAACCCGACCGGCTACCGCCTCGGCATCACGACGGACCACCGCACGCGGTGGTTCGCCGACAGCACCAAGGCCGGGCAGCGGTACCGCGACTACGTGAAGGAAGACGTCGAGATCCGCAAGCTCATGGCCACGGGCCTCGAGCGCGCCGGGATCGCTCGCGTCGAGATCGAGCGCACCCGTGACCGGGTCCGCATCGACCTCCACACCGCACGTCCGGGCATCGTCATCGGTCGCCGCGGCGCCGAGGCCGACCGCCTGCGCGGCGAGCTCGAGAAGCTCACGGGCAAGCAGGTCCAGCTCAACATCCTCGAGGTCAAGAACCCCGAGGTCGACGCGCAGCTGGTCGCCCAGGGCATCGCCGAGCAGCTCGCCTCCCGCGTGTCCTTCCGTCGTGCGATGCGCAAGGGCATCCAGTCCGCTCAGCGGGCCGGCGCCCGCGGCATCAAGGTGCAGGTCTCCGGCCGCCTCGGCGGCGCTGAGATGAGCCGGTCGGAGTTCTACCGCGAGGGGCGCGTGCCGCTGCACACCCTCCGCGCGAACATCGACTTCGGCTTCTTCGAGGCCAAGACCACCTTCGGTCGCATCGGTGTGAAGGTCTGGATCTACAAGGGCGACATGACCGAGCGCGAGTACGCGCAGCAGCAGGCGACCGCCGCCCCGCGTCAGCGTCGTGGCGACCGCCCGGACCGTGGCGGCGACCGCGCCCCCCGCGGCCGTCGTGACGACGCTCCCGCGCAGACTACCGACGCCGCCCCCGCGGCCGATGCCGCTCCGACGTCAGAGACGGAGGCCTGAGCCATGCTGATCCCCCGGCGGACCAAGCACCGCAAGCAGCACCACCCCAAGCGCACGGGCGCGGCATCGGGCGGTACCACGATCGCCTTCGGCGACTTCGGCATCCAGGCTCTCGAGCCCGCCTACGTCACCAACCGGCAGATCGAGGCCGCGCGTATCGCGATGACCCGTCACATCAAGCGTGGTGGAAAGGTCTGGATCAACATCTTCCCGGACCGCCCGCTGACCAAGAAGCCGGCTGAGACCCGCATGGGCTCCGGCAAGGGCTCGCCCGAGTGGTGGGTCGCCAACGTCAAGCCCGGCCGAGTGATGTTCGAGCTCGCCGGTGTCCCCGAAGAGCTTGCTCGTGAGGCCATGCGCCGCGCACAGCACAAGCTCCCGATGAAGACGCGGTTCCTGAGCCGCGAAGGTGGTGAGTGAGCGATGGCGATCGGTTCGAAGGAGCTGGCCGTCTCCGAGCTCGACGGCATGACGTCGGAGCTGCTCGTGGCCGAGCTCAAGAAGGCCAAGGGCGAGTTGTTCAACCTCCGGTTCTCCTCGGCCACCGGCCAGCTGGAGGACCACGGGCGGCTGAAGACGGTGCGTCGCGACATCGCGCGCATCTACACGATCCTGCGCGAGCGCGAGCTCGGCATCCGCACGGCGCCCACGACCGGCGAGAAGTGAGCAAGGAAACCATGGCTACCAATTCCACCGACACCGCGGCTACGCCGTCGGAGCAGGCCGCTGCCGAGCAGCCGGCGCACCGCCCGTACCGCAAGACGCGTCGTGGCTACGTCGTCAGCGACAAGATGGACAAGACGGTCGTCGTCGAGGTCCAGGACCGCGTGAAGCACGCCCTCTACGGCAAGGTCATGCGGCGCAGCTCGCGCATCAAGGCGCACGACGAGGCCAACGCCGCCGGCGTCGGCGACCTCGTGCTGATCCAGGAGACTCGACCGCTGTCGGCCACCAAGCGGTGGCGCATCGTCGAGATCATCGAAAAGGCCAAGTGAAGGCCTCGCTGACCAACTAGTTCGGCAAGGCTCGAGCCAGACCCTGGCGCGAGAACCAGCACGACAACAGGAGCAAAGACATGATTCAGCAGGAGTCGCGACTCAAGGTCGCCGACAACACGGGTGCCAAGGAGATTCTGTGCATCCGCGTGCTCGGCGGCTCCGGCCGTCGCTACGCCGGCATCGGTGACACCATCGTCGCCACCGTCAAGGACGCCATCCCCGGCGGCAACGTCAAGAAGGGCGACGTCGTCAAGGCGGTCGTCGTGCGCACCAGCAAGGAGCGCCGCCGTCCCGACGGTTCCTACATCCGCTTCGACGAGAATGCCGCCGTCATCCTCAAGGCCGACGGCGAGCCGCGCGGTACGCGCATCTTCGGCCCCGTCGGCCGTGAGCTGCGCGACAAGAAGTTCATGCGCATCGTCTCCCTGGCACCGGAGGTGCTCTGACCATGGCGAAGATCAAGAAGGGCGACCTCGTGGTCGTCATCGCGGGCCGCGACAAGGGCCAGCAGGGCCGGGTCCTCGAGGTGCTCGAGGAGCGCGTCGTCGTCGAGGGTGTGCAGCGCGTCAAGCGCCACACCAAGGTGGCGCAGAGCCAGCGCGGCACCCGCACCGGCGGCATCGAGACGATCGAGGCCCCCATCCACGTCAGCAACGTCATGCTCGTGGACCCGGAGAGCAAGCGTGGCACCCGAGTCGGGTACCGCACCGAGCAGGTCGAGCGCGACGGCCGCACCAAGACCCAGCGGGTCCGTGTGGCGCGACGCTCCGGTAAGGACATCTGATGACCGAGACCCTGTCAGAGACCGCAGGCAGCGAGGCTGCCCCGGCGGTCCGCATCACGCCCCGTCTGAAGACGACGTACCGCGAGACCATCGCGCCGGCGCTGAAGGACGAGTTCGGCCACGCCAACCCGCACCAGGTCGCCGGCCTGGTCAAGGTCGTCGTCAACATGGGTGTCGGTGACGCCGCGCGCGACTCCAAGCTCATCGAGGGCGCGATCCGCGACCTGACCCTGATCACCGGGCAGAAGCCGATCGTGACCAAGGCCCGCAAGTCCATCGCGCAGTTCAAGCTCCGCGAGGGTCAGCCGATCGGTGCGCACGTCACGCTGCGCGGCGACCGCATGTGGGAGTTCCTCGACCGCCTGCTGAGCTTCGCTCTCCCGCGCATCCGCGACTTCCGCGGTCTGTCGGCCAAGCAGTTCGACGGCAACGGCAACTACACCTTCGGTCTCAACGAGCAGTCGATGTTCCACGAGATCGACCAGGACAAGATCGACCGGGTCCGCGGCATGGACATCACGGTCGTGACCACGGCCACCACCGACGACGAGGGCCGATCCCTCCTTCGCCGTCTCGGCTTCCCCTTCAAGGAGGACTGACATGGCGAAGACCGCACTGATCCAGAAGGCGAACCGCAAGCCCAAGTTCGCGGTTCGTTCCTACACCCGGTGCAACCGGTGCGGGCGTCCGCACTCGGTGTACCGCAAGTTCGGCCTGTGCCGAGTGTGCCTGCGCGAGATGGCCCTGGCGGGTCAGCTCCCGGGCGTGACCAAGAGCTCCTGGTAACCACCACTACGCGGCAGGTCCCGCGCGCCGATGCGCGCGCAGGGAAACCTCCACGAGGAAGGGCAACAGCCCGATGACAATGACCGACCCGATCGCCGACATGTTGACGCGGTTGCGCAACGCGAACTCGGCGTATCACGAGACGGTGTCCATGCCGTACTCGAAGCTGAAGTCTCACATCGCCGAGATCCTCCAGGCCGAGGGCTACATCGCCTCCTGGAGCGTCGCGGACGCCGAGGTGGGCAAGACGCTGACCCTGAACCTGAAGTTCGGGCCGAACCGTGAGCGTTCGCTCGCGGGCGTGCGTCGCGTCTCCAAGCCCGGCCTGCGCGTCTACGCGAAGTCCACCAACCTGCCCAAGGTGCTCGGCGGCCTGGGCGTGGCGATCCTGTCCACGTCCTCCGGTCTGCTCACCGACAAGCAGGCGACGAAGAAGGGCGTGGGTGGGGAAGTCCTCGCCTACGTCTGGTAAGGGAGAGTAGCCATGTCACGCATCGGCAAGGTCCCGGTCCCCGTCCCCGGAGGCGTCGACGTCACGATCGACGGCGCCGCAGTCACGGTGAAGGGCCCCAAGGGCACCCTCTCGCACACCGTTCCCGCCCCGATCACGATCGGCAAGGACGACGACGGCGCACTCGTGGTGGCGCGTCCGGACGACGAGCGCACCTCGCGCTCGCTGCACGGCCTCACCCGCACGCTGATCGCCAACCTCGTCACCGGCGTCACGCAGGGCTACGAGAAGAAGCTCGAGATCGTCGGTACCGGTTACCGCGTGGTCGCCAAGGGCAACGCGCTCGAGTTCGCGCTCGGGTTCTCCCACCCGGTGACCGTCACGGCACCGGAGGGCATCACCTTCACGGTCGAGAGCCCCACCAAGTTCACCGTGGCCGGCATCGACAAGCAGCAGGTCGGTGAGGTCGCCGCGAACATCAGGAAGATCCGCAAGCCCGAGCCCTACAAGGGCAAGGGCGTGCGCTACGCGGGCGAGCAGGTCCGCCGCAAGGTCGGAAAGGCTGGTAAGTAGCCATGGCTGGCATCAAGATCGCCCGCACGGGTGGCGGCAAGCGCACGGCGCGTGCGCGTCGGCACCTGCGGCTGCGCAAGCGCATCCACGGCACGCCGGAGCGTCCCCGTCTCGTCGTCAACCGCAGCGCGCGCCACATCGTGGCGCAGCTCGTCGACGACACCACGGGCACCACGGTCGCGTCGGCCTCCACGCTGGAGGCGGACGTCCGGACCGCGACGGGTGTCAAGACCGACAAGGCCCGCCTGGTCGGCGAGCTGGTCGCCGAGCGGGCCGTCAAGGCCGGCGTCACGGCGGCCGTCTTCGACCGCGGCGGCAACGCCTACCACGGCCGGGTGGCCGCGGTGGCGGACGGTGCGCGCGAGAAGGGCCTGTCCCTGTGAGCACCACGACCAACAACGAGCAGAGGAACGCATGATGGCTGCAGCACCGCAGCGCGGACGCGGCGGCAGCACCGCCGCCGGCTCCGGCAACGAGCGCTCCGGCGACCGGGCGGGCAACGACCGTCGCGACCGCCGTGGCGGCGGCGACGGCCGCCGTCGCGACGACGCCCCGGCGAGCAACTTCGTCGAGCGCGTGGTGACGATCAACCGCGTCGCCAAGGTCGTCAAGGGTGGACGCCGCTTCAGCTTCACCGCCCTGGTCGTCGTCGGTGACGGCGACGGCACGGTCGGCGTGGGCTACGGCAAGGCCAAGGAGGTGCCCGCGGCGATCGCCAAGGGTGTCGAGGAGGCCAAGAAGAGCTTCTTCAAGGTCCCGCGGATCCAGAACACGATTCCGCACCCGGTCCAGGGTGAGGCCGCGGCGGGCGTGGTGTTCCTGCGCCCCGCCACCCCGGGTACCGGCGTCATCGCCGGTGGTCCGGTGCGCGCCGTCCTGGACTGCGCGGGCATCCACGACGTGCTGAGCAAGTCGCTCGGCTCGTCCAACGCGATCAACATCGTGCACGCCACGGTTCAGGCGCTCCGCAACCTGGAGCAGCCGGAGTCCGTCGCCGCTCGCCGCGGTCTGCCGCTCGAGGACGTCGCCCCGGCGCCGCTCCTGCGTGCGCAGGCCGAGGGCCGGGCCACGAACGCTGCCGAGAAGGAGGCTGTCGCGTCATGACGCAGCTCAAGGTGACCCAGACCAAGTCGGGCATCGGCGGCAAGCAGAACCAGCGCGACACGCTTCGCACGCTGGGGCTGCGCCGCATCGGCCAGACGGTGGTGATCGACGACCGTCCCGAGCTCCGGGGCATGGTCAACACGGTGGCGCACCTCGTCGCCGTCGAGGAGATCGAGGACTGACATGGCCAAGGACAAGAAGTCCGAGGACACGACCACGGACACCGCGCCGTCGAGCGCTGCCGCGAGCCTGAAGGTGCACCACCTGCGCCCGGCTCCCGGTGCGCACACCGCCAAGACCCGCGTGGGTCGTGGTGAGGGTGGCAAGGGCGGCAAGACCGCCGGCCGCGGTACCAAGGGAACGAAGGCCCGCTATCAGGTGCCGGCTCGCTTCGAGGGTGGCCAGACCCCCCTGCACATGCGACTGCCCAAGCTGCGCGGCTTCAAGAACGCGTTCCGCGTGACGTTCCAGGTCGTGAACCTCGACAAGCTGAACGAGCTGTACCCCGACGGCGGCACCGTGACCGTCGACGACCTCGTCGCCAAGGGCGCGGTCCGCTCCGGGCACAAGGTGAAGGTGCTCGGCACCGGCGACGTGAGCGTCAAGCTCGACGTCACCGTCGACGCCTACTCGGCCTCCGCGAAGGAGAAGATCGTCGCGGCCGGCGGGACTGTCTCGGACAACTGACCCGCGTCGTGGGGGGGCGGGCCCCACGCTCCCCCGCCGCCGAACCGGGTTGGGGCACTGGAGACCCCCCCCGCCACCAC
>JBMDXU010000047.1:0-8775 GCA_048594485.1 Pseudactinotalea sp. | reverse complement strand
GGTCGACGTGCTCCTGTGCTCGCCCGAGCGGCTCAACAACCCCGAGTTCCGCGACGAGGTGCTCCCGCGGCTGGCGGCGAGCGCCGGGCTGGTCGTCATCGACGAGGCCCACTGCATCTCCGACTGGGGTCACGACTTCCGTCCCGACTACCGCCGCATCCGCACCCTCCTGGGCGACCTCCCGGTCGGCATCCCCGTGCTCGCCACCACCGCCACCGCCAACGAGCGTGTCACCACCGACGTCGCGGAGCAGCTGGGCGTGAGCGAGGAGGGCGCACCCGCCGACGTGCTCGTGCTGCGAGGGGGCCTCGACCGACCGTCGCTCCACCTCGCCGTGGTCCCGCTGCCCGATGCCTCGACCCGGCTCGCCTGGCTGATCGAGAACCTGCGCAGCTACGACGGGTCGGGGATCGTCTACTGCCTCACCGTGGCCGCCGCGGAGCAGACCGCCACCCAGCTCCGCAACGCCGGATACCCGGTCGCCTCCTACACGGGCCAGACGGACCCGGCGGAGCGCGAGCAGCTCGAGGCCGATCTCAAGGAGAACCGGGTCAAGGCACTGGTGGCCACCTCAGCACTGGGGATGGGGTTCGACAAGCCCGACCTCGGCTTCGTCATCCACCTCGGCGCGCCGCCGTCGCCGATCGCGTACTACCAGCAGGTGGGTCGCGCCGGGCGCGCCGTCGATCGTGCCGACGTCGTCCTCCTGCCGGCCACCGAGGACAAGGCGATCTGGGACTACTTCGGCTCGATGGGCTTCCCGAAGCAGTCCGATGTGCGGGCCACGCTCGCCGAGCTGCCGGCCCTGGGCGAGGGTGCGATCTCCGTCGCCGCCCTCGAGCCGCTCGTCGACCTGCGCCGGAACCGTCTCGAGATGATGCTCAAGGTGCTCGACGTCGACGGTGCCGTCCGCCGCGTCCGCGGCGGCTGGGCCGGCACCGGCGAGCCATGGAGCTACGACGACGAGCGGTACCCGCGGGTCGAGGATGCCCGTCTCGCCGAGCAGGACGCGATGCTCGCCTACGAGACCACGACCGAGTGCCGGATGACGTTCCTGCGACGGTGCCTCGACGATCCCGAGCTGCAGCCCGGGCAGACCTGCGGTCGGTGCGACCGGTGCGGTGGGGTCGCTCCCGCGGGAGCGCCGGACGCCGACGCCGTCGCCACCGCCCGCGAGGGGCTGGACGTGATCGGCGTCGAGATCCTCCCGCGCCGCCAGTGGCCGACGGGGCTCGCCGCCCTCGGTCTCGATCTCCGTGGCCGCATCCCCGCCGAGGAGCAGCCCGAGCCGGGCCGGGCGCTCGCACGGCTCGATGGTCTGGGCTGGTCGCTGCCGCTGCGCGAGCTCCTCGCCGGTCCCGACGGTGAGCTGCCTCCTCCGCTGCGCGAGCCGCTCACCCGCCTGCTGCGCGAGTGGGCGCCGCAGGTGGACGCGATCGTCGCCGTCGACTCCACGACGAGACCGCAGCTGGTCCGGCATCTCACCGGCGGCGTCGCCCACCTGCTCGGGCTGCCCGTGCTCGGTGCGCTGCGGCCGGCCGGCGATCAGCCGCCGGGCCGCCACGACGTCAACTCCGCCCAGCGGCTCGTCGGGGTCGTGCGCAGGATCGAGGCGCCGCCGCTGGAGTTCGGCGGCCGCCGAGTGCTCCTCGTCGACGACCACACCGACTCCGGCTGGACGCTCACGCACGCGGCACGGCTGCTGCGCCTCGCCGGAGCGGCCGCGGTGCTCCCGCTGGTCCTCGCCCAGCGCTGACGGACGGTGACCGGGCGCTAGCCCCAGACCTCTTCCCGCCCGCGGATGACGGCGATGTCGATCTCGTTGCCCTCCGGGTCCGCGATCGTCACCCAGAACGGCTCCTCGGCGTCCCGGACGACGCGGCCACCGGCCGCGAGGGCGGCATCGATGCGCGCACGCGCCTCGTCGGCCGGCACGTAGATGTCGACATGGATGCGGTTGCGCTGGTCACGGCGAGCGGCGTCGTCGGCGTCCATGTCCTGGAAGAAGACGGGCGGGCCCAGCCGGAGAGGGTCCACGATGTCGGACACACCACGGTCGCGACGCGGGTCGTCGACGTAACGGAGGACGGCCCTCCAGACGTCGCGGACCGCGTCGACGTCGACGGCGTCGATACCGATCTGGACGAATCGCAGCGGGTCGGCATCGGCCACGAGCCCACGGCCCCGGGCAGCCGCCTGGAGCGCCTCTGCCAGTGCCGGGAACCGGTCGTCCATCTCCCAGCCGTCCTTGCCGGAGTCGAACGTCACTCCCTCCGGCGTCAGATCGACGAGCAGCCTGGCGCCTGAGGAGTCCGCGAGCTCCGCGGCTGCCACCACGAGCGCGACGCCCTCGCTCGACGTCACCGGGTAGTGCGCCATCGCTCCGAACATCAGGACCCAGTCGGCCAGCTCCTGCCGATCCCAGTCGTCGCCCGGCGGGACCACGTCGACCTCGTTGCCCTCCCGGTCGGCGAGGCACACGCCGTAGGCTCCGCCGAGCTCGCCGCTGCCGGACAGCGCCAGCAGCTCGGCCTGCGTGCCGGCATCGCCGAGCGCCGCACGGCTGACGTCGACGTGGATCCGGTTGCGCAGCGGACGAGCGTGATCGGAGTCCTGCAGCCAGATCGGCGGCTGACGGCGCAACGGGTCGACGAGGTCCTCGTCACCGAGCCGCTCGTAGCCGAGCGCCGCGGCCCAGAACGGCGCCACCTGGTCGGGGTCGGTCACGTCGATCGTGAGCTGGACGTCGCAGAGTCGACGGGGCTCGGCCGTCAGACCGCGATCAGCGGCGATCTCGGAGATCCGCCGAGCCGCCGCGGCGGCCGCCGCCGAGATCCCCCGTTCGGTACGGATCACGACGCGGACACCCTGCGGTCGCACGGCGATGTCGACGGCGGCCTCGGCAAGCACCCCGTCGGCCTCCAGCTCCGCGACGAGCGCCGCCCCGGCGGACATCGATGGCGCATCGAACCAGGCCGAGACCCCGCGCGCCAGCGCACGCCAGTCCTGCAGCCCCGGGGTGTCCTCGAACTCGGTCGACGTCAGATCGGTCATGCGAGCGACGCTACGCCCCCACGCGGACGAAACGCGTCCGCTACCGCTGGGCGACGAAACGCTCCGCCGGGATGGTGCCGTCCTGCCACGGGAGCAGCAGCCACGCGATGACGTAGGCGGGCAGCCCGACGAACGGCAGCAGGAAGGCGAGCACCATCGCGATCCTCACGACGAGCACGGGCACGCCGGTCTTCGCCGCGATGCCGCCGCAGATCCCGCCGGCGATGCGGGCGGGCCCGCGGGTGAAGCCGAGGCGACGGATGCTGTCGAAGAAGGTCTCCATGACGTTCACGCTACGCGGCGACGACGCCGCGCGCACGGGTGCTGTCCCCCGTCACCGACGGCGGATCGCCGCCGCCACGCCGTGCGCGGGGAGGTCCTTGGCCTCGGCGAGGGCGATCAGCGGATCGGTGACGGCCTCGAGCGCGGCGGCCGTGTACTCGACGACCTGCACGGCCTTGAGGTAGACGTGCACGTTGAGGCCCGAGGCGTAGCGGGCGGTGCCGCCGGTGGGCAGCACGTGGTTCGAGCCCGCGACGTAGTCGCCGAGCGGCACCGGCGAGTACGGCCCGACGAAGATCGCCCCGGCGTTGCGGACCCGCGCCGCCACGGCGGCGGCGTCCGCCGTCTGGATCTCGAGGTGCTCGGCCGCGTACGCGTCGACGACCTCGATCCCCTGGTCGAGGTCGTCCACCAGCACGACGGCGGACTGCGGGCCGCGCAGTGCCGTCGCGATGCGCTCGGTGTGCTTGGCCTGCGCGACCTGCGTCGCGATCTCACGCCCGACGGCGTCGGCGAGCTCGGGCGAGTCCGTCACCAGCACCGATCCGGCGGCGGGGTCGTGCTCCGCCTGCGAGATCAGATCGGCGGCCACGAAGACGGGGTCGGCGCTCGCATCGGCGAGCACGGCGATCTCGGTGGTCCCAGCCTCGGAGTCGATGCCGACGACACCGAGCACCGCGCGCTTGGCCGCCGCGACATAGATGTTCCCCGGACCGGTGACGACGTCGACCGGCTCGCACCCGGTCTCCCCCGAGTCCTTGGTGCCGTAGGCGAACATCCCGATGGCCTGCGCACCGCCGACGGCGTAGACCTCCTCGACACCCAGCAGGGCGCAGGTGGCGAGCACGTTCGGGTCGGGCCAGCCGCCGTTGTCGCGCTGCGGGGGGCTCGCCACCGCGAGCGCGTCGACACCGGCGACCTGCGCGGCGACCACGTTCATCACCACCGACGACGGGTAGGCCGCCAGCCCGCCGGGGACGTACAGCCCGACACGTCGCACCGGGAGCCAGCGCTGGTGCACGAGCGCGCCCTCGGCGAGCTCGGTCGTGCGGTCGCTCGGGAGCTGCGCCTCGTGCCCGAGCCGAGCCCGCCGGATCGCCTCGACGAGCGCCTCGCGCACGCGCGGGTCGAGGCGGTCGGCCGCCTCGGCGAGCACCTCCTGCGGCACTCGCACCGAGGGCGGCGAGCAACGGTCCAGCTCCGCGGTGTACCGCTCGACGGCGGCGATGCCCTCGGTCCGGACGGCCGCCAGGATCGGCTGCACCCGCTCGGTCGCCACCTCGATGTCGACCTCCGCCCGAGGAAGGCGGGCACGCAGGTCCGTCGGGCTGAGCGCGGTGCCGCGCAGGTCGATCGTCCTCATCACGGGAGGCGAGTCTAGGACGCCTCGGACGCGCCGACCTTCTCGCGGCGTTCCTTCTCCTTCGCGGCGCGGGCGGCGTCCTCGGCCTTCTGCGACGCGGCCGCGAACCGGCCGAGCACACCGCCGCCGCTGTCGTCGTTGCGTCGGTACCGGATCTGACCGAACACGGTCGGGAGCCGATCGCGCAGGTACCCGATCGCCACGAGCCCGAGCACCCAGTAACCGAGCAGCCCGTTGACGACGCCGACGGCGATCGCCCACCACGGCACCGTCCCGGCCGCACCGACGACGCCGGTCACTCCGAGCACCACGGCGGCCAGCGTCGGCGCCACGAGCAGACCGGTCCCCCACATCGCGACCTGGACCTGCAGACCGAGGTCGCCCCCGGCGTCGTTCGGGCCGACCCGGCGCCTCGGATCGACCCCGGGCGAGACCCCGACGGCCGACATCAGCACCGACACACCCGACGCGACCCCGAACAGCGCGGGCAGCAGCGCTGCCACGATCGGCAGCGCCGCGAACGATCCGACGACGACCGAGAACAGCAGCGCGACGACGCACGCGGGGATCGCGAAGAGCAGGATGGTCGCGAGCTGCCGGCCGCGGACGTCGGCACGCACGGTGTCACGACGCTGGCCGACGACGGTCATCCAGATCGCGGTGCCGTCCTGGCCGTAGAGGTTGCACCCACCCAGGGCGACCATGAACGCGACCACGAGCCCGGCGACCGCGGCGTACTCCCGCAGCCACGGCGCCGTGAGCGCGAAGACACCGATCGTGATGCCGGTCCAGATCGAGGTCCGCAGCTCGAGGCTGCGCCACGGGTCGCGCCACCACTGCCGCAGCTCCTTGCCGAGGACGCCGCCCACCGCCGTCGTCGGCAGGATCGGCCGCCCGTGCAGGACGTGGGAGCCGACCGGTCGACGTCGGCGGCGTGCCGATCCGCCACCGACGTCGGTACGCAGCAGCGCGATCGCCGCACCCACCTGCGCCGCCCCGAGCAGCACGAGGGCGGCGAGCCACAACGCCGTCGTGATCACCTCGTCCGGCACCGCCGTCGCCGCGTTGAGCGCCCACGACGACGGCGACCAGACCAGCACCGACGCCGCATCGGCACCGATGCCGCGGCTCAGCAGCACCGGGATCGTCTGGATCGCTGCCGTGACGGCGATCCACCCCGCCAGCATGCTGCCGATGAGCACGCCGAACTGGATCGCGGAGATCTCCACGCCGAGCCGCGTGCGCATCGCCGCACCGAGCACGGCGTACACGACGCGCGACAGCGTCAGCGCCACCGCCCAGGACAGCACGGCACCCACGACACCGACGGCCACGGCGAGCACCGGTGTCGACGAGGCGCTCGCGGGCACGACCACCACGAGGCAGGCGAGCAGGACGTACCCCGACGCCACCCCCGGGAACGTCGAGGCGAGCAGACCGAGCGCCAGCCGACGCCGGTCGATCGGCAGCAGCGCGAAGTACTCGGGCCGCAGCACGCCGGCGCCCGACATCGACACCGGGCCGAGAGCCGCGCCCACCAGCCAGACCACGAGGGACAGCATGGCGACCTCGGTGCGGACCGCCGGGTCCGCGAGCAGCACGAGCGCCCAGGTGCCGAGCACCGCCACGGCCCCGACCACCCAGCCGAGGACCCGCATCCCGCGCGGGCCGTTGCGCAGCAGGGCGAACTTCATCGACACCAGGTCGGCGGTCAGGCTCCCAGCCACGTCAGCTCCTCCGCGCCGAGGTCGCGCTCACCCACGAGCGCGACGAACCGGTCCTCGAGGGTGCCGCCGTCGCGGACCTCCTCCAGCGTGCCGTCGGCGAGCACCCGCCCGGCCGCGATGATCGCCACCCGGTCGCACAGCTGCTCGACCAGGCCCATCACGTGGCTCGACATGACGATCGAGCCCCCGGCGGCGGTGAACCGTCGCAGGATCTTCGTGAGGACGCGCGCCGAGACCGGGTCGACCGCCTCGTACGGCTCGTCGAGCACGAGCACCTGGGGCGAGTGCAGGAGCGCCGTCGCGAGACCGATCTTCTTCCGCATGCCGGTGGAGTACTCCAGCACCACCGCACCGTGCTCCTCCGCCTCGGTGAGCTCGAGCACTCGCAGCAGCTCGGCGGTCCGTGACCGGATCACCTCGACCGGCATGCCGCGCAGGCGGCCCCAGTAGGTGAGCAGCTCGGCTCCGGTCAGGCGTTCCGGCAGCGCGAGCCCGTCCGGCAGCACACCCAGTGCGGTCTTGGCGGCGATCGGGTCCTGCCAGACGTCGATGCCGAGCACCCGAGCCGTTCCCGCCGTGGGCCGGAGCAGCCCGACCGCCATCGACAGGGCTGTCGTCTTGCCGGCGCCGTTGGGTCCGACGAGTCCGTAGAACGATCCGGTGGGGATCGTCAGGTCGACGCCGTCGACGGCGGTCTTCTCGCCGAAGGTCTTGCGGAGTCCGGTGAGCTGCAGCGCTGGGGGTGCATCCGTGGTCATGCCGACCACGATGCCCGACGGCGTCCCTCCTCGTGCCTGCCGATCGGCCAGATCGCGCAGCCATCCGGCCAGAGGTGGGCAGCCCGACCGGCTGACGCACCCGCGCTGCCTACGCTGGCGGGGTGAGCACGGAGGTGGTGGGCACGGACGCGGCGGGAGGCGCCGGTTCGGCGCGCGTGCGCCGCGCGCTCGCGGCGGCGCGGGGCGAGCGGACGCCGGGCACCATCGCCGTCGACGTCGTCGCCATCGTGGTCTCGCTGATCTCGATCGTCACCACGATCCGCGACCCGTTCGGGCCGTGGCAGCACCTGCCCTCCTGGTGGCACCCGTGGGACATCGCCGTCGGCGTGCTCGGCTCGCTCGCGCTGTGGTGGCGGCGGCGCCACCCGGTGCTGATCGCGGGGCTGCTAGGCATCGGAGGCGGCGTCTTCCTCACGGCGGGGACTGCGGCGCTGGTGGCGGTGTACACGCTCGCGTCGCTGCGCAGGCCCTGGATCGCGCTGGTGATCAGCCTCGCCCACCTCGCGATCGCGATCCCCTACCTGCTCGTCGTCCCCGTCTACGGCATGACGATGCTGCAGTGGACCGTCGTCATGGTGCTGCTGTACGTCTCCGTCCTCCTGGCCGGACTGGCGGTGCGCGCACGGCGCGCGCTGGTGCTCGCCCTCGTCGAGGCCGCGGAGCGGGAGCGCCGGGACCAGCAGCGGCGGCTCGCCCTCGCACGGGAGGCCGAGCGTGCCCGGATCTCGCGCGAGATGCACGACGTCCTCGCGCACCGGCTGTCGTTGCTGTCGGTCCACGCCGGTGCGCTGGAGCGGCGGGCGACGAGTGCCAAGCCGATGCAGCCCGACGAGATCGGCGCGGCCGCCGTGGTCATCCGGTCGTCGGCGCACCAGGCGCTCGAGGACCTGCGCGACCTGCTCGGCCTGCTCGGTGACGACGGCGACGAGCTCGGCACGGCGGCGCCGCAACCCACCGTGGCCGATCTGGAGCCGCTCGTGGCGGACGCCGAGACCGCGGGTCAACGCGTCTCGCTCACCGTGTCCGAGCGCGTGACCGGTCTGCGCCCGCAGCTGCAACGGACCGTCTACCGCGTGGTGCAGGAGGGTCTGACGAACGCTCGCAAGCACGCGCCGGGCGCGAGCGTCGACGTCCTGGTGACGAACGACGAGCCTGACGCGGTGCGAGTGCGGGTGGCCAACCCGCTCCCGGTCGGCGTCGCCCCGAGCGAGGTGCCGGGATCGCGGTCGGGGTTGATCGGACTCGCCGAGCGCGTCCAGCTCGACGGCGGGTCCGTGGCCACCGAGGTCGTCGACGGCGCGTTCGTGCTCGAGGCGTCGCTACCGTGGCGATCGTGAGTCGAGCGGCGTCGGTGCGGGTCCTGGTCGTCGACGACGACCCGCTCGTCCGCGCCGGGCTCCGCCTCATGCTCGGCGGCGAGGAGAAGATCGACGTCGTCGGCGAGGCGAGCGATGGCGACGAGGTCCCCCGCGCCGTCGCCGATCACGTGCCGGACGTCGTCCTCATGGACATCCGCATGCCACGGCTCGACGGCATCGAGGCCACCCGCCGGCTGCGCGCCGACGGCGTC
>JBMDXU010000046.1:0-15316 GCA_048594485.1 Pseudactinotalea sp. | reverse complement strand
CTGCAGGACATCCCGGCCGAGATCCTCGAGGCGGCCAGCATGGACGGCGCTGGACCGCTGCAGCGACTCGTGCACATCATCGTGCCGCTGCTGCGGCCGGTGCTCCTGTTCGTGCTGGTCATCGCGACGACGGAGGCGCTGACGCTCTTCGTCCAGCCCTACCTGCTGACCCAGGGCGGCCCAGGCGGCGCCACCCAGACCCTGTCGCTGTACATCTACCAGGTCGGCTTCTCGTTCGGAAACGTCGGGAAGGCCTCGGCGATGGCGGTCGTGCTGCTGGTCATCGCCATCGTGTTCGCCATCGCCCAGTTCCGCGCCCTGAGGAGTTCCCATGACGACTGAGGCCCCGTCCATTCGCTCCGTGCGCCGTATCGGCCCCCACCTGCTCCTCGTGGTCGCGGCCCTGCTCGTCGCCACGCCGCTGCTCTGGGCGCTCAAGTCGTCGTTCACCCCGACCGGCGAGGTCATGAGCACCGGCCTGTTCGAGCTGCCCAGCCGCTTCACGCTCGACAACTACGTGCTCGGGTGGCAGTCGTCGCCGTTCGTGACCTACTTCGCCAACAGCTTCGTCGTGGCGATCGCGGTCACCGCGCTCACCCTGATCGGGAGCGTCACGGCGGGCTACGGCTTCGCGCGCTTCGTGTTCCCCGGCAGGCGGATGCTGTTCGTGCTGACGCTCGCCGCCATGATGATGCCGTTCCAGGCCATCATGATCCCGCTGTTCGTGCAGGTCCGCTCGTTCGGATGGCTCGACAGCTTCGCGGGCCTGATCATCCCCGGCGCGGTCAGCGCGTTCGGGGTGTTCCTGATGAGGCAGTTCCTCGCGGGACTTCCGCACGCGCTGTTCGAGGCGGCGCGGATCGACGGCGCCGGTGAGCTGCGGATCTTCTTGACGATCGTCGTCCCCCTTGCGCGGGGGCCGCTGGCCGCCCTCGGCGCCCTCACCTTTCTCGCCAGTTGGAACAACTTCCTCTGGCCGCTCATCGTGGTGGGGAGCACGGGCATGACGACGGTCCCGCTCGGCCTGTCGCAGTTCCGCGGCTCCAACGCCACCGACTACGGCCAGGTGCTCGCGGTGTCGATGCTCGCGGCGATTCCCGTCGTCCTGGTCTTCCTCGCCCTGCGCCGTCACATCGTGGCGAGCTTCGCCTCCAGCGGCCTGAAATGACGTCGCCGCATCCCCTCCGACCCCGCACGCAGAAAGAACACCCATGACGACACGACCAGACGACCTGTCGACCCTCTCCGTGCTCGCGATCGGAGCTCATCCCGACGACATCGAGATCCTCTGCGGCGGCACCATGGCCCTCTACGCACAGGCGGGGGCGACGGTGACGTTCGCGATCGCCACGAACGGCGAGGTCGGGGGCGGAGACCCCGACCCCGCGGCGATCGCGGCCCGCCGTCGCCGCGAGGCCGAGGCGGCCACCGCACGCCTCGGCGCCGACCTCATCTGGATGGGCTTCCCCGACGAGATGCTCTTCAACGATCGCGCGACCAGGGAGGCCTTCATCGATGCCTACCGACGGGCGAAGCCCGACGTCGTCTTCGTGCACTCGACGGAGGACTATCACCCCGACCACCGCATCGCCGGGCAGATCGCCCTTGACAGCCGCATCCCGTCGGCAGTGCCGCACGTGCGGACGCAGCATCCGGCGCTGGAGCGGATCCCGCACCTGTTCGTGATGGACACGCTCGGAGGCATCGCGTTCGAGCCCGAGTTCCTCGTTGACATCTCGGCGCAGCAGCCGGTCAAGGAGGAGCTGCTGCGTCTGCACGCGAGCCAGGTGGACTGGATGGAGCAGGCGTACGGCGACGACTACATCGCGGATGCGCGTCGGCAGGCCGAGGTCCGCGCCGCCGGCACAGGGTGGAGGTTCGTCGAGGGCTTCCGCAGTGTCCCCACCTATCCGTTCACCGGAGGGCCGGAGCTGCTGCCCGGCGACTGGCGTCGCGCCGGGTGACAGGGGCGGCGGCCGGAGGCTCGACGCGGCGCACTCGCCGGCTCGGCGGGACGCGGTTCGGCTGACGCGAACACGACTGCGGACCGCGTCGACGGCCGTGCTTGCATGTCTCCACCTCGCGACCGGCGACCCCCTGTCCCGGGCGGGGCCAGGAAAGAGGTTCGCAGATGAACAGGTCCGTCGTCGCCGCAGCGTTCGCCGCCGCCGCGCTCGTCCTCGCGCTCGCGCCGGCCCCCGCCGTCGCCGTCGGCCAGATCGACCTGGCCATACAGCCCGACGTCGAGATCGTCTCGCCCGAGAACTCCGACTGCGAGCCGTGGGACATGACCAAGAGCCGCGAAGAGAACGAGGTGGTCGACTGCGGATGGTTCCCCTCGATCGCGCGCCTGGCCAACGGCGAGCTGCTCGTGGCGTACTCGGACTCGCCCAGCCACTCGAACTTCAGCAGCATCGCGATGCGCACCTCGTCAGACGAGGGCCGCACCTGGTCGGCACCGACCACGATCGTCGACACCCCGGGCGTGCCCGACGAGAAGGAACCCAACGTCACCGTGCTCCGCAACGGCGACGTGCTCATCTGGTACTACGACTTCAACAACCCGAACCGTTCCAACAACCGCACGATCAACATCATCCGCAGCACTGACGACGGGGCAACGTGGTCGGCGCCGATCGTGCCGGACACGGTCGCCTACGACAGCACCTACGGCTATGCGGCGGGCAACGGCGAGCTCATCGAGCTCGACAACGGCGACCTGCTCCTGCCGTTCACGGCCATGCGCGACCGGCGAGGACACGCGGGAGCTCCGGGGGCGCACGTGCTGCGAAGCCTCGACGGCGGGGCGACGTGGGACGTCGACGACGAGCGCGTGGTGATGTGGTCGGGGCCCGACTACTACCTCCCCGGCACCACGACGCCCGCCACCTGGTACGTCGAGCCCGCGGTCGTCGACCTCGGCGGGGGCGAGGTCATGATGGTCGCGCGCACCTCGTACAACCCGCAGGACGCGGTCATGCGGGTGAGCTACTCGTCCGACCACGGCGACACGTGGACGGCGCCCGTCGACATCCCCGGTCTCAAGGGCGACGCCCCGCACCTGCTCCGCCTGCGCGACGGCAACGTGCTGCTCACGTGGGGAGACCGCTCCCGCGCGTGGGGCCAGGGGCGGCCGACCGCCGGCCTCGTCTACGACCCGGCGACGGGCTGGGCAGGCACCGAGCAGACCCTCATCTACCGCGGTCCGCGCGACTTCGGCGACCAGGCTTACTCGGGCTCGGTGCAGCTGCTCGACGGCAGCGTGCTCACCGTCTACTACGACCGGATGGCGGGCACGATCGGCGGCACCTTCCTCGAGCTGGACGCCGAGGAGATCCCCCTCGGCTCCCTGGTCGCCGACGGCGACGCGACCGTGACGACGACCCTGACGCACACGGCATCCGGCTTCGCCCCGACCGGCCCGGTCGACGGCGTCGTCGACTACGCGACCATGGCCGTCGCGAACTCCAGCGTGCACACGCACGGATCGCCCCACGTCTGGCAGCTCGACCTCGACGACCCCGTGCGGATCGGCGAGATCGGCATCGCGCTCAAGCCCGGCTATGAGGAGTCGGCCGTGATCGAGGTCGCCACGGGCGAGGGAGCGGCCAAGACCTGGTCGTCGGTGCGGGAGTACGAGGATGCCAGGCTCGACACGCTCGACTGGTTCGGCGTCGGCCACGACCTCACCGCGACCGGCATCCGCGTGACGATCACCGACAGCGAGGGATGGGCGGGGCTCGCGGGCGTGGCCCTGCGGGCCCCGGCCACCGGGTTCCATCGTGCCGAGCCGGGACCCGACACCGTGGCCCCCTACGTGCAGCTGGCGCCGGTCGAGCCCGCGAGCGGCTGGTTCTCGGCGACGCCCGCCCAGATCGTCCTCACCGCGCAGGATCGCCACGACTCCGCCCCCACGATCCAGGTCGACACCGGCTCGGGGTGGCAGACGAGCACCGCGACGGCGACCGTCGACACCTCGGGATACGGCGAGGGCACGCACTCGTTCGTGTATCGCACGACGGATGCCGCGCTGAACACGTCGACCGTCCGCACCGTCAGCGTCAACATCGATCGCACGGCGCCGACCGCCACGACGGCGCTCGCCCCGACCGGCGACCCGGCGACGCGGCGGTTCACCATCACGGCCTCCGACGCGCTGTCGGGGGTCAAGACGGTCGGCTATCTGGCCCCCGGCGCGACGACCTGGACGACCGCGACGCTCCCGACCCCGCAGGCGACGCACAGCGTCTCGGTCGTCGCGCCCGTCGGCTCGGTCGTGCAGTACCGCGTGTACGACACCGCCCGCAACACCACGGGCATCGTCTCGGTCACGATCACCCCGTGAGCGAGGGAGCGCGGTCGCGATCTGTTCGGCGTCGCCGAACGGGAGTTGTCCGGGCCGAATCCCGATGGTCGAATCGCCACACCCGAGAATCCGATGGAGCCCCCGTGAGCACCCAGCCCGATCTGCTGCTGCAGGGAGGAACCCTCGTCGACGTCGTCGACGGGAGCCTCCGCGCCGCCGACGTCGTGATCGTCGATCGACGCGTCGACGCGATCGTCCCCCGCGGCACGTCGGTGCCGGCCCGCCGCACACTGGACTGCTCGGGGATGCTCGTCGCGCCGGGGTTCGTCGACATCCACACCCACTCCGATCTCAGCCGCCTGGCATACCGGGGGCAGGAGAGCAGGGTCACACAGGGCGTGACGACCGAGGTCGTCGGCAACTGCGGCATGAGCCCCGCGCCCCTGGTCGGCGACGTCGACCGCACCCGAGAGGTGATCGGCCCCGTCGACGTCGTCGGCTCGGTGCCCTGGGCCTGGACCGATGTCGAGGGCTGGATCGCGGCGCTCGAGACGACCCCGGCCGCCACGCACGTCGGCGCGCTGGTCGGACACGGCACGCTCCGGGCCGCGGTGGCCGCCGAGGGCGGGGAGGTCGATCGTCGCGAGCTGGTGCGCGCGGCCAGGGACGCCATGGTCGCCGGCTGCCTCGGCGTGAGCCTCGGCCTCATGTACGCGCCGGGGCAGAGCGCCGACGCCGACGAGCTGCACGCCATCGCCGAGGCCGTGCACGACGAAGGCGCCCTGCTGGCTGTGCATCTGCGCTCCTACGCGCACGACGGGCTGCTCGCCGCGGTCGACGAGGCGGTCGCGATCGCCGAGGCGACGGGTGTGCGGCTGCAGCTGTCTCACCTGCGCATGATCGGCGACGACGCGGCGCGCTACGACCTCGTGCTCGACAGGGTCGAGCGGGCGCGGCAGCGCGTCGACGTCGCGGCCGACGCCTACCCCTACCTCTCGGGTCACACCACCCTGGTGCAGCTGCTGCCGCCGGAGGTGCGTGCCGCGGGCGAACGCGCGTGCGCCGCGCTGCCGCTCGCCGCGCTCATCGAGGGGCTCGAGGCCTCGGGGTTCGAGCCGGACGGGATCACGGTGATGAAGGCCAGGGCCACGCCGGATGCCGTCGGACGCCGCCCAGACCCCGCCGACCCGTGGACCTGGCTGGCGGGCCTGCTCGTCGACAACGACGGCGCGGTGGACGTCGCGGTGGTCGGCTCCACCGCGCAGAACCTCGAGACAGCGCTGCGGACGCCCTGGATCTCGATCGCCTCCGACGGCGCAGCCCTCGCCCCTGCGCACACCGAGACCGCCGCGCATCCCCGCTCCTGGGGCACGTTCCCGCGGGCGTACCGGCTGATGCGCGAGCTGGGCCTGAGCCCCGCAGAGGCCGTCCGTCGCTGCACCGACGAGCCGGCACAGCGCATCGGCAGACGCGCGGTCGTCGCCGAGGGGGCTCCCGCCGATCTCGTCGTGTTCGACGACAGCGCCATGGGCGACGCCGCGACGGACGCCGACCCGATGGCGCAGGCCACGGGGATCGCGCACGTGCTCGTGAACGGCACGACCGTGCTGCAGGACGCGACGATGACGGGCGCACGGCCCGGCGCATTCCAGAGGAGGACGACACGTGACCGCTGACACGCAGGTGGGATTCGCGATCGTGGGCGCGGGAGGGATCGCCCACGCGCACGCTCAGGCTCTCTCGCGCTCGTCGCGCGGCCGGCTCGTTAGTGTGTGCGACACCCGCCGCTCTGCCGCAGAGCAGCTCGCCGCGGACCAGGGGGCGCGGGCCGTGACCGATCTCTCGCACGTGCTGACCGATCCCGCCGTGGACGCCGTGATCCTGTGCACGCCGAACCGCACGCACGTCCCGCTGGGGCGCGCGATCATCGAGTCCGGTCGGCATCTGCTGATCGAGAAGCCCCTCGCGCTCACCTCGCCAGAGGCCGAGGTGCTGGTGCGAGCCGCCGAAGACGCGGGGCGGCTCCTGGTCGTCGGGCACACGCATCGGCACAGCGCCCAGGCCCGGGTGATCGCCGAGCTGGTGCACGGCGGCACGATCGGCGCCGTCCGGTTCGTGCACATCGTCATGAACGGCGGCTGGCTGTGGGGCGGCTGGTCGTCGTGGGTGCTCGATCGCGCCCAGTCGGGCGGACACGCACTGCACAACGGCGTTCATCTCATGGATCTGGCCGCGTGGTGGACGGGGGAGCCGCCCGTCCAGGTGCGGGCGGTCGGCCAGAAGGCGACGAGCGCAGCGCTCGACGTGCACGACTACCTCGTGATCGACCTCCGCTTCGCGAGCGGGGCCGTCGCGCGCTGCGAGATCAGCCGCGCCGAGATTCCCCGCGACCTGTCCTTCACACAGCTGCGGGTCGTCGGCGACACCGGAACGGTCGAGCGGCGCTGGGACGCCGACGGCCTGCTCGCGTGGACCGATCGCGGTCAGGCCGGATGGACCCCCGACGGCGCGGTCGAGCGGTCGTTCGCCGCGCAGCTCGAGCGTTTCATCGACGCGGTCGGCGACCCCGCGCTCGCCTTCCCGCCGGTGCACGACAGCCTCGCGGTGATCCGCTGGGCCGAAGCAGCCGAGGAGTCGCTCGCCACCGGCGCGAGCATCGCTCTGGGAGGACGACGATGACGCGGATCATGCTGGCAGGGTCGGACGGTCTTCCCGGCCAGGACCATCAGCGGGACATGTGGATGCCGGCGGCGCTGCGCGCCGGGCTCGCGGTCACGGCGTTCTGGGTGCACCCGGAGGCCGACGACGACGAGGTGCGCCGTGCCGCGCACGTGGCAGCCGCACTCGGCATCGAGCTCGCGCGGGACCCCCAGCCGCCGACCGCCGGCGTCGACGCGATCATCTGCTGTCAGCGCGGTGACCGCCGCCGGCTCGTGCTCAGCGCCGCGCAGGCCGCCGGGGTGCCCGTGCTCCTCGACAAGCCCACCCTCGACTCCACGACCGCCCTCGACGCGCTCGCCGCGGCCCTGCCCGGTGCGTCGGTGCTGGCCGGTCACCACTTCAGCGCGCATCCCTCGTTCACGCGGATGCTGCGCGCGGTGCACACGGGCGAGCTCGGCCTGCTCCGCGCCGTCCACGCGGAGCTCGTCGTCGCGCGTGGCGACGGGCCGTCCCCGGACGGCGAGCTGCGCAACCTGCTCGTCTACCTGGTCGACCTCGCGCGGCGGCTCGCGGGCGGGGGGAGCCTGCGACTGAGCGCCGACCGCGTCGACGCCGCCCGAGGCGGCAGCGAGAGCTGGAGCGTGCTGGCGCAGACCGACCGGCAGGTGGTCGTGGGTCTGCACCTCACGAGAACCGTGAGCGGCTCGCCCGAGATCCTCACCGGGCGGGTGCGCGTCAACGGCACTCACGGCTCGGCCGTCGTCGACCTCACGTCACCGGCGGTCGAGGTGCGCACCGCAGGGGAGCGCACGCTCGAGTCCATCGGCCCCGACTCCGTGACCATGCTCGTCGCGGCGCTCGCCGACGCCGACGCCGCTGGGGCGATCGAGACGCGTCTCGACGAGCTCGCCGTGCTCTCGCGGTTCCTCGACGACGTCGAGGCGGCTGCGGCCGACGGAGCCGTCCGCGAGACGCAGTGGTGAGGCCGGCGCTATGCGCGGCCCCGACGACGACACGAGAGAGAAGACCACGATGAGATACGTCAGCTTCGACCACGCGGGTGCCCCGGGCCACGGCTACCTCGACGGCGACGAGGTCGCCGTGCTGGGCAGCGGGCACCTCGACCTGCAGTTGGGCACCCCCGGCACCACGGTGACCGCGCGACTCGCGCTCGACGACGTGCGACTGCGGGCGCCGATCGCGCGACCGGGCAAGATCATCGGCGTCGCCGCGAACTACCAGGAGCACGTGCGCGAAGGTGGAGCGGACGACCGCGTCAAGGCGATCAGCACTCCGCGGCTGTTCCTCAAGCCCGACACGAGCCTGGCCGGACCAGACGACCCCGTCGTGCGACCGCCGGTCACGAGCACGCTCGACTGGGAGGCCGAGCTGGGTGTCGTGATCGGCGCCGAAGGCCGCGACATCCCGGTCGGCGACGCGCTCGACCACGTCTTCGGCTACGTCACAGCCAACGACATCTCGGCCCGGTCGTTGGACTTCGGAACCGCGCGCGACGGCCAGGAGTGGACTGTGTTCTTCGACTGGCTCGCGGGCAAGTGGCTCGACGCCTCCGCCCCGATCGGACCCTGGCTCGTCGCAGCGGCCGATGTGCCGGACCCACAGGACCTTGCCCTCACGCTCACGGTCAACGGCGTCGTGCGACAGCGTTCGACGACGGCCGCCATGATCTTCTCGGTCGCCGAGCTGGTGTCCTTCGCGTCGCGCCTCATGACCCTCCGCCCCGGCGACCTGATCCTCACCGGCACCCCGGCCGGCGTCGGCGCCGCGACGGGCGACTACCTCGAGCCCGGCGACGTCATGGTCGCAGAGATCGAGGGCCTCGGAGCCCTCCGCACGCCGGTCGCGGCCGACTGAACACGCCCCAGGGCACCACCCCCCTTCTGCACCACCCGACACATCAGAGAAGAGGTACCCATGCGAAAGCGAACGACCGCCCTGCTCGCGGCGACCACCGTCGTGCTGCTGGCCGGCTGCACCGCGGGGGAGCCGTCAGACACCGACGCCCCCGCATCGACATCCGCCAGCGTCTACCTGTATCAGGAGCCGACCTCGTTCAACCCGCTCAAGCCCTTCGCGGGCGGCGAGCAGTTGGCGATGTCGCTGCTCTACGACAACCTCGTGACGACGAACCCGGACGCCGAGTACGTCCCGCGCCTCGCCGAGTCATGGGACGTCGACGACGACGCCACGGTCTACACCTTCCATCTCCGGGAAGGGCTGACCTGGAGCGACGGCGAGCCCTTCGACGCCGACGACGTCGTCTTCACCTACAACCTGTTCGCCGACCCCGCCGTCGCCAGCGCGCAGTCCTCGCGCCTGGCCGGTGTCGTCGGCTACGACGACTACCAGTCGGGGGCGGCCGACGCGCTGGCCGGGGTGTCCGCACCGGACGACACCACCGTGCGGATCGAGCTCAGCCGTCCAGACGCGGGCTTCCTGTCGCTCATCGCGTACGGCCCGATCTTCTTCATCCTTCCCGAGCACGTGCTCGGCGACGTGCCTGCCGACCAGATCATGGAGAACGAGTTCTTCGCCGCGCCGACCGCTGGCATGGGCCCGTACGTGCTCGACGAGTACCGCACGGATCAAGAGCTGGTGCTGTCTGCGAACGAGCACTACCGCGACGACGTCGGCATCGACGCGCTCTACCTCAAGCTCGTGACGAGCGACGTCGCCACCTCGCAGCTCTCCACGGGCGAGATCGACCTCGTACAGATCTCGCCGAGCGACCTCGACGCCGTCACGGCGATCTCCGACGTGACGGTCAGCACCGCCGCATCCCCCGGGTTCACTCGCATGGCCGTCAACACCGAGAAGGGCCTCCTCGGCGATTCACGCGTCCGTCAGGCGATCGTCACGGCGATCGACCGCGAGGGCATCGTCGACGGGATCCTCGGCGGCGCTGCGAGCCCGCTGAACAGCACGTTCCTGGCCGACTGGGCTCTGCCGGACGACCTCGACGAGTACTCCTACGACCCCGAGCGGGCCAGTGACCTGCTCGCCGAGGCGGGCTGGGACCCGTCGACCCCCGTGCAGATCAGCTGGATCAACGGCCAGCGCGACCGCGACCTCATGGTCGACGTGATCGTCGAGAACCTCAAGGCGGTCGGCATCCAGGCCAGTGCCAACCCGGTGGATGCCGCAGGCCAGTCCGCGCTGCTGCAGGCGAAGTCCTTCGACCTGCTGCTGTTCGGCGGCGGCGTGTACTCGATCGACCCGGCCAGTTCAGCGCCCGTGCTCTCGTGCGCCTCGCGGTTCCCCGGCGGATCGAACCTCTCGCTCTTCTGCGACGAACAGCTCGACGCTCTGCTGGCCGAGGGCGCGGCGACGAACGACCGCGACGCCAGGGCATCCGCCTACGCCGACGCGGCGCGCATCGACAACGCCGAGGTGCCGTACATCTGGCTGAACCGACCAGACACGATCTGGGCCGTGAGCGACCGGCTGTCGGGATTCGTGCCCAACGGCGACGCCACGAACGGCTTCTGGAACGCCGCCGAGTGGACCGTCTCGGGACAGTAGGGAACGAACACGGTGATCAGGTCATTGAGCGGGCGCCTGCTGTCGAGCGTCGTGATCTTCGTCGCGATCGCGATCGGACTGTTCGCGCTCGTGCACGCGGCTCCCGGCGATCCGGTGGAGATGACGCTGCCGCCCGAGCTCAGCGGTGCCGACCGCGAGGCGTACATCGCCGCGCGGCGGCGCGAGCTGGGGCTGGACCAGCCAGTGCTGGTGCAGTTCCTGCGCTGGTTCGGGGGCGTGCTCTCGGGTGACCTGGGCTATTCGTTCTCCTCGGGCCAGCCGGTCGGCCAGGTGCTGACCGACCGGCTGGGTCCGACCCTGCTGCTCATGGGCAGCGCCCTCGTGATCGGCACTCTGATCGCGGTCCCCGCCGGCATCATCGCCGCCTCCCGGCGCAACACCCCGGTGGACTACGCGATCAGCGCGGGGAGCGTGCTGGCGATCTGCTTCCCCGGGTTCTTCCTCGCGATGCTCGGCATCTACGTGTTCGCGGTGCAGCTGCGGCTGCTACCGAGCGCCGGCATGACGTCGTCGGGCGGCGGTGACATGCTCGACCTCCTGCGCCACCTCGTGCTGCCCGTGGCGCTGCTGTCGCTGACCGTCGCAGCTCCGTTCACGCGATTCGTGCGCGGGGGCATGCTCGAAGAGCTGGGCAAGGACTACGTGCGCACGGTGCTCGCCAAGGGCGGAGGGCCCGTGCGGGCGGTGAGCCACGCGCTGCGCAACACCCTGCTCTCGCTCATCACGGTGCTCATGCTCTACATCCCGGTGTTCCTGGCCGGGGCCGTCGCCGTCGAGCAGGTATTCGCCTGGCCCGGCATGGGGCAGCTGTCGATCCAGGCCGTGCAGGCGCGCGACTACCCGGTCGTGATCGGCTTCGGCCTGTACGTGGCCGTGCTCGTGCTCGTGTGCAACCTGCTCGCCGACATCGCCTATGTGATCCTCGACCCCCGAGTGCGGAGGCAGCGATGACCGAGATCGACATGCGGCCGCGCACGAGCGCGTTCGCGCTGCGCAGGCCCAAGGACGACGCGTCGCCCGGGGCCGCCGCCCGGCGGAGGTTCCGCAGGAACGCGCTCGCCGTGGGCGGCGTCATCGTCATCGCGCTCGTGCTCGTCGCGGTCATCGCCGCACCATGGCTCACGCCGTACACGCCGGAGCAGATCGACCTGGGCGCCGTGCGGCGGCCGCCGAGCCCCGAGCACCTGCTCGGCACCGACTCGGTCGGACGCGACGTGCTCACGCGGCTGCTCCACGGCGGACGCGTGTCGCTCGCGGTCGGCCTGTGCGCCGCGGTGATCGCGGTCACCGTCGGCACTCTCGTCGGCGTCGTCGCCGGGTGGGCGGGCGGCTGGGTCGACACGGTCGTCACCCGCGTGATCGACGGCTTCCTCGTGCTCCCCGCCGTGCTCGTGGCGATCGTGCTCGCGGGAGTGCTCGGCCCCCACATCGGCATGCTCATCGGTGTGATCGCCGGGCTGTCCTGGCCGTCGTCGGCCCGCATAGCGCGGAGTGTGGTCATCGGCCTCCGCGGCGAGGAGTTCATGCAGGCGGCTCAGGTGCTGGGCTCGCGCACGGCCTTCATCATGCGCCGCCACCTCGTGCCCTTCGTGCTTCCGCACGTCACGGTCGCGGCGACGCTGCTCGTCTCGGAGGCGATCCTGCTCGAAGCGGCCCTCTCGTTCCTCGGGGTCGGCGTGCAGCCGCCGACCCCGAGCTGGGGCAACATGCTCACCGAAGCGCAGTCCGTCACCGTGCTGTCGTCCATGCCGTGGCTGTGGATCCCCACCGGGCTCACGATCGCCCTCACCGTGCTGGCCGCGATGGTCATCGGCGACGGTCTGCGTGACGCCCTCGACCCGAGAAAGGCGCGCTGATGAAAGACGAGCTTCTGAGAGTCGAGGATCTCGTCGTCCGGCTTCCCACCCCCGACGGCCCGCGGGAGCTGCTCGCCGGGGTCGACCTCAGGGTGGGCCGCGGCGAGATCGTCGGGGTGGCGGGCGAGAGCGGATCGGGCAAGAGCCTGACGGCCCTCGCCGTGCTGGGGCTGCTGCCGACGGGCGCCGAGCGCTCCGGCTCCATCCGCTTCGACGGCGAGGAGCTGATCGGTCGGCCAGAGCGTCGGATGCGGGCGCTGCGCGGCGGCCGCATCGGCATGGTCTTCCAGGACCCGATGACGACGCTGAACCCGCTGCACCGCGTCGGCGACCAGATCGCCGAGGCGTATCGCATCCACCATCGATCGAGCGGGCGCGCCGAGGCCAGGGTCAAAGCGGTCGAGGTGCTGGAGCTCGTCGGCGTGCCGGAGCCGGGGCGACGCGCGCGGCAGTATCCTCACCAGTGGTCCGGGGGCATGCGCCAGCGTGCCGTGATCGCGATGGCGCTCGTGAACGAGCCGGAGCTCGTGATCGCCGACGAGGCCACGACGGCGCTCGACGCCACGATCCAGGCCCAGGTCGTCGACGTGCTGCTCCGGGCGAAAGACGACCTCGGCGTCTCGGTGCTCTTCATCAGCCACGACCTCGGGCTGATCGGTCAGATCGCCGACAGCGCCGTCGTCATGTACGCCGGTCGGGCGGTCGAGTCGGCCGCCGCGCGTGACATCCTCACCGACGCGCGGCATCCGTACTCCCGCGCGCTCGTGGCCAGCCGCCCTGGAGCATCCGCTCCGGGCACGCCGCTGCCGACCATTCCCGGAGTGCCCGCACGACCCGGCTCAGGCGAACGGGGATGCCCGTTCGAGCCGCGGTGCCGGTTCGTCGGGCGATCGGAGCGGTGCCGCGACGAGACGCCGCTGCTGCTCCCGCCGCAGCCGGGGCGGTTGAGCGCGTGCCATTACCGCGACGACAGCCGGATGGAGCTGGCCTCGTGACCGCGCCGCTCCTATCGGTGGAACGGCTCACCGTGCACTTCCGCGCCGGCGGGCGACGCGGCGGCGTCGTGCACGCGGTCGACGGGCTCGACCTCGTCGTGGACGACTCGGAGTTTGTCGGCGTGATCGGCGAGTCCGGCTGCGGCAAGTCGTCGATGGGGCGGGCGCTCGTGCACCTGAACCCGGTGACGTCGGGTCGCATCGCGTTCCGCGGAGACGACATCACGGCGCCGGACCGCGCACGCCGCCGTCGGCTGCGCCGCGAGATCCAGTTCATGTTCCAGGACCCGCACTCGTCGCTGAACCCTCGCTTCACGGCGAGGGAGATCCTGCGAGAGCCCCTGCGCGCGCACGGCATCGCGGCGAGCGAGCACGATCTGGTGCGGATGCTGGATCGCGTCGCGCTGCCGGCCGACGCGCTCGACCGCTACCCGCACGAGTTCTCCGGCGGGCAACGGCAGCGCATCGGGCTGGCTCGGGCGATGGCCCTGTCTCCGCGGCTGCTCGTGCTCGACGAGCCGGTGTCAGGGCTCGACGTCTCGGTGCAGGCGCAGGTGCTGAACCTGCTGGCCGACATCCGTCGAGACGGCGACACGGCGTTCCTGATGATCACCCACGATCTTGAGGTCGTGCGTCACTCGGCCGACCGCGTCGTCGTCATGTACCTGGGCGTGATCGTGGAGGAGGGGCCGGCCGCCGAGGTGCTCGACGCCCCTGCCCATCCGTACACGAGGGCGCTGGTCTCGGCGACCCCGACCGGTGCAGGCGGCCGCGAACGGATCATCCTCGGCGGCGAGCTGCCGTCGCCGCTGAACCCGCCGAGCGGATGCCGGTTCCGCACCCGCTGCTGGAAGGCCGTCGAACGGTGCGCGCAGGAGACGCCTCCGCTCGCCCCGATCGTGAGCGGCCGTGCGGTCGCCTGTCACTTCCCCGAAGACGTGGCCGCTCGCCCCGACCCCCGAGGAGAACACGCATGACCCTGCCAGAGAGCCTCTCCGAGGTGCCGACGCCGGCGCTCGTGATCGACCTCGACACGGTGAAGGCCAACGTCGCGCGCATGGCCGACGTCGCCCGCCGCGCCGGCGTGGCCCTTCGGCCGCACTGGAAGACGAGCAAGAGCCTCCCCGTGGCGGCGCTGCAGTCGGCGGCCGGAGCCGTCGGCTTCACGTGCGCGACGGCGCTCGAGGCGACCGTGCTCGTCGACGCGGGCTACGACGTGTTCTGGGCCTACCCGCCGGTCGGCGAGACCCGCGTCGCGACGGCGATCGAGCTCGCGGCGCGCGGGCCGCTGACGGTCGGTGTCGACTCGGTGGCTTCGGCCGCGGCGCTGGCCAGGCGGGCCGCGGCCGAGGGCGTCACGGTCGCCGTGCGTCTCGACATCGACTCCGGGCTCGGCCGCACCGGCGCAGCCCCGCGCGACGCGCCGGGCGAGTTGGAGGAGATCGCCGCGCTCGACGGCATTCGCCTCGACGGCGTGTTCACCCACGAGGGGCAGCTGGCGCTGCACGGCGCAGACCGCGAGGCTCGCCGCGCCGCCGGCATCGCCGTCGGCCGGCTCATGGTCGAGGTGGCCGAGGCCGCCAGAGCGCGGGGCGTCGCGATTGACGTCGTCTCGGTCGGCTCGACGCCGGGGGCCGACAGCGCGCCGACGGTCGAAGGCATCACCGAGATGCGGCCGGGCACCTATGTCTTCGGCGACGACAACCAGCGCAGGACCGGCGCCGTCGAGACCGCGGACTGCGCTCTCACCGTGCACGCGACGGTCGTCAGCACGCAACGGGGAGAGCCGGTGATCGTGGATGCCGGGCTCAAGGCCATGAGCGCGGACGGGAGCGCCCGCGGCGACGGCCGCCTCGGCACGCGCATCGACGGTCCCGGCATCCTCGAGCTCGCGCACGAGGAGCACGGGTTCCTGCGCGGTGCGGGAGCGGTGG